>URGF01000044.1 GCA_900547285.1 uncultured Collinsella sp.
GAACTTTGGCTGGTAGATTTAGCGCGATGGGGGTTTGGCTGAAGGGACCTTTGGTATCCGTTCGGACACTTTGGCCCTTGATGAGCGTTTGGCTGATTGCTGCTTTGGGTCCTCTTTGGGTTACTTTTGGTTTGTTTGATTTTTAATTTTAGGAGGGCTTGTATGTCTTATTTGGATCTGGCTCGTGGTCGGTATTCTTGTCGCGAGTTTGAGGACCGTTCTGTTGAGCAGGCTGTGGTGGATGCCATTGTTGAGGCTGGGCGTATTGCTCCTTCTGCTTGTAATAACCATCCAACCCGTGTGATGGTGTTGGATACGCCTGAGCTTCTGGAGAAGGCTGCTGCTTGTCAGCCTCGGTTTGCTCGTGATGGGTCTATCTTTGGCGCTCCGCTTGTCTTCCTTATTTGCAGCGTTACCGATGATGCTTGGGTGCGCCCGTATGATCAGATGAATTCCAGTGAAATCGATACGTCCATCGTGTGTGATCAGATGATGATGGAGGCCACCGAGCAGGGCCTGGGAACGTGCTGGGTATGCCATTTTAAGCCTGAGGTGGCACAAGAGCAGTTCAATCTGCCCAAGGGCGTCTATCCCTATCACATGCTCGTCTGTGGCTATCCTGCCGACCACATCGCCGATCCCGAGCATCGCGAGGCCCGTACCATTCCCCTCCCCGACTTCCTCCTCAAGTAGTTTTTGGCACATGCCCTAAAACCTACCTTTTACCGCTCACCCGTTCGCCGAGTTCTGCGCCACTATGTGCAGGGCTCGGTTTTTTATGTTACGCACCCCGGCACAGTCATAAAAAAGGACCCGCAAGCTGCAGGTCCTTTCTAGGCACTAAATTGTAGGCCGAATGTTAGTCCAGGTCGTCGGCAGCGAAGTTGTCGATCGGGGCGAAAGGATCGGCCACGGGGACAACCGGGTCAGCGACGGGCAGCGGCTCGGCGGGAACAGCCACCGCAGGAGAAGCGGCGGAACCGACCGGCGTGGAGGCCATGAGGTCGGCCGGGAAGGAGTTCTGGGCATCGTCCATGAAGTGCTGGATGAGCTTGAGGTACTCGGCCTTGAACTCCTCACGGGAAGCCTTGAGACGATCGATCTCCTCGAGCTCGGCCTGCTTCTCAGTCAGAGCCTGGCGGATAACCTCGCGGGCCTTGGCGTCAGCCTCGTTGCGGATACGCTCAGCGTTCTCGTTGGCATCGTTGACGATGGTCTCAGCGGTCTGCTGGGCAGCGATCAGGGCAGCGGAAATCTGGCGCTCCTGAGCGGAGAAGTCAGGGGCGGGAGCAGCCACGGGGGCGGCAGGAGCGGCCTGGGCGGTGGCATCCTGAGCCTGGGCAAGCTGAGCCTGCGCATCGGCAAGCTGCTGCTCGGTGGCAGTCAGACGACCCTTAAGGTCGACGATCTTAGCGAGCATAGCGTCAACCTCGGAGGACAGCGTCTCCAAGAAGACGTCGACCTCAGCAGGATCGTAGCCACGCTTGGCCTCAGAGAAAGTCTGAGCCTGGATGTCTGCAGGGGTAATAGCCATAACAAGTCTCCTTTTTCATCGCCTCGGCGCTACACGCCCGACGTAAGTTACTAAGTCAGTTCTACACGAGTATACCTATAAGAAGCTGCAGAACCAGCCTCTGCACCAACTGCAACGCAATAATCGCAACGACCGGCGAAAAATCGATACCGCCCATCGGCGGGATGAAACGACGGAACAGGTTAAGCCACGGACCGCACACGCTATCAAGCACCGCGGCAATATCCTGAAGCAAACCACCCTGCTTCATGGGAATCCACGTCATAAAGCAGTAGACGACAATGAGCGTGGAATAGAAGTTGAACAGCGTGTTGACCAGCTGGACGATAGTGTAGATGTTGATGGGAATCTCCTCGTCTTGTCTTTACTTGAGGTAGCCGTCGGCACGAAGCTTCTTGAGATCGGAATCTTTGACCTCGCAACCGGCGGGCAGCACCATGAACACGCGGTCGCCCACCTCCTTGACCGTGGCACCCAGACCGCAGGCAAAGCCGTAAGAGAAGTCCAAGACGCGCTTGGCAACTTCGGTGCGTACGCCCACAAAAATCAGTGCGACAGGCTGCTTGGTGCGAACGCGGCGCACCACGGTCTCCACGTCGTCATAGCTCTCGGGGCGCAGGACATAGGCCGGCAGCTGCGGCGTGGCGTTGATGATATTGCTCGCATAGGCCGAGGCATCGCTCGGTGCAGGCGCGGGCGCAGCGGCGGCACGGGCGCGGGTGTTCTCGGCGTAGCTCGACGGCGTGTCATAGGCACCAGGACGATAACCGCTCGCAACACTGTCCTGCGAGCGCGAAGGCGGGTTATACGTCGTGGCATGGCGGGAGTCATCGCCGACCAGCTGACCGGAGCGCGTATACACGGCAACCGACTCAGCTTCACCGCGGCGCGTCTGACCAAGCAGGCCGTTGCTCGGCTCGTCTTGGGTGTAGAAGCCCTCGCCCGAAGCACCGCTGTAGCCGTTGCCCTGATAACCATCGTCATAGCCGTCATCGTAACCGTAGTCATCGTCCTGGCCATAACCCTGGTCGTAACCCTGCTGGCCGCCCAGGTGCATCTTATTTTTAATCTCGTCAAGGAAGCCCATGGTTGTGTCCTCTCGCGGTTTAGTGCAGGCGCCCCGATAATCAGTGCGCACTTCAGAGCCTTATTTTACTGCAAACTCCGGGCTAAATACTACCCTGCCCAGGCGAACGAGCGTAGAGCCCTCCTCAAGGGCAGGCTCAAAGTCCTCGCTCATGCCGCAGGAAAGCTCAGGCAGGTTCAAATCGGGATGCGCCGCCTCCAGCTCATCCCTCAGCTCACGAAGCCCCGCAAAGGTGCGGCGTGCCACATCCTTATTCCCCCGGGGCGCCATAGTCATAAGCCCCTGTACGCAAATTCCCTCAAGTTCCGCAAGCTCACCCGCGGCGGCGCGAGTCACATCGGGCGAAAAGCCTCCCTTCGACTCCTCACCACTCACATTGACCTCAATGAGCACACGCTGGGGGCCGGCGAGCTCGCCTGCCTCAATCTTGCGGACAGCACGGCTCGAGATCGCCTGCGCCAGATGCAGCGAACCCACCGAGTGAATCAGCTCGGCTGAGCCCAGCACCGCATTGATCTTATTGGTCTGCAGGTTGCCGATCATATCGAAGCGCACCTCGGGCAGCTCCGGATGCTCCGCCAGACCCGTGAGCTTGCGAACCAGCTCCTGCGGGCGATTCTCGGCAAAATGGCGATACCCCGCCTGGATGGCGGCAACGGTCTCATCGACACCAACGGTCTTGGACACGGCAATGAGGCGCGCGGCGTCGTGGGGACGGCCTGCGCGATCGAGCGCCGCATAAAAACGTTCCAGAATCTGCTCGCGGCGAGCGCGCATCAAGTCCAAATAGTTATCCATTGCTAATCGCCTCCGCTGACAGCCAAACAAGTAGTCCCATGCTAACGCAAGAGCGCGGCCCCGCATGTGCAAGGCCGCGCTCACTTAGGTATTTACAATCTTTCGACGAACGGGGTTACTTACTCCTCGTCGTCCTCGCCATCGTCCTCGTCCTCAAGATGATCGAGCAGGTAGCGAAGACCCTCGCTGACCTCGTTAGTGGGCACCTTGGCAACGTAGCGAGCGTCGACGGCGGGCCTCATGATAACACCCTCGCCCGAAGGCACGCGCATGCTCTCGAGCTCATCCTCATCAGTGCAGGCGATATCACCGGCAGTCATACGCTGTCCGGTCAACAGGAAGGTCAGACGGCAGGCGGCATCGATGGAAATCGAGGCGATGCGATCGAGATAGCGCGATACCATGATGGCGCGGCGCAGGTCGTCATAGTTGCTGTCGTCGTCCATAAAATCGCCCGTGTCCATGCGGTTAAAGGTGCGGAAGAACTTCTCGTAGGCGGCGTGCACTGGCTCGTCCTCGACGGCCAAGTTGCAGATGATGGACATGTCGTTGGTGACGAGCGCAGAAAGCGAAGAGCCCAGCACCTGGTAGACGGCCTCAGCCTCGGCCTCGACCGTGCCGACAAGCTCCTTGGGCAGCGAGATGTCGGCCTTGATCATATGACGCGTGGCGCGGCAAATCTGGCGAACCTTATCGGTCATGCGCTGCAGGTTAAAGTCGACGTAGATGATCGTCTGCAGCAAGCGGAAGTCGGAGGCGACCGGTGACTGCGTGGCAATCAGGTTGTAGCAGACGGCCTCCAGGTTGGCGCAGCGTGCGTCAATCGAAAGCGTGCGCTTCTTGGTCTTGGTGGCGAGCTTGCGGTCGTCGGTCACATAGGCCTTCACGGCATCGTGGAGGGCCAGATCGACGGCCTCGTAGATGCTCAGCATCTCGTGACGGGCCTCGATGAGCTGACGGGAAAACAGTTTGCGCATGGTTCACTCCAATCAGTTGGGTGCGGTCATGCCGCCCGCACAGTGAATACGCACCGGACCAGATCCGATCGGCTTGGGACTAGTCGCACCGATCAGCCAAAGCGGCCGGTGATATAGTCTTCCGTCCGCGAGTCCACCGGGCTGGTGAAGATCGCGTCGGTTTGACCATACTCGATGAGCGTAGCGGGCTCGCCGGCAACTTCCTGCAAGAAGAATGCAGTGTAGTCGCTAATGCGAGCTGCCTGCTGCATTGAATGCGTGACGATGATGATCGTCATCTCGGGCGCCAGCTCGGCCATCAGATCCTCGACCTTAGAGACGGACGTGGGGTCGATGGCGGAGCAGGGCTCGTCCATCAGAAGGACATCGGGTTGCACCGCAAGCACGCGCGCGATGCACAGACGCTGCTGCTGACCGCCCGAGAGCGCCAAACCATCCTTGTTGAGCTGATTGGATACCTCTTTCCAGAGGTTGGCGCGCTTGAGCGATTCTTCCACGATGTCATCGAGGTCACTTTTGCTAGTCACGCCCTGCAGACGAGGGCCAAAGGCGACATTCTCGTAGATGGATTTGGGAAACGGGTTGGGCTGCTGAAAGATCATGCCCACGCGACGACGGAGATCGACCGGATCGACACCCTCGGCATAGATATCGTTGCCGTCGAGCGTCATGGTGCCCTCGACGCGCGTGCCCTCAATCAGGTCATTCATGCGGTTGATGCAGCGCAAAAACGTCGACTTGCCGCAGCCCGAAGGGCCAATGAAGGAGGTGATGGCGTTTTTGGCGATGTTGAGGTCAAGCCCCGTCAGCGCATGAAAGTCACCGTACCAAAAGTTGAAATCCTTGGCCGTAATGGCCGCTTGCTCCAACGCGGGAGCGGACTGATAAACGGACATGGGACTCCTTAACTAGCGACGCTTGCGCGATAGGAAGCGCGCAAACAGGTTGAAGGCCAAAATGATCACCATCAGCAAGAGCGCGGTGCCGTAGGCTGCGTTCATGTTGATGCCGTCGTTGGCAAGCAGGTACAGGTGAACGGTCATGGGACGACCGGAATCGAGCGGCGAAATAGGTAGATTGATGGCCTGGCCCATGGTGTAGAGCACCACGGCGGTCTCGCCGATGGCACGGCCGATGGCAAGGACGATGCCCGTGGCAATGCGGCCAAAGGCCGAAGGAAGCACGATCTTGGAGACGACCTGCCACTTGGTAGCGCCCAGGCCGTACGCGCCCCAACGGATATAGCGCGGAACGGCGCGAATGGCTTCTTCGGTGGTGCGCATGACGATGGGAAGCATCAAGAGCGCGAGCGCCAGAGCGGCCGAGACCATCGAAAGGCCCAGGCCCATAGCCTCGACAAACAAGGCGTAGCCAAACAGGCCCATAACGATGGAGGGCACCGAGGCCAAAGCGTCAGCAGCGTAGCGAATGAGCTCGACGACCTTGCCCTGCTTGGCGTACTCGGCCAGATAGACGGCTGCCAGCACAGCGATCGGCGTGCAGATAAGCATGGCGAGCGCCGTCACGTAGACGGTCGAGACGATCGTGGGCCAAATTCCGCCCTCGGCGTTGACGCCCTGGGGCCAACCGAAGATAAAGTCGAGCGAGATGTGTGGCAGGCCGTTGATGACCACGTAGGCGATGATAGCGACCAGCACCAGCGTGGTGATGTAGGCAGCGGCACGAAACACGCCAAGCATGATCTTGTTGGACAGGTCCTTGTTGATGCGGCCCTTCTTGCCGTGGGAAAGGGCACGCTTGATGCGCTCGCGCGACGAGGTCGTATCGACCGTCGTGTCAACGGAATCGGACATAGCCTACCCCCTCTTCTTCTTGGAAATCAGACGAACGATACCCACCAGCGTGGCGGAGATGATAAACAGGACCACACCCATGCCGAACAGCGCCGAGCGGTGCAGACCCGAGGAATAGCTCATGTCGAGCGCAATCTGGCTCGTGAGCGTCGAGATGGGGCTCGCAATGCTGTCGGGAATAACCGGGGCGTTACCTACGACCATGAGCACGGCCATGGTCTCGCCGATGGCACGGCCCATACCCAGCACGATGGCATCAACGATACCCAGCTTCGCGGCAGGTAGCACGACCTTATAGATGGTCTGCCACTTTGTGGCGCCCATGGCATACGATGCCTCGCGAATGCCCATGGGAATGGAATTGAGAGCATCGATGGTGAGCGTGGTGATGGTAGGGACGATCATGATGGCGAGCACAAACCACGCCGTCAGCGCACCAAAACCAAGGCCGCCGGTCAGTTGTGCGATAAACGGGCGGATGATGATCATGCCAAAGAAGCCGTAGATGATGGAGGGTATGCCCGCCAGCAGGTCAACGGCGGGGCTGATGAGCTTGCGCACGCGCTTGCTGGCAATCTCGACCAGGTAAACGGCCGTACCCACGCCCAGCGGCACGCCCATGGCGAGCGCACCGACGGTCACCAGACCCGAGCCAGCAAGCAGCGACAAGATGCCGTAGTGGCCCTCGGAAGGCGCCCACGTAAAGCTAAAGAAGTCAGCCAGACCGATGTCAGTAAAGACGGGCAGCGCCGAGTACGTGGTAAAGACAAAAATCAGGATGACGGTAACGACCGCCAAGAACGCGCAGGCAAAGAAGATCCACTGCAGCGCCTTCTCCTTGATATAGGTACTGCGCGATACGAGCGCCAGCTCGCGCTTCTTGGGCGTCTGAACATTCTGCTCAGTCTGGGAGTTTTCCTGTGCTTCCATGCTACTCACTCCCCTTCTCGTCGTTGGTGACGGGAATAAAGCCCGCCTCGCGAATCTGCTTGTCCATCTTTTCGGACGTCACATAGTCGATGTAATCCTGCGCCTGCTGCGAAGGCACACCCTTCACAAAGAAGTAAAGGTCGCGCGAGATGGGATAGCCGCCACTCGCGACCGTCTTCTCGGACGCCTCAACATGATTGACCGAGACGGCCTTGACCGAGGTCTTGGCGTTGAGGCTATCGACGAAGCCCAGCGAAATGTAGCCAATGGCACCGCGCGAACGAGATACCACGTCGCGCACCTGGCCCGTGCCCGAAAGAACGGCCGAGCGGCGATCGAACGGGGTGCCGTCCATCACGATGGTGCGAAAGGCCTCACGCGTGCCGGACGCCTCATCTCGGTTGATGACCTGAATCCTCAGGTCCTCGCCACCGACTTCTTTCCAGTTGGTGATCTTGCCGGCGTAAATATCGCGGAGCTGCTCGGTCGAGAGGTTATCGACCGGGTTATCGTCGTTCACGATGACCGCGATACCGTCGTGGGCAATGACGATGGGAGTCAGGCCCAGATCCTGTTCGTCGGCATTGAGTCCACGGGAGGAGCTGGCGATATCGGCCGTGCCGGCGCTGACGGCCTCGATGCCAGCGGAAGAACCCAAACCGGAAACGAGCACGTCGATGCCGGTCTCCTCCTTAAAGCCCTCGGCCGCAATCTCGGCGATAGGAAGGCAGGTCGTGGAGCCAGCGACGGTAATGGAAGAGGTAGAAGATCCCGAAGAACAGGCGCACAGCGTAAGCGTAAGCACAGCGGCGCTCAGGACCGATACGATCTTTCTCATAGCATCACGCCGATCGCAGCATGGCGCCCACAGGTGCCGCCCTCGTTACGGTAGGAATAAAAGCGGTCGTTCTGACGCACGGTCGAAAGCTGGGTATCCACGATATTATCCGCGTCGACACCGACATCTACCAGCGCCTCGCGAATGGCAGCGGAAAGATCGAGCATGCGAGAGGTACTCGCATCGATGCAAGAGAACTCGGCGGCAAAGCGATCCATGAGTTCCTGGGATACCTCATATTCGTCACCCAAGATATGGGGGCCGATATAGGCGGAAACGCCGCTCGCATCGCAACCGGCAGCATCGCAAAGCGCCTGGCACGCCTTGGCGGAAATGCGTGCAATCGTGCCCTTCCAACCGGAGTGCACCACGGCAAATCCGCCAGGGGCCACCAGCACCACGGGAACGCAGTCGGCAAAGCAGAGCAGCACGGGTACGTTATGCGCCGTACAGACGATGGCATCGCAGCCCTCGGCAATCTGCTCGCGGACGTCCTCAAGGTCATCGGCGCCGTTCGAGGTCACCGCAACGATATGGTCACCATGGACCTGATTGGGAACGAGCAGGTTGTGCTCGCACTCGGCGGCACCCATAGCCTCGAGCGCGCGACGACGATTTTCTTGAACAGCAAAGGGATCATCGCCAACATGCGAGCCCAAGTTGAGTGAGGAGTACGCATCTTCGGAAACACCACCGGCGCGCTCGGTGAAGGCAAAGCGAACATCGGATGTCGCGCCTTCCACCAACGTAACTCCATCATGGTCGACACGCGAAACTTTGTCCGCACGTGCTGCCATACTAAAGCCTCCTAATAACACAAGTACCGCGGCATCGCCGCTACAGCCCGCGTTTATACGGCTGTCATACTTCTCTAAAAGGATACCTGCTGCGCTGGAGGCAATTGTAAAGGGAACGTAAAGAGATTGGAGGTTCTAGTTTACAAAGTCGAAATAAAAAGGGCGCGTCCATACGGACACGCCCCTGTGCACAACAATGCAAAGAACGACTTAGAAGCTACCGCGCTTCAGGAAGTCGGGAAGCTCGAACTGATCGTTGCCGAAGTTAGGAAGCTCGGTGCCACCGACGTTGCGGGTCGGAGCGGCCTGGGCCGGGCTCGTGGCAGGAGCGGTGCGCTGCGGCTCAGCGGAGGCAGCGGCCTTGCTCTGAGACTGCTGAGCAGCAAAGAGCTCGTCCTGACGGTTGACGTTGGAGTCGGAGAAGCCCGTAGCGATGACGGTGATACGCACCTGATCGCCCAGGGACTCGTCGACAACGGTACCGAAGATGATGTTGGCCTCGGGGTCGACGGCGTTGGCGACAACGTCGGCGGCGTCGCTGATCTCCTGGATGCCCAGGTCCTTGGAACCGGCGATGGAGAGCAGCACGCGTGTGGCACCATCGATGGAGCTCTCGAGCAGCGGGCTGGAGATGGCCTGCTGGGCTGCGTCGACGGCACGGGTATCCCCAGAAGAGGTACCGATACCCATCATGGCGGTACCGGCCTGCTTCATGATGGTCTTAACATCGGCGAAGTCCAGGTTGATGATACCGGGGACGGTGATGAGGTCGGTGATGCCCTGGGTGCCCTGGGAAAGGACGCCATCGGCAATCGCGAAGGCCTCGAGCATGGTGGTCTTCTTCTCGGCGATGTCGAGCAGCTTATCGTTAGGGATGACGATCATGGTGTCAACGCAATCGGAGAGGGTCTTAATGCCCTCCTCGGCGCTCTTCTTACGCTTGCGGCCCTCGAAGGTGAAGGGCTTGGTCACGACAGCGACGGTCAGCGCACCGACCTCGTTCATCGCGATATCGGCAACGATGGGAGCAGCGCCGGTACCGGTGCCACCGCCCTCGCCGCAGGTGATGAAGACCATGTCGGCGCCAGCGAGCGCCTCGGCAATGTCGTCGCGGGACTCATCGGCAGCCTTGCGGCCAACCTCGGGGTTGGCGCCGGCGCCCAGGCCGCGGGTAAGGTCGGTGCCGATGTGCACCTTGATATCGGCATCAGAGATCGCGAGTGCCTGAGCATCGGTGTTGATGGCAACAAACTCGACGCCGCGGATGCCCTCTTCGATCATTCGATTGACCGCGTTGGTACCGCCGCCGCCGACGCCGACCACCTTAATGACGGCAAGGTAGTTGTTGATCTCTGTCTCGTGCATGTCGGTCCTCCGAACAAAGGTTATAGCCATAGCATGGGTCGACCCCTGCGCACATTAACCTTCAGGTTGAAAGTAAATGCAAAGGTAAACCGTATTATGGTTGCACATTATGAACGTATCAGTCAAATAATTGACCGTGAAAACCAAACAAACCAGATAAACGGCGTGGTATGGCCCCTCAACAAAGCATCAACCAGCGCTACGAGGTCGGAGCATTCCTAAATGTGTAGTTACCCGGAGAGCGCACATTAATATACGTTACGCCCTCTACCTGCGAAAGCAACTTGGTGACTACGCGTTCCTTCTTGGCGATATCGTCCGAATCGCCCAGCGACACCTCAATGCCGTTATTGAGATTTGCCGAGATGGCTTCGACCGAAGGCGTGGAAATATCCTTGACTTGTCCCAAGAACTCGCTCGAAAAACCACGCACATAATCCAGGCCGGCCTTAACGGCTTTGGAGTTCGCCGCCTGACCGGAAACCGGAGCGACATCCGCCGAGACATCAGTCAACAACACCGCGCCATAATGCTTAGCGAGCGCCAGCGCGGCATCGATTCCGGTCAGGGTATTTGAGCCCTGCCCTGTCGTGATAACGTTGCCCTGGTCGTCCACTTCGACCGACGTCGACAGCGGGGCGATCCAGGTGTCATCATCCCCGATGGCCCAGGCAAGGTCATCGGAGCTGATATAGGCAATTGCGATGACCTTGCGCTCCATCGGCGTGATGATGAGCGTATGCGGGAACTGACGCTGCACATCCACGCCCGAGACCCACGGGTTCTGCTTGAGGTCCTCGGTAATCTGGTCGGGATCGACATTAAAAAGCGACGTTCCCTCGGGCAAATCGATCAGCTGGATAGCATCGTGCTTCGTCACATGCTCGCTGCCTTGAATCTGAATATCAGTGGCGGTAAACAATCCAGAGTTAATCACCACGATGGCAACGACGACGAGCACGGCCAAGGCGGCCAGAACGCCGCCCACGATTTTGCCTTTGCCTGCAACGACAGAAGCGGCGTCTGATGTTTTATTTGCCATCGCCCCAAGTGAAGACAACGGGTTGACACCTTTTTTACTCGAAGGCTTCTTGGCGGTAGCCGGCACCGATGTCAGCGAGCGCGGTTTCGATGCGCCCAGCGTGCGACCCGGACGAGCCGCATTAGTTCCCGTCAAGGGCTTAGGAGTTGCCATGGGACGGGCAGGCTTGGCGCCCATAACAGGCTTTGACGTCACCGAGGGACGCAAGGACTTTTTTGCGGCCGGACGATTACCGAGCTGAGAGCCGACGACCGGACGACTGGTCTGTCGAGCATGCCCGACAGACTTAGAGCGCGCGACGGTATTGCGTTGAGGTTTGGCAGGCGCGCCGGAACGCCCTCCGGCGCGGCGGAAGGTGGGTTTCGATGCTCTAGAAGCCGAGGAATTTAACTTCCGGTCTGAGCTCGATGCCATACGCCTCCCTCACCTTTCCGTGCACATGTCTGATAACCGCGGCAACGTCATCGGCCGAGGCAGTTCCGTTATTAACGATAAAATTAGCGTGAACGGGCGAAACTTCCGCGCCGCCAATCGAAAAACCCTTTAATCCACAATCCTCGATAAGCTTGCCCACACTCGCATCGGGCGGGTTACGAAAGACCGACCCGCAGGATGCGCGACCCATGGGCTGCGTACGCTTGCGCCTCGTCAGGTACCGTTCCATGCGCTCGCGAATATCGGCCTTGGGCGCCGGTTTAAGCTTGAGCACGCACTCGAGGATGATCTCATTGCGGGGAAGGCTACATTCGCGGTAGCCCCAAGTGATCTCGGACCCCGCATAATGCTTGATACCGGATGCCGGGTCAAACGTTACGACATCCTCAACCAGCGAGCCAATCCACTCGGTCCGTGTGCCGGCATTCATAGATATCGCACCACCGACCGAACCAGGGATGCCAACGGCAAACTCAAGGCCCGAGAGGCTACGCGACAGGGCATCGTTGACCAGGCGCGCAAACATCACGCCCGCACCGACCGTCAGCGTACAACCATCATCGGCAACAACCGTGCGCTGAAACTCACGTCCCAGCGCAATAACGGCACCGCGATAACCGCCATCGGCAACCAGCAGATTGGAGCCCTTGCCGATGATAACCCACGGCACCTGCTCGCGATCGAGCACCGCCACGGCGCGGCGGAGGGCATGATAGCTATGGCACGTCACAAAGAGGTCGGCCTTGCCGCCGATACGATAGCTCGTATGACGCGCAAGGCGCTCGTCCTCGATCACATCCGTGTCAATCATACCCGAGAGCGCCATGACGGCGTTAAACAGACCCATTAGACTTAAGCGTCTTTCTTGGCAGTCAGATACTCAATGAACTCGGGACCGACAGTCGTAACGTCACCGGCACCCATGGTGAGCAGCAGGTCGCCCTCGCCCACCATCTGCTCGAGCTCCTGATTGAGCTCAAGACGGCTGGAGCAGTACACGACCTCCTTGCCAGGATGCTTGGCGCGCACGGTATCGGCGAGCATCTTAGAGGTGACACCCGGAATGGGCATCTCGCCAGCCGAGAACACATCAATCAGCAGCAGTTTATCGGCATTGGCAAATGCATCGGCAAAGTCGTCGCACAGGGCCTGCAGGCGCGAATAGCGGTGCGGCTGGAACACAACGTCGACGTGCTTGTAGCCCAGCGACGAAGCAGCAGCAAGCGTCGCCTTGATCTCGGTGGGGTGATGGCCGTAATCATCGACCACGGTGATGCCATCGATATCGCCCACGTGGGTAAAGCGACGACGGACGCCCTCAAAGCTCGAGAGCGCCTTGGCGGCGGCGTCGATATCAAGGCCCAGGACATGTGCGACGGTGAGCACCGCCGTGGCGTTGAGCATGTTGTGGCGACCGGGATTGCTCTTGATCTCCACAGCATGCTCAGTGCCGTCCTCAAAGCGAACGATAAAGTCACTCTGGATGCCCTTAACATCCGGGTGCATGCAGACGATGTCGTTGCTCTCGGCAAAGCCGTAGGAAAGCACGTGACGGCCCGTCGACTTGGCGAGCTCGACCAGATGCGGGTCCTCGCCGCAGACGATGACAGTGCCGTCCTCGCCCACCAGGCTCATGAATTTGGCGAAAGTCGCCTCGATCTCCTCGATACCCGAGTAGTGATCTAGGTGGTCGGCCTCGACGTTGGTCACAATGACTACGTTGGGGTTCAGGAACAGGAAGGAGCTGTCGGACTCGTCGGCCTCGGCGACAAAGTAGTCGCCCGAGCCGTTCTTGCCGTTCGTGTCATAGCCCTCGACGATGCCACCGATCAAGAAGCTCGGATCCAGACCCATGCGGTCGAGCATGGTGGCGCACATCGAAGACGTGGTGGTCTTGCCATGCGTGCCGGCAACAGCGACAGTCGTGTAGCCGTGGCCCAAAGCAGAGAGCATCTTGGCACGGGGCCACACGGGAATACCAAGCTCACGAGCGCGCACGAGTTCAGGGTTGGACTCCGGAATAGCGGTAGAGACAACAACCACGTCGGGCTTGACCTCGTCGATCGTGGCGGCCTCATGACCCACATGCACCTTCACACCAGCGCGGGTAAGCTGGCGGATATAACGTGACGTCTTAAGGTCGGAGCCGGTAACGGCATAACCGCGCTCGTGCAGAACGAGGGCGATGCCGCTCATGCCGGCGCCGCCGATACCGATAAAGTGGGCGCTCTTAAACTCGGGCGCGGAGGTTGCAGTCTGGGAATCAGCCATGTGCTCGTGTACTCCTTGCGTAAACACTGCCTGTAACCCGTTAACTGTACCGCACCTACCGCATCAGCGCGAGGGCGACCGACGATATCCCGTCTAACTAACGCAAACCCTCTACCGCATCCGCCAGAAGAGCGGCGGCCCTATCCTGAGCCAGACCACGCGCCGCCTGACGCATGGCGTCGCG
>URGF01000045.1 GCA_900547285.1 uncultured Collinsella sp.
AAAGGGCGGAGGCGGGGCATTCCCCGCCTCTTACACCACATCTCTGCGCGCTACCGAATCCGCAACTAAAGTTCACCAAAATGGGGCAGCCGACAGAAACCTCCCCAGCCGAAGCTGCCCCCCTCAATACGACAGCTCAAAAACCCACCGTTCGCAGAAGATAAGCCGCGCCCCAATACCGTTGCCCGAAGTTTCGAGCGTATATGGCGTCCGCTATGCCATCATGCGCGTATGGGAATCGTTCTGTCACATACCACGGCACGCGCTGTATACCAAACAGTCAACTCGCTCGCAAGCCACGCGACCGATCCCATATCTATGGAAAAGATCAAGGTGTCTGCGCCGACCACGTCCAACCTGGAAGCGGCGCGAGCATGGCTCAACAGAAAGAATGTCGATTCTGAAAGCATCCATGTGCTGACGTTTTCCAATAATGCCAAAAGGCACCGCAAGGGCTGCATCTGCCACTGCACGCGCTATACGTTTGATGCAGAAAGCTACCTAGAACTCGAGCCGAACGTCTACATCGTCGACATCAAGCTGTGCGCGTTAGAAGCAACAGCCGACCTCAACCTTTCGGAGCTCGTTGAGTATTACTTTGAAATCTGCGGCTCCTACGCGCTTGGAACGTCCGACGAAACTCAATATCGCGAGCGCCCAGCCCTAACCAGCGTTGAAGAGCTCAGAGCCTTCTTTTCAGAGGCATCGGGGTATCGTGGATCTAATAAAGCACTTAAGGCACTTTCTTATGTACGCGAAGGCTGTCGCTCCCCACTCGAAACGGCGTTTGTCATGATGCTGACAATGCCCAAGTCAATGGGTGGCTTAGCCATACGCGCTATCAAAACGGACTATCCGATCCCAGTCCCCAAAAGATACGCCGCCCTAACGCGACGGACGGTTTTCTACCTCGACGCGCTGCTCGAAAATTCGATGACCGATATCGAATACAACGGCTTTTACCACGACGAGCCCGAACAGCAATCAATTGACGAGGAACGCCGAAACACGCTGCGAAACATGGGATATGCCGTTATCACAGTTAGTCGTCATTCGTTTTTCAAGCAGTCCGCTTTTAGGCGGGTCATGGAAGCGATTCGCATTCGCGAGAAGATATGGCCCGGTCGACTCCCGGATAACTTCGCCATCCTGCAAGAAACTCTTCGTCAATTTGTCTTGCGGCGCTACTTCGAATACGGTCGCCGCGTCCTGGAGACACTCAAAGAAGAAGAGGCCGCCAAGCGCGAAATTGCAAGCCAATATCCGCAAGCTGATGACCCGAGCATCAACGATGTGCCAGAACCCGACGACATGCAACACGTCGGGGCCCTTGCTGAGGAAATCAATGGGCCTTGGGAATGCGACATGTTCGCAAAAATCGATGAAAACCGCACGGAAGACGACACGATTATTGATCTAATTGAGAATTCGCTCTTCTAAAGGCGATCTCTGCGGATGTCCACCTACATTTTTCGACTTATTCGGCCACCGATGTGCCAGATTGGCTGCAGCAATGCTCAATATAACTTTAGATAAAACTGATTCTGCAGGAACTCCCGTAGAGGAAGAACTGATTCTCGCGGTATTTAACACGATAAAGTACAAATATGAACAGTTCTAATGCTTCTCAAGGTGGCTTTCTTAGCATGCTAGCCGAACATCTCGAAATATGTTGGCGAGCATTGCGTCGATGTCTCCCAACCCACAGAAAATCGCAGAGGCGGCAAGCAGCCATCGAAATTAACGCAAATTGTATTGACATATGAACATACACTCATATAATCGAAAGCAAGTTATATGAGCGCATGTTCATATGAAAGGATGTTGCAATGAGCAACCACGCTGATGAAACAAAGACTGGCATCGAGGCCACCGAGCCGATCGTCCCCACCACCTGCTCGCCCGAGGACCTTCCCGACGAGGAGCTGTTGTACGACCTGGCCGACCTGTTCAAGGTCTTCAGCGACACCACACGCATCAAGATCCTCTATGCCCTCATGGGCCGCGAGCTCTGCGTGGCTGACATCGCCGAAGCGACCGCAACCTCGCAGTCGGCAGTATCGCACCAGCTGCGCACGCTTAAGCAGTCGCACCTGGTCAAGTTCCGCCGCGACGGCCGCAACATTCTCTACTCGCTCGCCGACGATCACGTCTACACCATGCTTAACCAGGGCATGAGCCATATCTGCGAATAGCAACCAACCACGGTATCAGCGCGGCCGGCACCCAGACCGCTAACACAGGGAAAGGAACCCACCATGAAAAAGCAGTTCAAGCTCGACGAGATCGATTGCGCCAACTGCGCGCGCGAGCTTCAGGACGAACTTGCCAAGCTCGAGGGCGTCAAGTCCGTTTCGGTCAACTTTATGACCCAGAAGCTGACGCTCGAGGCCGACGACGCCAAGTTCGACGAGGTCCTGGACCGCGTCGTTGAGTTCACCGCCGACGCCGAGCCGGACTGCGAGATCATTCTCTAACCCGCGCATACGTTGACCTGCGAGGCCGCGCTTGCCGCGGCCTTTGCTCGCGAAATTATATGAGCAAGTGTTCATACACTCAAATGGGAGGTTTGAATCATGGCAGCCGCCGATCCCAAAAAGAAAAAGAAGAAGCGCAAGAAGAAAGAGTCCCTTGAGCACAAGCGCAACCGCATCCTGGTAGCACTGGGCATTTTTGCCGTTGTTTATGCCCTCGACGAGCTCGGCGCCCTCACTATCGCATTTGGGGAGCCTGGCAACATCTACGCCAGCTTCGCGCTGTTCCTCGTGCCGTTTTTGATTGCCGGATACGACGTACTGCAAAAGGCATTCAATAACATCCGCCGCGGCAAGGCCTTCGACGAGAGTTTCCTTATGGCAGTCGCGACCATCGGCGCGTTTGCCATGGTGCTCTTCCCCGATACCGACCCGCACATGGCCGAAGGCGCCGCCGTCATGCTGTTCTACCAGGTCGGCGAGCTGTTCCAGGCATACGCTGTGGGCAAGAGCCGCAAGTCGATCAGTGCCATGATGGACATCGCGCCCGACTACGCTAACGTCGAGCAGCCCGACGGCACGCTCGAGCAAGTCTTCCCCGATGACATCGCCGTCGGCACCGTCATCGTCGTCAAGCCTGGCGAGCGCGTGCCCATCGACGGCATCATCGTCGAAGGCGAGACACAGCTCGATACCGCCGCCCTTACTGGCGAGTCAGTCCCCCGTCCGGCCAAAACCGGAGACGATATCATCAGCGGTTGCATCAACATGACGGGCCTCATCCACGTGCGCACCACCAAGCCCTTTGGCGAGTCCACCGTCGCGCGCGTCCTGGAACTCGTGGAGAATGCCAGCGAAAAGAAGGCGCGCACCGAGAACTTCATCACGCGCTTCGCCCGCGTCTACACGCCCGCCGTCACCGGCGCGGCCGCGGTACTCGCGCTCGGCGGCGGTTTGGTCACCGGCGCCTGGTCCGACTGGATCCTGCGCGGCCTGACCTTCCTGGTCGTCAGCTGCCCGTGTGCGCTCGTGATCAGCGTGCCGCTCAGTTTCTTTGGCGGCATCGGCGGCGCGTCCAAGCTGGGCGTTCTCATCAAGGGTTCCAACTACCTCGAGACGCTCGCCGATGTGGACACCGTCGTCTTTGACAAGACGGGCACCCTCACCAACGGCACGTTCTCGGTCGTCGCGGTGCACCCCGAGGCTGGCCATACCGAACAATCGTTGCTTGAAGTCGCAGCCCTTGCTGAATCGTTCTCCGATCACCCCATCGCGCAGTCCGTGCGCGACGCCTACCAGGGCGAGGTCGACCCCAAGCGCGTGAGAGACTCCGCCAACGACGCGGGCCACGGCGTGACGGCAACCATCGACGGCAAGCACGTCGTCGTTGGCAACGCCAAGATGCTCGCCACGGCCGGCGTTGAAGCACCGGACTGCGAGGTTGTCGGCACGATCCTCCACGTGCTCGTTGACGGCGTGTACGCCGGCCACATCGTGATTGCAGACACCGTTAAGGCCGATGCGGAGCAAACGATTCGCGACCTGCATGCCGCCGGTATCAACCGAACCGTCATGCTCACGGGCGACCGCGAGGAGGTTGCAGCGTCTGTGGCCAAGCAACTCGGTCTCGACGAGTTCCACGCGCAGCTCCTGCCGGGCGACAAGGTCGAGCGCGTTGAGGCGTTGCTCGCGGCCGAAAGTGGCAAGGGCAAGCTCGCCTTTGTCGGTGACGGCATCAACGACGCGCCTGTGCTTACGCGCGCCGATGTGGGCATTGCCATGGGCGCCATGGGCTCGGACGCCGCGATCGAGGCCGCCGACGTGGTGCTGATGGACGACAAGCCGTCCGACATTTCCCGCGCTATTCGCGTGGCGCGCAAGACCATGTCGATTGTTTGGCAGAACATCATCTTTGCGCTGGGCATTAAGCTGCTGATCCTTGTGCTGGCAGCGCTGGGCATCGCCAATATGTGGCTTGCCGTCTTTGGCGACGTGGGCGTGGCGATCATCGCCATCCTGAACGCCATGCGCGCGATGGGTGTCAAGAACCTGTAGCGCCTGTGGTCCCACCGGCCGGGGCCGGGCTTGGTTTTGAAAACGTCCTCGACCAATGAATCGCCCCCGTTCTGCTCCTTCGGAGCTACGAACGGGGGCGATTCTGGTCTGCGGAATGTTTTCAAAACCAAGCCCGGCCCCGGCCTGCGGCGACACAACTGGCGGTTCTTGGGCATCACTTGCTGGCGGGGTTCCTTGTCTGAGTTGGACTTGGTTGGTGGGGTTACTGATCCCGGTCGCTGCCCCGTCTCAGCATCGATCTTAGCTTCTCGAAGCTCTCCTCGCTCAGGCAGTGCTCCATGTGGCAGCCCTCTTGCGACGCGACCTCGGGCGTTACGCCTGCGTCCTCTAGCAGACCTACAAAAAAACAGTGGCGCTCCCACATTTGACGGGCAACCTCAAGACCGCGTTCCGTCAGATGCACGTCGCGTTTGCCCATCTCCACGTAGCCGGTGCTCTCCAAGGCCGCCATGGCTTTAGAGACGCTTGCTTTGGTTACGCCCAAGTATTCGGCAACGTCGATCGAGCGCACGATGCCCTGACGTTCCGACAGAACGTAGATCGATTCGAGATAGTCTTCTCCGGATTCACGCAGGGCCATGGGCCGCCTTTCGCGATGGCTTCTAGTTAGCCTTTGGATACTTTTGCTTGATTTACTTTACCGCAAAAGTTGCCTATGTCTTACTACGTTGTCTAAAAAGTTAACCGTGTTTCACAAAACGCACGGGACGAAAACAAAATGGGGACGCCCCGCAAGGAGTGTCCCCAGCTGCCGGCAGAAAAGGAACGTCCCCAGATGCCGAATCCGCAGCTACAGTAGCCCAAAGTGCTTGGCGGCGTTGTAAATGCCATCATCGTCTACGGCGGTCGTCACGTAGGTCGCCGCGGCCTTCACGGTATCCTGCGCGTTGCCCATGGCCACGCTCGTGCCCACGGCGGCAAACATCGACAGGTCGTTCTCGCCGTCGCCAAAAGCGATCGCCTCGCTCGCGTCGATATCCAGCCGCTCCAGCGTCGCCGCGACACCCAGGTCCTTGCCGCCGTTAGCGGGAATAATATCGCAGAACAGGTCACACCAGCGCGTGGTGAGCGAATGCGACACCGCATCAGTCACGATATGCTCGTCGGCCGGATCAACAAAGGCGCAGAACTGGTAAACCGGCGCATCGAAGGCGTGCTCAAACGGCTCCTCGTGGTAGACGATTCCCGCGTTGCTGCCTGCCGTCACCACGCGCTCGGACAGGCGGTTCACAAACGAGTTCTCGCCCTGCATGCACAGCGAGTCGTAGCACCCCTGAGCCACCTGATCCACAATCGCCGCAACGTCGTCCGGGTCAATCGGGCAGCTACGGTAAACGCCCTTGGCATCAAAGCAGTGCTGACCCGAAAGCGTGATGTACGCATCCCAACCAAGATCGAACAGCCAATCGGGCATCTGATAGGTCGGGCGACCCGTGGCGATCACGCACGCAATCCCCTGCTCATGAAAGCTGTCGAGCACCTGCTGCGCCGACGCCGGAATCCGATGGGTCTTAAAGCTCAGCAACGTGCCGTCGATATCGAAAAACGCGGCCTTGATCATCCTCGCCTACTCCTCGCCCTCGAGCTTCTCGCTCGCCTCGAGCCACGCCATCTCCAACTCGTCCATGGCGGCGTGGGCCTCGTCGATCTTTGCCTGCTGCTCGCCCAGCGCCGTGTAGTTGGTGGGGTCGACCTGGGCCATCGCGGCCTCGGCCTCCTCCACGCGGGCGCGCTGCGTCTCCATTTTGCGCTCGAGCGAGCTCACCTCGCGGCGAAGCTTCTGGCGTTCGGCGTTGGAAAGGCCATTGGGCTGGCCGCTCGACTTGGGCTTTTCGGCCGCAGCCGCCGCGGCACCGGTGTCAAACGTGCCGGTCTTGGCGCTCGGCGCACCCACGGGCTCGCCCTCGGCGGTGGCGTTGCACAGGCGCAGGTACTGGTCCACGCCGCCGGGCATATGCGTCAGGTGGCCGTCGAGCAGCGCCCACTGCTGGTCGGTCACGCGCTCCATCAAGAAGCGGTCGTGCGTCACCAGGATTAGCGTGCCGGGCCAGCCGTCGAGCAGGTCCTCGACAATCGCGAGCATGTCGGTATCCAGGTCGTTGCCGGGCTCGTCCAGGATAAGCACGTTGGGCTCGTCCAGGATCGTCAGCAGCAGCGACAGGCGACGGCGCTGGCCGCCCGAAAGATCGCCGATGCGACTCCAGAGCTGCTGTGTCGTAAAGCCCAGGCGCTCGCAAAGTTTCTCGGGCGAAGTCTCCTTGCCGTCGATGACGTAGTACTTCTTATAGTTGCCGAGCACCTCGCGGATCGTGTCACCCATGTAGGGCTCGAGTTCCTCGAGCTGCTGCGACAGCACGCCAAAGCGCACCGTCTGGCCAATCTTCACACGGCCGCGCAGGGGCGCGATCTTGCCCTGGATCACGTCGAGCAAAGTCGACTTGCCGGCGCCGTTCTCGCCCAAAAGACCATAGCGGTCGCCCGCACCAATGAGCCAGGTCACGTCGTTGAGCACCTGCTTGGGCGCGCCATCGGTATCCGCATAGCCGGCGTCCACGTCGACCACATCGATAACCTGCTTGCCCAGGCGGCTCACGGCCAGGCGCTTGAGCTCCAGCTCGTCACGCACGGGCGGCACGTCGGCGATCAGCTCGCGAGCGGCATCCACGCGAAACTTGGGCTTGGTGGAGCGCGCCTGGGCACCGCGGCTCAGCCACGCGAGCTCCTTACGTGCCATGTTGCGACGGCGCTCCTCGGTAACCGCGGCCATGCGGTCGCGTTCCACGCGCTGCAGGATATATGCCGAATAGCCGCCCTCGAAGGGATCGACCTGGCCGTCGTGAACCTCCCACATGCTGGTGCAGACCTCGTCCAAGAACCAGCGATCGTGCGTGACCACGAGCATCGCGCCCTGACCGCGCTGCCAGCGGGCCTTTAAGTGACGCGCAAGCCAGTTGATGGTGCGCATGTCCAGATGGTTGGTGGGCTCATCGAGCATGAGCACGTCATAGTCGCCGATCAGCAGGCGCGCGAGGTCCACGCGGCGGCGCTGACCGCCCGAGAGCTCGCCTACCATGCCCTCCCAGGGCACATCGCTAATGAGGCCGGCGAGGATCTGGCGCGTACGGGGGCTCGACGCCCACTCGTACTCGGGGGCGTCACCCACAACGGCATGATGCACGGTATCGGTATCGACAAGCTGGTCCTTTTGGCCGAGTAGACCGATCGTGATGCCGCGGCGGTGCGTCACGCGTCCGTCATCGGGCTCCAGCGTGCCGGCGAGCACGCTCAGCAGCGTCGACTTGCCGTCGCCGTTTTTACCGACAATACCAATGCGGTCGCCCTCGCCCACGCCGAGCGTCACGCTATCGAAAATATGCTTGGTGGGAAACTCTAGGCTGACGGAATCGCATCCCAAAAGAATCGCCATATGCCCTGCTCCTTCGTAGAAATTCAACGTTCTCCATGATAGCGAAAACCACCACAAAGGGGACGGGCGCCTTCGTGGTGGTTTTGGGCAAGCGCACCAGCACACGACACAAAAAGGCGGGCCATCTCCCGCAAGAGATGACCCGCCTCTCCAATCAGTCCCGCGGCAACCGTGGCCGCCGCGGGCCTCAAGCATGTCCCGGACTAGGAGAACATGCCGGTGAGGTAATCATTCAGCCGCTTATCCTTGGGCCGTTGGAAAATCTCGTCGGTCTCGTCGTACTCGACCATATCGCCCATGTAGAAAAACGCCGTGCGGTTGGACACGCGCGACGCCTGCTCCATGTTGTGCGTCACGATGACGATGGCGCGGTCGGCCACGATCGACGACATGAGGTCCTCGATCGCCAGCGTCGAGATGGGGTCGAGCGCCGAGCAGGGCTCGTCAAACAGGATTACGTCGGGGTTGAGTGCCAGCGTGCGCGCAATGCACAAACGCTGCTGCTGACCGCCCGAAAGCGCGTAGGCGCTCTTGTCGAGCTTGTCCTTGACCTCGTCCCACAGGGCCGCACCGCGCAGGCTTTCCTCGACCATGCGATCGAGCTCGTCGCGGTCGGTGATGCCGTGGCGCTTGGGCGCAAACGTGATGTTGTCGCGAATGGACTTACGAAAAGGATTGGGCTGTTGAAACACCATGCCAATGGAACGGCGCAGCTCGTAGGTGTTCTCGGTCTTGGTGTTCACGTTGCGCCCGCGGTAGTTGATCTCGCCCTCCACGCGGCAGCCGCGAATCTCGCGATTCATCAGGTTGAGGCTACGCAAGAAGGTCGACTTACCGCAGCCCGAAGGCCCGATGAGCGCCGTGATCTCGCCCTTGTGAAAGTCGAGCGACGTGTCGTGCAGCGCATGGTGGTCGCCATAGTACACGTTGACGCCCTTGGTGGAGAGCACGACCTCGTCGCTCACGGCCTTGCCGCTCACACGAACACGTTTCTCGCTCTCCCCCACGCTCGACAAAAAGTCCTGGGTGTCGGACGATGCCGCCTCGGTTGCGGGCGTTACATTCATCTCGCTCATTCGGCCGTCATCCTCCTTGCCAGTTGCTTGCCCACGATACGGGCGACCACGTTAAACAGCAGTACGCAGATCATCAGCAGTGCCGCGGTGCCCCAGACGATCTGCTGGGCCTCGGGGCTGCCCTCGCCATAGATCTTGTAGATGTGCACGGCCAGCGACTCGCCGGGACGGAACACGTTCCAGGCGCAGGTGGGGCTCGACAGGTTAAAGCTCAAGAAGTTCAGGCGAACCGGCGAGCTCATGCCCGAGGTAAAGAGCAGCGCCGCGGCCTCGCCAAACACGCGGCCGGCCGAAAGCACGATGCCGGTCACGATGGCGGGCATGGCCTCGGGAATCAGGATGTGCAGTGTGGCCTCCCAGCGAGTGAGGCCCATGGCCAGGCACGCATCGCGCTGGGCCTGCGGCACGTCCTCGAGCGCCTGCTGAATCACGCGCACCAGGATGGGGATGTTGAACATGGTGAGCGCGACGGCGCCGGAGATGATGGAGTACTTCCAGCCCAGCTGCACCGAGAACACCAGAAAGCCGAACATGCCTACGACAATGGAGGGCAGCGAGGACAGCGTCTCGATGGCGGTCGAGGCGATGTCGCGAATAGGCCCATCGGGCGCGTACTCAACCAAAAAGACCGCGCCGCCCAGGCTGATGGGCACCGAGATGATCAGGGTGATCAGCAGCAGATAGAACGAGTCGAACAGCTGGTAGAGCACGCCGCCCTGCGTTCCGTTGGCGCGTGCGGGCTGCGTGAGAAAGCCCGGCTGGAACAGCGTCGAGATACCCTCGAACAGGATGTAGGCCACCATGGAGACGACGATGAGCATGACGATGGCAACGATCGCCGTCAGCACGCCCGTGGCAATGCGGTCCTGCTTTTGGACGCGCCCGAGTCTCGCCTCGTCGATGTGAATGCGCGTGCTAGCCACGAGCCTTCGCCCCCTTGCGGCCGATGAGGTGGATGATCAGGATAAAGATGAGGCTCATGCCCATCAGCAGCAGACCGAGCGCCCACAGGACGTCGTCTTGAGCCGAGCCCTCGGCATAAACCGCCATGGACGTGGTGAGCGTGGTGGTAATGGTCGAGGCCGGCGACAGCAGCGACGTCGGCATGGCCTCGATGCCGCCGATAACCATGCGCACGGCGAGCGTCTCGCCAAAGGCGCGGGTCATGCCCAGGATGACTGCGGTCATGAGCGAGGGCATAGCGCTCTTGAGCACCACGTGCCAGATGGTCTGCCAGCGGGTGTAGCCCAGCGCGAGCGAACCCTGGCGGTAGCTGTCGGGCACGGCGCGCAGGCCATCGACCGAAAGCGTAGTCATCGTCGGCAGAATCATGACGGCCAGCACGATGGCGCCGGGCAGGATACCCAGGCCCGTGCTCACGTGGAAAACGTTCTTCATAAGGCCGACGACCACGTGAAAGCCGATCAAGCCAAAGACGACCGAGGGAATGCCGGTCAAAAGCTCAATGAGCGGCTGAAAGACCTTGGAGCCAAACTTAGGCTGGATCTCGACCGCAAAGATGGCAGAGCCGATGGCGATGGGCAGCGCGATGAGCGTGGAGAGCACCATGACCGCAAACGAGGTGACAATCAGGGGCAGGGCGCCGGTGTAGGGCAGGCCGCTTTCGGCTGTGTTGGCCAGGTCCCACTTGGTGCCGGTGAAGAACTCTACGACCGAGACGCCGTCCTTGAGAAAAGCCGAGAGGCCCTTTTGGGCGACCATAAAGATGAGCGCGGCAACGACAAGCGTCACGAGCGCTACGCACGCACCCGTGACGCCCAGGCCCACGTTCTCAAGGTCGCGCTTTGGCAGCTGTTTTGCCATTGCAAACCTTTCCGGGGCGGTTACTTATTTAGAGGAGACCTTGCCGCTGGCGTCCTTGACGACCTTCATGGCAGAGACGGGAATGAAGCCCTGCTCCTCGACGAGCTTGCCCTGGACGTCGTCGGAGAGCATGAACTCCAGGAAGGCCTTGGTGGCCTCGTCGGCGTCCTTTGCGCAGTACATGTGCTCGGTAGCCCAAATCTTGAAGGAGTTGTCGGTGACGTTCTTGCTCTTGGGCTCGACGCCCTCGACCTTGACGGCGTTGAACTTGGAGTCATCGAAGTGCGAGAAGTCGAGGTAGGAGATGGCGTTGTCGGTGCTGCCCATCTGAGTCTGGACGTCGCCGGACTTATCGAGCTCGGCGTCGCCCTTAAAGTCGACAGCCTCGTCGCCAAAGACGGCAGCCTCGAAGGTGGCGCGGGTGCCGGAGCCGGCCTTGCGGTTGAGGACGACGATGGTGGCGTCGTCGCCGCCGACCTCCTTCCAGTTGGTGATCTGGCCGGAGAAGATGCCCTTGAGCTGCTCGAGGGACAGGTCGTCGACCTTGACGTTCTTGGAGACGACGGGGCCCATGCCCACGACGGCGACCTCGTGGTCGACGAGGTTCTTGACCTGGTCGGCCTCGAGCTTGGTCTCGGCGAAGACGTCGGAGTTACCGATGGTGACGGTGCCGGCGGCGACAGCGGTCAGGCCCTTGCCCGAACCGTTACCCGAACCGGAGACGGAGACGTCCGGGTTGGCATCCATGAACTTCTCGGCAGCAGCCTCGACGAGAGCCTGGAACGAAGAAGCGCCGTCGTAGGTCACCTCGCCCGAGACGGACTCGGCAGCAGCGGCGCTGCCCTTGTCGGTGGCGTCGGATGCGCCGGAGCCGCCGCAACCAACGAGACCGAGACCGACGATGCTGGCAAGACCACCAGCGAGGCCGAGGAACTGACGACGAGAATAAGCCTGATCGAGCATGATCTTCCTTTCATACATGCGACTCGCGGGCACCCTGCCCGCTTTGCTGTTTGGAAAGATACGGCCTCGATCGGTCAGCGCCCGCGTCAGCTGCGCTTTCTTACGGGTATCTGATAGACCCTTACCGCAAGCGCGGCTCGGCTTTACAAACGAATAACAAACCCGCCGGCAAGCATGGCCAGCCTTTTACAAGGTAGTCATTGGGGACGTTCTTAAACGACCACCCCAGCGAGCGAGGATTATTGGACACTCAAATAACGAGAGTGGATAATCTCCCACTTTGAGCCTGTACACAGGCCAAAAACAGCAGACTATCCACTCTCATTCCGAGATGAGCTGCTACGCGGGCTGGTAATACCGCGTAACCCCAAGCAAGATATAGGGGTTTCCCAGGTGCCCGAGATTGCCCCGAAAGAGGAGCGCCGCGTACTTTGGTACGCAAGCGACGGTTTGAGGGGCAAGGTCGGGTGCCTGGGGAAGCCCTAGAGCTCGAGTTCGTTGAGGCGAAGGATCGCCACGATATAGATCTTGAGCGCTTGCTTGAGCTGTTCCTCGTTGGCGCACTCGTTGGGACCGTGCATCTGGCCGCCCCACGCGGGCAACTCCAGGCCGGTCTCCTCGGGGCCAAACGACACGGCGCGGGCAAAGTTGCGCGCGTACGTGCCGCCGCCCATGGCAAAGGGCTCAGCATGCTTGCCCGTAAACTCGTTATAGGTATCAATAAGCGCCTTCACGGCCGGATCGTCGGCCGAAACTGAGAACGGCACCTTGGCACGACCCACGCGATACGTCACACCAAAGCGGCCCACGAGCGGCTCGAGCTGCTCGCAGATGGTATCGGCACTGGTGCTATCGGGGAAGCGCACGTCGATGACCTGCTCGATGTGACCATCCACCACACGGATGACGCCGGGGTTGCAGGTGAGCGGGCCAAACGCGGGGCTCGTCGCGTCGATACCCAGGCCGCGGCCATAGGCGTCCGCATGCACAAAGGCCAAAAACTTGACAAACTCGTGCTCGGCAGGCGTCAGCAAGCGCTCGTCACGGGCACCAAACGCATCCTCGGCCTCGCGCAGATACGCCACGATCAGACCGACGGCATTGATAGTGCCCTCAGGCATTGAAGCATGGCCACCAATACCGTGGGCGAAAATCTGCGCATGCCCGTTATCGAGTGCTGTGATCTCCAGGCGGTCAGCGTTCTCGACCGGGGCAGGCAACTCATCGGCGGCAATCGCAAGCTCGCAGATAGACTGCGACGGAATGGCATTGCTCGCCTCGGCACCGCTCCACGACACGATGCGCCCGCCATCAATCTTGGAGCTCACAAACGTCGCCCCAAACTGGCCCTTCTCGGCATTGCAGACCGGGAACTCGGCATCGGGCGTAAACAGAAAGTCGGGGTTTGCATAGTTCTCCAGATAATGGTGAACGTCGGACATGCCCACTTCCTCATCGCAGCCCAGCAGCGCGCGGAAGGTATACCGCGGCACAATGCCGTGCTTGAGCAGATAGGCGCCGGCGTAGAGCGACAGCACCGCCGGACCCTTGTCGTCGATCACGCCACGGCCGAGCAGCCAGCCCTCGCGACGCTCCATCGCAAACGGGTCGGTGTCCCAGCCAGGGCCGGCGGGAACCACGTCCACGTGGCAGATGGTCGCGAGCTGCTTGTCGCCGCGACCCGGGATATCGGCAATGCCCACGTAACCCTCGTCGTCGCTTGTCTGGTAGCCGAGGTTCTGCGCAATGCCGAGCGCGCAATCGAGCGCGTCACGAACCGG
>URGF01000046.1 GCA_900547285.1 uncultured Collinsella sp.
GACGGCCACCGCGATCCTCGTCCTCGCGGCGGCGGCGATGTGCCTCGCCCTGGAACTGCTTGGCACGACGCTCGGCACGGTTGCCACGCGGGGCCTGCTCGACAGCACCGCCGCGCTCCTCGGCAGCCACCTCGCGGGCCACGCTCTCAACAGCCTCGTCCACGCGAGCCTGAACGCCTTCGCGCACGCGGGTCTTGCCGCCGCGCTTGGGACGGCTCGGACGCTCGCCGTCGCCGCGACGCTCATCGCGACCGCGGTTGGAACGACCGGCCACATCACCGTAATCGTCGCCGTTGCGCTTGCCGTCGCGACGTGCCTGCTCAAGCTTCTTCTTGCTCTTGGACTTGCCGCGCTTGGTCTTCTTCTTCACCTTAAAGGCCGCAGGATCGCGCTCGGGGTCAACCGCGGGCGGATTGGGGCCCACATGCAGGTCGCCGGCCTCGTAGATGTCGGCGGTCTTGTCCATGAGCTTCTCGATCTCGTAGAACTCATCGACATCCTGCTCGGTCACAAACGTGATGGCCCAGCCCAGCTCGCCGGCGCGGCCCGTACGGCCAATACGGTGGATGTAGTCGGTCGGCTCGGCCGGCACGTCAAAGTTCACGACGTAGCGCACGTCGCTGATGTCGATGCCGCGGGCGAGCACGTCGGTTGCCACCAACACGTCGACGGTACCGTCGCGGAAGGCCGAAAGGGCACGCTCGCGCTGAGCCTGGCTGCGGTTGCCGTGAATCGCGGCGGCCTTGATGCCCTTGCGCTCCAGACGACGGCAGCAGCTGTCGGCGCGGTGCTTGGTGCGCATAAAGACGATAGTGCGCTCCGGGCCCTCCTTTTTGAGGAACTCGGGCAGCAGGTTGTTCTTGGCCTCGATGGACACCGGGAACACAAACTGGTCGACGGTGTCGGCGGTCGACGTGGCAGGTGTGATCTCCACGCGAGCCGGGTCGCTCACCAGGTCGGTGATCTCGCCCACGGCCTCCTCGTCGAGGGTCGCCGAGAACAGCAGCGTCTGACGCTCGGCCGGCGTCTCGCGCACAATGCGCCGGACGGCGGGCAAAAAGCCCATGTCGAGCATACGGTCGGCCTCGTCGAGCACCAGGACCTTAACCTCGTCCAGGTGGCAGGCGCCCTGCTCGATCAGATCGACCAGACGGCCCGGCGTTGCGACCAGGATGTCGCAGCCGTACTTAAGTGCCGCGGTCTGCGGCTTGTAGCTCACGCCGCCCACGACGGTCACGGCAACATGGCCGGTGACGTCGGCGATTTTGCTTGCGACCTCGTCGATCTGCTGGGCGAGCTCGCGCGTAGGGGTGATGACGAGCATCACGGGGCCGCGACCGTTGCCCTCGGGCTTTTTAGCACCGCGACGACGGTTGCGGCCGCCGCGCTCGCGCACGGGCTTGGGAGGAGCGATGTGCTCCAGATTGTTCATGGTCGGCAGCAAAAAGGCGGCCGTCTTGCCGGTGCCGGTCTGAGCGGCGGCAAGCAGGTCGCGGCCCTCGAGCACCACGGGAATCGAGCCGGCCTGCACGGGCGTCGGCGCCGTGTAGCCCAGGTTCTCGATGGCACGAAGTATCTCGTCCGAAAGGCCCAGCTCGTCAAAGGCGGGCAGGCTCTCGGTCGCGGACTCAACGGTCTCGGCGGCGCTGGCCTCGTCGGCAGCATCAAAGGCAGCCTGAGCCATGGCCTCGCGGGTCTCGTCCAGAATCTCGGCGTCGGTGACGTCGGATACAGAATTACGCATATGTCGTTGTTCCTTATCTGCACGCGCAATGGGCACGGCATGCGGCCGCGCGGGCGTGCTTGGTAGTGCGCTAATACATACAAAAACGGGTGCGCACAGAGAGGACGTTGCTCAGCACGCTGGCGATCGCTTTGGCAGCCCTATCACGCGCCGTCCAGACGCAGCAACTCTAAGCGATGGAGCAGATTCGCCGCGGGTTAGTATACCCGTGCTTCGCATGCCCCCACGTAAACCACAGATGACGGAGCAGGTCTGGGCCGATTGTCTCAATCTGTAACATCTACAGGGCAAATCTTCCTCTACGTGTTACAGATCGAGACAAACGGTCGACACGGCTCACAAACGTCTCAATCTGTAACAGTTACCGAGTAAAATCGGTCCTAATTGTTATAGATCAAGACAGAGGGGGATTTCCGTCCAGTCCAAACCAAATCTCTCAGTCTTCCTGCAATTTCGAATATGTGGCCTATAATGTTGCTTTGGTTACGCTACATATTGCGCAGCCATTTAATACGTCGCCCACCGGGGCCATTAATTCCTATCGCCTTATTGGCTAGGAAGCAATCAAAGGAGGTATCCGTGGCAGCAGAGACGCCTTGCTCGGTCCTCTATAACGATATTCGCTCGTTCGGCGGTCTTAAACATCTCGAGATCGCCCGAATGCTCATCAATGGAAACTCTTATCTCGGCAGTACCCTGCTCGAGAAATGCTCTTCCAACCGCTCGTATCTCACCCGTTACATCGTCCATCGCAAGCCTGACCAGTGCGCGCCCTCCATCTACAGCGACTTTGCCGTCACCACGCTCAATCTTTCCGCGGCAATCTGCAGCAAGCTCGGCGGCGGCGAGTCCGCCTATCAGGCAATCGCCGAGCACTATCGCGGTCCGGCCGCCAACGAAATGATGTCGGCTCTCGCCAGCTACAAGCTGGACAGCCGCCTATATGCAAATGCCCTCAATCGCATCGACAACTTTGACGGCAATGCCGTGCGCGAGAAAAGCACGCTTTACCTTATGCTCTTTGTGGCAACGGGGGCGCTCGCTGACCCCATCCAAGGTGTGGCCACCGTCGAGCGCTTTTGCGACAGCAAGACAGGCGGGCACTTTGGCACCACCGAAACTACCGTCGGACGTGGCTTTATGAGCAGCCTGGAGCAGCCGCGCACTGTCGCCCCCAACCTCGGTCTGCTCAGAACCCATGCCGACAACTGCGCCGACATGCAAATCCATCCCCTCACACGCGATCCGCGCGGTACGGTAATTGGGTCCTTGCCCAAAACCTCGCCCAGCATCACCGATGTGGGCGCCGACGCATCGCGCGAGCATCTTCGCATTTGGCTTGAGGGTGAGCACTGGTACGCCCAAGGCCTTGGGTCGACCAACGGCACAGTGCTCGAATCGGGCGCGGGTGACGGCGATATTGTGATTGAGCCGCCGCGCGACCAACGCGAGCCTGGCAAGATCTATCCCCCAGTGGAAATCGAAAACAGCGACAGACTTCACTTGGGTCTCTATACAACGTTTCTCGTAATTGTGGACTAGCGCGGGCGGTGTTCGAAAGACGGTCACCGCCCGTCTTTCGTCTACTACCTTCTACGTCGTAAACGACAATACTCAGCGGCATACGTGAGCAGTGCGGCTATTATGGTACTTCACCGATAACCGCACTGCTCACGTACACGTGCGGCAACCCATGCCAGACAAAGGAACGCCATGGATACTATCGATAGCGCCTATGGCGACAAACTCATCCGTCTCGACACGTTCGATACCGCCGTGGCGGTCGACCCCAGCGCCGAGGATGATGCCAAGCGCCGGTTTATGACGCTAATTCTTCAGACGGCATACCGCGACGACGGCAATATCGGACACGTGCTTCGCGCGACCAACACGAGCGGTGAGGTCTTTGCCGTCAAGCTGCTCAAGGACAACGCTATCCTTTCCGGCCAAGCCCCCGACCGCTCCGCCGAGCAATCGGCAGCGCACCTGGCCAGCACCGCCGCGCTGTTCGAGGAGTACCGTCATCTGTGTACCGTCTCGCACCTGCGCGGATTTCCGCGCGTCTATGGCTACGGATCGTGCGAGGATGACCCTCTCATCCTCATGGAGTGGGTCGAGGGCACCTCGCTCAAGCAGGCGCTGCCCCTGCTTCCGCACGACGCCTCGGGCGGGCTGACCACCCAGATGGTCGCCGCCGTCGGAAACGCCGTGCTTCGTGCGCTCTTGATGACCCAAGGCCTCGTGAATCCGGTCATCCATCGCGACCTGTCGCCTGCCAATATCATGTTCCGCACCACCAGCCGAACGCTCGAGCAGCAGATTGCTGATTGTTCCTTTGACCCCTGCCTCATCGACATGGGCTCCGCGACCATGGCTCTCGGCGACGACACGATCACCCGACGCGCCGACATCTGGCGCTTTGCCACGCCCGCATACGCCGCGCCCGAGATGCTCACGCAGGATATCGAAGGCATCGCGGCCCTTCGCCGTTCGCCGGCAATCGACGTCTATGCGCTTTCGAGCATTCTGTACCAGCTCTACAGCGGTCGCAAACCGTTTGACTTTGAGTCGACGGACGCCGCTGCAACCGGCTCGTTCTATCTCGTAAAGACCAAGACCAAGCCGGCACCGCTCGAGCCGCGCTGCGAGGGCGATGAAGCGCTCGTCCAAATCATCATGAAGGGTCTCTCAGTCGAGCAGTGCGATCGTCCCACCGAGCAGCAGATGCTCGAGGTGCTCTCGGCATACCTCACCGATGCCGAATCCGAGGGCCGCGAAGGCACAGGAGACGAGGCCGCGATTGATATCGATTCTGGCACGCACCTTAAGGTCGACGTCGCCGGCGAGCGCGCACGAGAGATCCTGAATCAGGCCCGTCACGATGCCATGACCCGCCGCCGCTTTATTATCGGCGGCGCTATCGCAGCCGTTGCGGGGCTCAGCGTTATCGGGGCGGCAACCCATGGCTTTGGCATCCCCGACTACCTTGACGGCATCCGCGGTTCACTTGACGACTACACCTGGGATCAGCTGCAGGAGATTTCGCTCAAGATTAAGGCCGCCGAGACCCGTAGCGAGGCGCGCGAGATTGCCAAGCGCTATCATCTGCTCGATGACAACGGGCATATCCCCTATCCATGCACCAAGCGCGTGAAGCTCACCAATGGGCTGCACGTCGGCGCGCAGCTCGTGGGCATCCGCCACGACGAGCTTCTAGACGGTACGGGCAAGGCCGGGCTGACGTTTATGTTCGACGCGGGTATTGCCGAGCGCAACGCTGCGGCTGAACCGCCGAGCGCCGGCTGGGCAGATTGCGAGCTGCGGGAATGGCTCGACGGCGACGGCCTTAAGCTGCTGCCCAACGAGTTGCGCGCACTCATCAAATCTGTCAAAAAGATCTCGAATAACGTTGGCGCCGCCAGGAGCGCATCGTGTCTGAGCGAGCTGCCCGCGACCCTTTGGCTGCCCGCCATGGTCGAGCTGTGCGGAGCGCAGCCGCCCGAGTCGTTTGCCGAGGGCTTTCAGTACCTGGCAGACATCTACAACGGCGAAGGCAAGGAGTACCAGCTGTTCCGCGAGCTCAAGGTAAGTCCGTATACCACGAACGAGACGTTGGTTCGCCAGTGGAAGGGCAAGGACACCTGTTGGTGGGAACGAACGGCGAGTCCTGACACATCGGAGAGCGAAGGCACACTCTATATGAACCGCGTGGGACACGACGGTGACGTCTTTACGTACGCAACGCCTGCGGAAAAGCCAAACAAGCGAACCTGCGTGATCCCCGGATTCTGTATCTAGGCGGCGGGAGTCTTGCCGTGACGGGACCCCTCCCCGGCAATTGTCTCAATCTGTAACAGTTAGAGGTCATTTTCCCTGCTAGATGTTACAGATTGAGATGATTGGTTGGGACGGTTCATCGGCCAACCAACCACCCTCATCTGTAACGAAATGTCCTACATTTCTTTCTGTACTGGACACCCCCAGGGGGTATGGGTGTATAGTATCGGCAGGTTAACATTTCCGACACTACGTCACAGAAAGGAGAAGCCATGGCTCAAGATAAGTTTGACGTGGGCGGCATGACGTGCGCCGTGTGCCAAGCGCACGTGGACCGTGCCGTCAGCAAGCTCGACGGCGTCGAGAGCGTCGCGGTCAATCTGCTCGCCGGCTCTATGCTGGTGGACTACGACCCTGCGCAGGTCTCCCCCGACGATATCTGCACCGCTGTCGATCGCGCTGGCTACTCGGCCTCGCCCATCAGCACGGGCACCGACGCTGTCCAAAGCGGCAGCTCGCAGGCCAGGTCTGGCGTCACCCATATGGAGTCGCCGACCAAAAAGTTGGAGGCCGCCGCCTCTGCCATGCGCACCCGCCTCATCGTCTCGATCGTATTCCTTGTCCCACTGTTCTACATAGGCATGGGGCACATGCTCGGCTGGCCGCTGCCCGGCATCTTCACCGACCACACCCACAGCATGACGCTCGCGCTCACCGAGCTCGTCCTGCTCATTCCCATCGTCTACGTCAACGACGCGTACTTTATCAACGGGTTTAAATCACTCGCGCACGGCGCGCCTACTATGGACGCCCTTATTGCCGTGGGCGCCACCGCCTCCATCGCCTGGTCGCTCTACGCCATGTTCATCATGGCCGACCAATTAGCCGCGGGTCAGGTCCACGAGACCATGATGACGGGCATGGACAATCTGTATTTTGAGAGTGCGGGCACGATCCTGTCGCTGGTCACCGTGGGCAAATACCTCGAGACGCGCAGCAAGTCCAAGACCGGCGGCACCATCGAGGCGCTGATCGACCTGGCGCCCAAGACCGCGACCGTCGTGGCAGAGGACGGCAGCGAGGCCACCGTCGACGTCGACAGTATCCTTCCCGGCCAGGTCCTGCGCGTGCGCCCCGGCGAGTCCATCCCCGTCGATGGCGTGGTGCTCGAGGGCAGCTCGGCCGTGGACGAGAGCGCGCTGACCGGCGAGTCCATCCCCGTGGAAAAGACCGCCGGCGACACCGTCAACGCCGCCACTGTCAACCGCACCGGCTCGTTTACCTTCCGCGCCACGCGTGTGGGCGCCGACACGTCGCTCGCCAAGATTGTCCAGCTCGTCGAGGACGCCAACGCCACCAAGGCGCCCATTGCTCGACTGGCCGACAAGGTCGCCGGCGTGTTTGTGCCCGTGGTGTTCGTGATCTCGGCCGTGACCTTCTTGGTGTGGATGGCACTGACCGAAAGCGTCAACGAAGCGCTCACCTCCGCCGTCGCCGTGCTGGTGATCAGCTGCCCGTGCGCGCTGGGCCTGGCCACGCCCGTCGCCATTATGGTCGGCACCGGCAAGGGCGCCGAGATGGGCATTCTGTTTAAGAGTGCCGAGGCGCTGGAGAACCTGCGCAGCGTGGGCACCGTGGTGCTCGATAAGACGGGCACGGTCACCCGCGGCAAGCCTGCCGTGACCGATATCGTAGTGGCCACGCGCGCCGACGACTCGCCCGCCATGAGCAAAAAGGCGCTGCTCAAGCTGGCCGCTGCGCTGGAGCGCTCAAGTGAGCACCCGCTGGCCGAGGCGATTATGGCCGAGTGCGAGACACGCGGGATCGTCGCGCGCATGGTCGAGGACTTTGCGGCCGTGCCCGGACGAGGCGTTACGGCGCGCGAAGGGCAAAACGCCATTGCAGCCGGCAACGTACGCCTGATGGACGAGCTGGGCGTTACCGTGCCCGCGGGTCTTGCCGAGCAATTTGCCGCCGAGGGCAAGACGCCGCTGTTCTTTGCCAAGAACGGCGAGCTTGCCGGTACCATCGCCGTGGCCGACGAGGTCAAAGAGACGAGCGCCGAGGCCATCGCCGCGCTCCGCAAGCTCGGCGTCGACGTGCGCATGCTCACCGGCGATAACCGTGTGACGGCCGAAGCAATCGCCCGCCGCGTGGGGCTGAGCAGCGAACAGGTCATCGCCGACGTCCTCCCCGCCGACAAGGAGCGCCACGTGCGCGAACTGCAGGATGCGGGCAGCAAGGTCGCCATGGTGGGCGACGGCATCAACGACTCCCCCGCCCTGGCGCGCGCCGACGTGGGCCTCGCTATCGGCACCGGCGCCGACATCGCCAAGGAGGGCGCCGACGTGGTACTCATGCGCAGCGACCTCATGGATGTCGCCCGCGCCATCGAGCTTTCGCGCGCCACGATCCGCAACATCAAGCAGGACCTGTTCTGGGCGCTGTTCTACAACGGCATCGGCATTCCGCTGGCGGCGGGTGTGTTCTTCCCCCTCACCGGTTGGCAACTCTCGCCGATGTTTGGCGCCGCGGCCATGAGCCTGTCGAGCGTGTGCGTCGTAAGCAATGCGCTGCGCTTAAAATCCTTTAAGCCAAAAGTGGCAAAATAAGCTCACCATTAAGTCCATTTAGAACGGGTTTTCCAGGTGCCCGAGATTGACCTGAAAGAGGAGCGACGCGTACTTTGGTACGCGAGCGACGGCTTGAAGGTCAAGGTCGGGTGCCTGGGAAAGCCGACACAACAGAGAGGAATATCCATGCGTTTCACAATCAAGACTTCCGGCCTCATGTGCGGCCATTGCGATGCCACCGTCGAGACCGCGCTGCTCAACGTTGCCGGCGTGACCGACGCCGATGCCGATCACGAGACCCAGACCGTCCAGGTAGAGTGCGCCGACACCGTGACCGCCGAGCAGCTCGCCGCCGCCGTCGAGGGCGCCGGCGAGAAATTCCATGCCCTGTCCGTAACCGCCGCGTAGCAGGCGCCACCTGCCCCCTCAGAAGTTGCGGTGAAATACGGACTGTTGAGCCGCCCTAGGCCCTTAAACAGTCCGTATTTCACCGCAACTGACGGGGACATCCGGAAGATCGACCAGAAACGAGGACCCGCCATGATGGCAGACCACAAATCGGTGACCCGCATGCTCAAAACGGCACGCGGCCAGATCGACGGCATCTTGCGGATGGTCGATGAGGACCGCTATTGCGTCGACATCTCCACGCAGCTCATGGCAACACAGGCGCTCCTCGCGCGCATTAACGCCGACGTGCTCAAGGCGCATATCGAGGGCTGCGTGACTTCGGCAATCGAATCGGGCGACGAAGACCTCAAAGCCGCCAAACTCGCCGAAATCGAACGCGTCGTCGACAAACTCTCCAAGTAATTGGGGCATTGGGGACAGGTACGTTTGCACCACATTGGTGCAGATTAACCTGTCCCCCTTGCTCTAAATCGGGTATAAAGGCGTGCGGCATATCGAATGAAAGGCAATTTGCATGAATGACTTTATGAAGGGCCGCAATGGCGCTGACGAACTCACCATCGTGATGGGCTTCGCAGGCATTATCATCGCCATGATCGGATCGATAGCCCGCATCCAGTGGCTCAGCTGGATTGCCATCGCCGTAATCGTGATTGGCGTGCTGCGCGGCCTGTCCAAAAATATCGACGCACGTCACAAGGAGAACGAGGCCTTTGTCGCCGCGACTGCAAACGTACCCGGCTTGGGCAAGTTTGTAGCTAGCTTGGGCGGCGGAGCTGCAGCGGCCAACGCCTCGCGCGCAGCCGGTACTAGCAAGGAAGACTTTGAACGTGCCAAGCGCACAGCCAAGAAGATGTGGAAGGGCCGCAAGACCACGGCCTATCTCAAGTGCCCCAACTGCGGCCAGATGCTCTCCGTTCCCAAGGGCAAAGGCAAGATCCGCGTCACCTGCCCCAAGTGCCATGCCAAGATGGAGACGCGCTCATAGCCGCCATACCATGGGACAAATAAAAGCCGAGGCCTCGTGTTGAGACCTCGGCTTTTTCTAATTATGACAAAAGGATTGCCCCCTTGTCGCATCGCCATATCGCGCGCTTACGCCACGCCGTCGCGGGCAAGCTCCTCGGCCAACGCCTCGGCAGGCATGGCCATAATCGTGTCGAGCTCGGCGTCCACCTCGGGAATACGCTTCACCTTGAGTTTGCGCACCAGATCACCACGGCACATCACGTGCATCGGCTCACGCAATGCGCACAGGTCATCGAGCGGATTCTTGCGCGTCACCAGGATATCGGCGGCCTTGCCGCACTCGATCGTGCCAGTATCGCCGCCCAGCCCCAGCAGCTCGGCATTAACCTGCGTGGCTGTATGCAGTGCGAAGGCGTTGCTCACGCCGACATACTTGGCAAAATAGGCGACCTCGCGCCACATGTCATACTGCGTCACGAACGGGCAGCTTGAGTCCGTGCCAAGGCCCACCTTAACGCCAGCTTCCAGTGCGGCACGGGCGCTCTCGATGATGCCCGAGCACACGATGTCGCCGTTCTTCTTTTGCGTATCGGTAGAATGGGTCTTTTCCGGGTCGAGCAATACAAACGGCAGCGCCGGGCTGATAGTGCAGGTCACACTCGGAGCACGCCCCTCGAGCTGCGTGCCCGCGGCGCCACGGTACAGCTCCAAGATTTCGGGTGTCAACAGAGCGCCGTGCTCAATCGTGTCAACGCCGGCCTCAAGCGCGGCCTTCACGCCCTCGGTACTCTCGACATGGGCCATAACCGGAAGGCCCATATCGTGCGCCGCCTTGCATGCCGCCGCGGCAACCTCCACTGGCATACGCAGCACGCCCGGCTCGCCCACCTCGGTCGCATCGAACACGCCGCCCGTCACGAACAGCTTAATGACGTCGGCACCACGCGCATACAGGTCGCGCACCTGTTCGGCTGCCTCGGCGGGACTGTTGGCCACCTGGGCGAACAGTCCCGCACCATGGCCGCCCGGCACCGTGATGCCCGTTCCCGGCGCCACCAGGCGAGGACCCTGATACTTGCCGGCATCGATAGCATCGCGCACGGCCAGATCGGCAAACAGCGGGTCGCCCGCGCCGCGCACCGTGGTCACGCCGCTTGCTAGCTGCTGCTGGGCACTGCCCTTGAGGATGCGGCGGACGATGGTGCGGCCCACGGGATTATCGAGCTTCTTCATCAGCGCGCCCGCATCGCCGGCCGAGACAGGCTTGCCCGAGCCGCACAGGTGCACGTGCATATTGATGAGACCGGGCATGAGATACGCACCACCCAGGTCGATAACCTCGGCACCCGCGGGCGCCTGCGCCACAGCACTCGGCCCCATCCATGTGATGACACCGCGCTCAACGGCCACGGCCATATCGGGTTGCGGCTCCATATGCTCCGAACCATCCAGAATGGTCGCATTGATAAACAACGTAGAACGATCGGCAGACGCCATATCGAGCTCCTCCCTCACGATTAACTTGAACATTTGTCCATTATCACCTAATGCAGCGACCTAAAGTCGAACATATCGGTTAACGGAGGGACGAGAGGATGTGGGGGACGGAATACGTTGCAGTCCCACCCCAGCGAAACCAGGGAAATGTCTCAATCTGTAACAGGTACTGGGTTATTGGGCCCCCTGATGTTACAGATCGAGACAAAACCTCTCAGCGCCCATACCACTGACGTCTCCACTCCTCAGCCAAATCGGGCCGTCGCGGAATACCCGCTAACCTCATCTTCTCAACCAGCTTCCCCGGATTCTTGAGCTCATCAAACGTAAACCGAAGCACCTTGTGCCCGAGCATTGTCAGATGAGATTCCCGCTGACGCTCTGCCACGAATGGGTCTACCGACTCCCGGCCCCCGCCGCTCTGCAGGGTGTACTTCCCCTTTCCGTCGAGCTCGCCGATGACACACGTCCCGTCCTCGAGCTGCCAAAAATAGTCGACGCGAAATACCTGGCTCGGATCGAGCGGGTCGCGAAACTCAACCTGCAGCTCCGGAACTGGAAAGCCGTACGCAATAAAGAACGCTCGGAACCGAGACTCGCCGCCGTTTTCGGACAGCCCGTCCGCATACGACGCAATCACCTGTGCCCTGCGATACCCTCGCCTGCCCTCGCAATCGGCGCGGAGGCGCTCGCACAAATCCCAACGTGATACGCCTTTCGCCCGCAGTGCAGAATCGGCAATCGCCAACCCGTAGGAGAACGGCGCACGCAGTAAGCAATCCTCCACCGTGCGCCAAAACGACGTCACCCGCACGCCATCAACACGCTCGAGCGCGCCCGCCATCTGCGGACGCAACAACCTGCACCCGCTGCTCAACGTCACCGAACAACCCGTCTTAACAAGAAAGCGCGGCCCGAGCAGATCATTCGGCACCTCCAAACCCCACAAAAGCGCCGCGTCATAGCCCCAAAACGCCCAATCGGGATGAAATTCCGCAAGCCCTTTGATAGTCCTCAGCGCTCGCTCCGCCGACGTCAATGCATCCCAATCATGCTGAAAACAGAACAGGTACGGCTCGGGCTCCGCGATATCGTCGGTTCCAACATGGCGTCGCAGCCACATGAGCTCGGTATTGTCATGCGTTGCGAACAGCGCACCTTGCTTGGCCGTCTCCGTGAGCCGCGCGAGCATCCTGTTCCGCGCCAACGTGTTGCGAGTCGTATGTTTGTGTTTGAGAACGGTATTAGACACTTCCATCACCACCACGTCAGACAAATGGACCTTCGTCACCGTTACCTCCGCTGACAAATGTCTTGATCTGTAACAGAAAGACAGTCTTTGAGCCTCTAGTTGTTACAGAACAAGATCTTTCGGCAGCCGCCAACCTTCCGTCTCAATCTGTAACAGTTACGGGCCCAAACAGCCGCCAAACGTTACAGATTGAGACAAAGTCAGGGCAGCAGGGCGACGCCAGTCACATCCCCTACTCCCACTCCTGCTCGTAGATGTTGAGCGACTTCACGTACCGCCCCTGGGCGCCCATGATGTCGCGGACCAGGCGCAAAAAGAAGCTGACGCACGAGGTGTCAAAGCCGTCCTGCAGATCCTCGGGATGCACCGCACCCGGTCCATCGACCGCCGTGTCACTCAGGCGCGCGATGTCATACAGATAGAGCTGTCCCGCCGTCAGCCAGACATCGTCGATGCAGGCGAGGCGCACCGCGATCGCGCCGTCGCTCCAATGCTCCTTTTGCACGATATGCGGGTCGTAGACATCAAAGCGACGGTCGGCACGCGTATCCTTCAGCGCAACCATGCCGTTCGCAGGATCCTTGTCCAAAATGCCAAAGCGCGAGAAATACTGCGTGTCGCGTACCTGCTCGAGCCGCTTGAGCGAGGCAGGCGAAAGCGATGCCGGCGGTTCGTCAACATACAGCTCGAGCAGCGTCTTGCCATGGCGATAGGGGCGCTCGAAGAGCAGCCAATCGGTAAATGCCATGTTGTAGGCCATGATTTCGTTTTGCGAAGGCTCGGTGCAATAGCTGAGCCACGGGTCGACAATGATCTCGAACTGTTCGCATGCCGGCTCCAAAAACTGGAACTTCCGCAGCATCCAAAAATGGGCCATGTCGGCAATATCGTTGCCGACGGCTTCAGCCAGCTGCGCTCGGTCTAAAACGTGGTCAGTCACGGCATCCTCCTCAAACTGATGAACCTCAATTTGAGCTTACGAGGAGGGTGGGCAGCCACGACCAGCGCGGGCAAAATAGGCCTCCGGCTGCAAACCAGATGCTGACCAAACACTTGACGGGACACTTGACCGAATGAGCGCACCGCAAAGAAACCGCAGGTAGATATAGACAGTCAGTTCACTCATTTGAGGCAAACGCCCGCTACCACCACAGAAAGAGCAGAGTAGCACAGTCGCAAACGTCGACGAATGAACACTTGCACGTCGGCAAATGACAAAGTCGCCTGCGAACTCGCAAGGAGTGTCCCCGAATGCCGGCACATAAGGAACGTCCCCAGCTGCCGGCACTTGAGATCGGAAGAGCACACG
>URGF01000047.1 GCA_900547285.1 uncultured Collinsella sp.
GAGCCAGGGGACTGGCGCGCCCGCTTTTTCATCGCGCTAACGCTTCTTTGGGATCGACCTAAGGCGAGCGAACCATAGGGCTGCGGCACCCGAGGTCAGGAGCGCGGTGATGCAAGCGGCGATGGGAACTGATCCTGTTGCCGGTAGGTCCTGCGGTAGGGTACAGCGTTGAATGACGCTGTCCTCGTCATGTGACTCAAGTTTATCGCCGCCACCGTTGCGGCAAAGATCGACGCGCGCGCTGTTGGTGAGTGCGGTTTGGGGCGTATAAGCCGACGTTGCCTGCATGTGTACGACTGCGCCCCGAGCGTCTGTGCCAAGGATTGCTTTGGCATCGTCAAGGTCGTCGTGCTCATCTTTGAGATCATCGCGGGTCCAAGAATCCGCATCGCTTCGAGTCGTAAAGTCGGCGGCTACCGCACCGTATTCAATTCGAATGCCTGTTACGACGGTATTGGATGCAAGGTCGAGCTCTTCCGCCTCGAGTGTGGTGGATTCCGTGGTCGAGACATCCGCCTTCCAGAGGCGCCAGCCGTCGTAATCGACGAGACGGCAGTCCTCACCAAGGCTCTCTTTTACTTCGTCGGACTCAAGCCAAGGATTTTCGTGTCCATCGTCAAGTGTCGCGTTCGCCGGCTCATCGACGTCTGTCGAGTCCAACGACGTCGTGCGATACCACACGTTGCACAGACCGTTGAGGTCGCCGATGGCGACGGGGGTTTCGATTGAGATGAATCTCGCCGTGCCGTCTTTGGCGCACTCAAGATCATCGGTAATCGTAAACTCATCAACCCAAGTAGCGGAATCGTTTCGAGCGTCGATGGTATAGGAGAAAAGTCCATCCGTATTAGTTTGCGTCGCGGCGCGATTTTTACCATCGCCGTTAGCCAACAGGCCCTTTTCGATAGGTTGGACAAGTTCCTGACGCTTGTCGACCTGCCCCTTGATTTCGATGGGCGCATCCTTCATCGCGACGGATTGGACTTCTCCCGTATCCTTTATTTCAAACGTTATCTCCTCGGCAAGGTCATAGGTCCGCGGAGACATCATTTCGCGCAACGAGTAGGTGCCGGGTGCAAGATGTTCGACGCGGTGTGGCTTGTCGGATGAGGTCCAGGAGTCTATTTCGGTTTTATCGGGACCATATAAGGTGAGCTGTGCGCCTTCCACTTCCTGCTCACCGCTTGCATCGACCTTGGAGATATCAACCTTGGTGTAATCGTCGGATACGTTAAGCCGTGCTTCTACAACGGGTGTTTTCTGGTCGGCATAAGTAAGGTCGACAATATGGGTTGTCTGATCGAGCAAGAAGCCTGCCGGCGCTTGAGTCTCGACAACCTCGTAGCGTGCGGTGTCAGATCCCAGTGGGAGGTTGTCCGCGCGTACTTCTCCAGTTTCATCCGTCGTGACGGTCGCGACAGTCTCACCGTCGAGCGCGGCAATGCTACCGTCGGGGCGCACGATATCACCCGAGGCACGGATCTCAAAGACGGCGCCCGCGAGGCTGCTGCCGTCTATGGCATCGGTTTTAACGATCCTGATGTTTCCGGTCGCGGCGTGGTCATAATACGAGGCGATTGCAACGGGCGTTAGGTTCATGTCGGCGGGTATGTTTACCTCGATCTCCTCGCCGACAAGATAGGGCTCTTTGGCCGAGGTTTCGCGTACATAATAGGTGCCCGGCACGAGCGATTCGGGCAGTGTGACGGTCCCGGTCGCGTCAGTCGTAAAGGTGTCCATTACGTTATGTGTTGGATACCAGCAAGTTTGTGAGACAGATTCGTGATTGCTGTCGAGTAGTTGGAAGGTGAATCCGGCTAGTGGAACAGAAGCGCCTGTTTGGGCATCGCGTTTTACAATCTGGAGATGCGTCGACAGAGCGTGGTTGTCCACGATATATTGAAGCTCGGCGCCGTTGGAAATCTGATTGGCCCCGACGGTCCATTCCCCTGCACGTTTAAAACCCTCGGGGACGGTTTCCGGAACCTCGCGAACCGTGTAGCCGGCACGGTCGTATGGGACGGCTCCGTGGATACCGGCGGGTCGCTTGCCTGCGCCGAACCATGCTTCGGGCTGATCTTTGGTGGAGGCAAAGCCATAGACGTTTGTGGTCAGTGTGCCAACAACCTGCTGAGAGCTGTTGCTGACAACCTCAAAGACAACACCTTCCGCCGGCTGCTCCAGGCCGGATTGGTCGCTATTGCCGTAATCCTTGAATTTGGAAATCTCAAGGTTAAACGCAATGGGGATATCGGAAACGCGAGATTCGATCTCGACCACGCCTGAATCGCCGAGCTGGTCGGCTCCAACGGTATAGGTCCAGCTGTCGTTGGATGGCAGGTAGCCCTCGGGGGCTTTTGATTCGTAGATGGTAAAGGTTCCTAAGGGGACATCGGCGAGGGTGGCCCGACCGCTTTCGTCGGTCGTGAGGATTTGTGCCCATCCAGGGGTTGATTGCGACACACACGTGAACTCTGCTCCTGCGAGTGAAGATCCCACCTGGGGGCCGGCATTCGTCGCGGCATCGAGTTTTACGATACGCAGATTGATGGTGCCGGGCTGTTCATCAATGGCGACCCGCCCGCCGTCATTCCCCGTGGTAAAGGCAATACGATCGTGGCGGGGGACATAGCCGGCCGGCGCCTTCGTTTCAACTAGGTAGTATGCCGTGTCGGGCAGAAGTGTTGCTTGCGCTCGACCGTCGCTGTCCATCTTGATGGTGCCGACACGCGCGCCGCTGGCGCTCTCAAAAATATCGAATGTTGCCCCGGTAAACTGATAGGTATTGTTTCCGCTGGTAATAACGGTGTTAGCAGACTGCTTTTGGAAGGAAACAGAGACCGCCGGCAGTACATAGAGCATGTCTTGACGTTTGCTGCCGCCCGATACGGCCCCTAGATAGCGTCGCGCGCGGTGCGGAGCGGCTTCGATGCTTCCTGATTTTGCGCTGTCGTGGAGCCACCGCGCAGCCGCCACGACTTCATTGTCGGCGGTAAAGTGTCCGCTCTTGGTTTTACCCTGAGCGGTCGTGTAGGAGTAGGTGCCGTCGACATGGGTAGTGCCGTTGAGCATCCATACGGCAAGCTGGGTGGCGGCGCGGGCGCGATCGGGTGAAAGATGGTAACCGCCAAACGACGTGGTGGTGGGATATCCGTGACAAACGATTGCCGCGAACTCGTCGTCGAGCCACACCCAGCCTTGATCAAAGTTGAGCCATGGGCCGCCCGGTTTGGTGGGGCCGGGGCGCTCCTGGTTCATGCAGTAGGCAATCGAGGTGTCTTGAGCTTCATACTTGCCGATGAAGAAGGGCCCACAATCATCGCTAATAGTGCGGAAGCCGAGCTGGTCGTAGCCATCGACGGCAAATGCGGCTCCCGGTGCCAGGCAGCCGAAAAGCAGGAAGAGGAGCAGGAGCAGCGGACCTGTTGCGATTGCGCTGTGGACAGAGTGCGTGGGTGCGTTGGACATGGCTGCTCCTTATCCCTCGTGCGCCGCACGGGGAGGCTGCGACGCGTAGGATGAGGCTACCCCCGAGGTTCATGCGGGTAAGTACCGGAGCCTGACCAAAAGCTTGCCCAATTCCTGACAAATTGAGCTCAAATACAACAATCAAGCAAAAGCGCAGGTAGAAGATAAGGAGAACAGGAGGTCAAAGGTCCTCATCTCCACAATTGACGCGATTTTCAAACGAATCTCCATAGCTAAAACAAGCATCGCCACCCTTGTATCGAACAAGACAACCGCGTTATACTATCCCCCACATATGCGGGCATCGCCAAGTGGTAAGGCATCAGCTTCCCAAGCTGACACTCGCGGGTTCGAGTCCCGTTGCCCGCTCCAGCTAGAAGCACAAGCACGGCACCATTACGGTGCCGTGCTTTTTTCAATAAAGCGCCGGGACTCGAACCCGACAGGGTGCGAGCGTAAAGCAAACGCGAAGCGTTTGTAGCGAGCAGGCGAAGGCGCCGACAGGCGCCTGAAGCCGGTGCGGATTTGCGAAGCAAATACGCGGATGTCCCGTTGCCCGCTCCATCGAGTGCGGGAGACATGGGGACGGCCAATTCAACAAAGTCTTCCCCCGCGGCTTCGTGAGGCTGAGGGGCTCGCCTGAAGCCGGTGCGGATTTGCGAAGCAAATGCGCAGATGTCCCGTTGCCCGCTCCAATTCCAAAATGTTAGGTTAATGCCTGCTGCCCATACTTGCACCTGCGCACGGTACAATGGATGGGTTACGACCAACGTGCCAATAACCAAAAAGGAGCCGCTATGATCGATCGCTATACCCGCCCGGAGATGGGACACATCTTCTCCCTCGAGAACAAGTACGCCATTTGGCAGGAGATCGAGGTCTTGGCCTGCGAGGCCCAGGCGGAGCTCGGCAAGATCGGTATTTCCAAAGACGAGGCCCAGTGGATCCGCGACCATGCCAACTTTGAGAAGGCGAAGGTCGATGAGATCGAGGAAGTCACGCGCCACGACGTCATTGCCTTCCTGACCAACATGAAGGAGTACATCGATGCCGATGTTCCCGAGGGCGACCCCAAGCCCAGCCGCTGGGTTCACTATGGCATGACCAGCTCCGATCTGGGCGACACGGCCCTGTGCTACCAGCTCACCCAGGCCTGCGACCTGATCATCGAGGACGTCAAAAAACTCGGCGAGATCTGCAAGCGTCGCGCCTTTGAGGAGCGCAACACGCTCTGCGCCGGCCGTACTCATGGCATCCATGCCGAGCCGATGACCTTCGGCATGAAGTTTGGCTCTTGGGCCTGGGAGCTCAAGCGCGATCTGGATCGTCTTGAGGACGCCCGCAAGAATGTTGCCTTTGGTGCCATCTCGGGCGCTGTCGGCACGTACAGCTCCATCGAGCCGTTCGTCGAGGAGTATGTCTGCGAGCACCTGGGCCTGGTTCACGACCCGCTGTCCACGCAGGTTATCAGCCGCGACCATCACGCCTATCTCGCCGGCGTTCTCGCCACCACCGCAGCCACCTGCGAGCGCATCGCTACCGAGGTCCGCAATCTGCAGAAGACTGATACGCTCGAGGCCGAGGAGCCGTTCCGTAAGGGCCAAAAGGGCAGCTCAGCCATGCCGCACAAGCGCAACCCCATCACCATGGAGAAAGTCTGCGGTCTGTCGCGCGTCGTGAAGTCCAACGCCCAGGTTGCCTTCGATAACGTCGCCCTGTGGCACGAGCGTGACATTTCGCACTCCTCTGCCGAGCGCGTCGCCCAGGCCGATAGCTTCATCGCCCTCGACCACATGTTCCAGTGCCTCATCCGCGTTATCGACGGCCTGCAGCTGTACCCTGCCCGCATGATGGCCAACCTCAATAAGACCCGCGGCCTCATCTTCTCCTCCAAGGTGCTGCTCGCCCTCGTCGACACGGGCATCACCCGCGAGGACGCGTACGCCATTGTGCAGGAGAACGCTATGGCAACCTGGCACGAGGTACAGGATTGTGTCTCCGGCCCCACCTTTAAGGAGCGTCTCGAGGCCGACCCGCGCTGCACCGTCAGTCAGGAGAAGCTCGACGAGATCTTTGATCCGTGGGACTTCCTCACCCGTATCGACACGGTCTTTGATCGTCTGGAGCAGCTGAGCTTCGAGTAGGTTCGGGCATAACGTTAGCTTTTTAGGGCGCTTTGCTGGTAATGTGTGTTGCCGGCAAAGCGCCTCGTTGCATTTAGGGAAAGACGGGGATAATAGTCGTCTTGAATAACATTCTGAGAGGGGATCGCATGATTTCGTTTGATTACAAGCCTCAGGGCGTGTGTGCTCGCAATATTCACCTTGACCTTTCCGATGACGGCAACAAGGTGGTGGGCGTTGAGTTTACCGGCGGCTGCGACGGCAATCTCAAGGCTATCTCCAAGCTGGTCGAGGGCGCTCCCGCCGATCGCGTAATCGAGGTTCTCGCCGGTAATACCTGCGGTATGAAAAAGACCTCCTGCGCCGACCAGCTTACGCGCGCTATCGAGGCCGCTCGCGCCGAGATCGCCTAATGGGTATCGCCGATCACATCAAGAACGGAATATCGCGTCGCGGCTTTGTACTCGGTGGGGCTGCCGCGGGCGCTGCCACGGTGCTTGCCGGATGCTCGAAAAAAACGGGTACCAGCGATGATGTCGCCGGCGAGCCGCAGGTTATCAAGGACGATTCCAAAATCATCTCGATTACGGATGAGTATGAGGCTGTCGACATCGATCTTGAGCCGGCGGCGTCGTGGACGCTGCCTCTGGGTACGCTGCTGTACTACTGCGACGGCGATTACGCCGCGGCAATGATGGCGCCCGCATCGGCACTGCACGCCAACACGCTCGGTGTGCTCAACCTGGGCGATGGCTCGCTTACCACATTAATCGAGGATCCTATCGAGGGCACGGGATATGCATTCTACGATGTCCGTGCCGGCGACGGCGTATTCGCGTGGGTTGAGATGAACTTTGCCAATTCATCGTGGAAGCTCTACGCTCAAAATCTGTCGGGCGCTTCGCTCTCTGGCGACGTGGTTGAGCTCGATCGAGGTGGCAAGGACTACGATCCGCCGCTGTTTACGGCGTTCGGGGCATCAGTCATCTGGTATAAAATGCCTTCGGCAGGCGGCAATAAAACGAGTAGTGATTCGTTTTGCTATCGTCGCTCGCTTGATGAATCCAAGGCCGAGGTAATTTGGAAATCGACGGGCCGCTTTGCATCGGCCCCGCGCGCGAGCGACGGCATTTTGACCATCTCGCCGCGTGTCCGCAACGACGAGGGCGTCTACTACGGCATAACGGCAATCGATCTGACCGACGGCAACAACACCAAACGTGCCCAGCTAGTCCTTCCCTCGTCAGTCTCGCCTTTCGAGGCCGTATATATGGGCGATACCTTCGTGTTTTCTATCGAGGCGGCCTATAGTGGCGTGGGCAGCCTGGGCAATATGGGCACATATATCGGTAATGAGGGAGGGCCGTACCTCTTCCTGTCCCGCGAGCCGCTCGCATGTGCGGCTGGCAAGAAGAATAAATACCTTGTTAAGGTACAGGCGTCGCATTTCCTGATCGACACCTCTGCCAAGACCTATGGCTCGCTGCTGTCGCCCGACCGCGCTTTGGAGTATGGCGATTATCCAGCTACGGCGGGAAAATCGGACTCATTCCTTACGTACGCCACGGTGCGCAACAGCCAGGGTATACCAGAGACGGTCACTGCACGTCTATTCTCTCTTTAAGCTTAGAGGGGTTAAAAAGGCGCCAACAGGGGAATAAACGCGTTGTAATTGTGAGTACCGCCCGCCGAGCTGCCGCGTCATAGCGGCATCCGGCGGGCTCAGGTGCGTTAAAATGGGCTTGTTCTTAGCTAATTGAGACAGGGGGGCCGTGTTATGGCTTCAGATGCAAAAAAGATTCTGCTGGTCGAGGATGAGAAGGCAATCCGTGACGCCGTCGCTGCCTATCTCGAGCGCGAAGGCTACTGGGTTGTGGGCGTCGGCGACGGCCAGTCCGCGATCGAGGAGTTCGAGAAGCATCAGTTCGACCTGGTCGTGCTCGACCTTATGCTCCCCAAGATTCCCGGCGAGCGCGTTTGCCGCACCATTCGCGATACCTCGGATGTCCCCATCATCATGCTGACGGCTAAGGGCGAGATCGAGGACCGTATTATCGGTCTTGAGCTCGGCGCCGACGACTATCTGATTAAGCCGTTCTCGCCGCGCGAGCTCGTCGCCCGCGTTCGCGCTCTGTTCCGCCGTGCCCATCAGGCCGACGAGCCCGCCGTCGAGGTACTCGACTTCGGCGATCTGGTCATCGATATCTCGGGCCACAAGATCTTGGTCGAGGGTAAGGAAGTCGATCTGACGGCTTCCGAGTTCAAGCTGCTCACCACGCTTGCCCGCCATCCCGGCCGTGTGTATAACCGCATGGAGCTGGTCGAGAAAGTGCTCGGGTATGACTTTGAGGGCTATGAGCGCACCATCGATAGCCACGTGAAGAATCTTCGCGCCAAGCTGGGCGATGATCCCAAGAAGCCCAAGTGGCTCTACACCGTCCATGGTGTCGGCTATCGCTTCGAGGCTCCGGCCAAGACCGATAAGTCTGACGAGAAATAGGGAAATCACATATGACACCTGCGCGCTTTGAAATCGGACAAAAGCACAAGCAGGAGAGCGAGGCGGGTTCCAAGGCTAGTTGGAACACGCCTCGTTCCGATTCACGGCCAACGATGAGCTATCCCTCGCGCATGGCACTTGCTTTTGCTCTGACATCGCTCATGACGGTATTGGTGCTGGTGGGCGTTGTCTCTGTTGTGTGGGGCACGGTCTTTTCGGATTACACACGCTCCAATATCGTCGAAATCGCAAATTCCGCTGCCGAGAAGTTGGCAACCTCATATGAGGAAAACGGCTCTTGGACCGCGGGGGAACTGCGCACGGTCGCAACGTCGAGTTTGGTTTCCGACGATCTGGGTATGCAGGTCGTCAATAAAAAGGGCGTGATCGTTTATGACGATTCCTGGCCCTCGGCAAGCGCCACCGCCGATGTACGCGAAAACCAGGCTACGACCGACGACACGAGCGGCAAGAGGGCATCGCATAGCCCGGTCTCGTCTGCTCCAACTGACTCCGATAGCGTTGCTAACGTCGAGATTGTAACGTCTTCCGGCGAGCATGTCGGACAGGTAAAGCTGTGGGCCATCGGCTCCGACGCGCTGCTCACCAAGGCGGACTCTGCGTTTAGGGAGAAGACCTTTAACGCCATGGCCCTCGCCGCGGTTGTTGCAATCTGCATTTCGGTCGTTATCGGATCGCTCGTGTCGCGCATGCTCACCAAGCCGATTCATCGCATCACCAGTACCGCAAAGCAAATCCGTGACGGCGACCTGTCGGCTCGCACGGGACTGCGCGGTGATGACGAGATCGATCAGCTGGGTGAGACCTTCGATGAGATGGCCACTTCGCTCGAGAAGGATATGAAACACGAGAAGCGCCTGACCTCAGACGTTGCACACGAGCTTCGCACGCCGCTTATGGCCATGCTCGCAACGGTCGAGGCCATGCAGGATGGCGTGTATCCCACTGACGATGAGCATTTGGAGACCGTTGCTTCCGAGACGCGTCGCTTGGCTCGTCTGGTGCAGCAGATGCTCGACCTGTCGCGCATGGAAAACAGCACGGCTCCGCTCAACCTTGAGCCGGTGGACATGGTTCCTTTCGTGCGTTCCATCGTCAATGCCCAGGAGCGCCTGTTTGTCGACCGCGATCTGCGCCTGCGTTTTGCGGACGAGACCCAGGGTCACGACGATGTCGTCGAGGCCGATCCCGACATGATCACGCAATGTGTTATCAACCTCATGAGCAACGCCATGCGCTACACCCCCGAGGGCGGTTGGGTCGTGGTGTCGGTGCTCAGTGACCGCAAGCACGTCAGCATTGCCGTTTCTGATACCGGCATCGGTATTGCCAAGGACGATCTGTCGCGCATCTTCGGGCGGTTTTGGCGCGCCGATGCCAGCCGCGCCCGCGAAGCTGGCGGCCTGGGCGTTGGCCTCGCCGTGACCAAGCAGATCGTCGAGCGTCACCATGGCTACATATCCGTGGAGTCGGAGCTTGGAAAGGGTACGACTTTTACAATTCATCTGCCCCGCGAGCACACGGCAGACGCGGCATCTACTACAATGGAGCACTAGCTTTTCGCTATTCGGTGAAGGAGGGGCCGCGTCCCTGCCGCTCCGAGTTTGCGAAAACATGCGGGAAAGAACCCGCATTTCTGTCGTATTTAGGTAAGGAGTGACTCACGTGACAACGATGGAGCGTCGTCCGGATTCTCGTGGCAAGGTTCGTGATATTTACGATGCCGGTGAAAACCTGCTGATGGTCGCCACCGACCGCATTTCTGCGTTCGACTTCATTCTTCCCGACGAGATTCCGTTTAAGGGAGAGGTACTCAATCGCATCTCGGCATTCTGGTTCGATAAGTTTGCCGACATCGTCCCCAACCATCTCGTTTCCATCGACCCGGCGGATTTCCCCGAGGAGTTTGCTGAGTATCGTGACTACCTCGCTGGCCGCGCTATGCTGGTTAAGAAGGCCCAGACGATTCCTATCGAGTGCATCGTCCGCGGCTATCTGACCGGTTCGGGCAAGAAGACCTACGACGAGAACGGCACCGTCTGCGGCATCCAGCTGCCTGAGGGCCTGACCGAGGCTTCCAAGCTTCCCGAACCGCTGTTCACGCCGTCCACGAAGGCCGAGATCGGTGACCACGACGAGAACATCTCGTTCGAGCGTTGCTGCGAGATCGTGGGCGAGGACATCGCCACGCAGATTCGTGACCTTTCCCTCAAGATCTACAAGGCCGCTGCCGAGTACGCCGCGACCCGTGGCATCATCATTGCCGACACCAAGTTCGAGTTTGGTGTTATTGATGGCAAGGTCACGCTGATCGACGAGTGCCTCACGCCCGACTCCAGCCGTTTCTGGCCTGCTGCCAGCTACGAGGAGGGCAAGATCCAGCCTAGCTACGACAAGCAATTCGTCCGCAATTGGCTCAAGGCCAACTGGGATATGACGGGGGAGACCCCGCACCTGCCCGCCGAGGTCATCGATGGCACGTCCGAGCGCTATCGCGAGGCCTTCCAGATCATCACGGGCTCCCAGTTCACAAGCATGAAGGAGAACGCATAAGTGAGTACCCGTAGCGCCACGAACAAGCGCACGCAATCCCACGAAGTTACCGGGGTTGCGCGCAAGTCTGCCGCATCTGCTAAGCCCGCCCGCCAAGCAGCGAGCTCCGTTCGCGTCGTGCCGGCTTCGTCTAAGGCACGCCGCAAAGAGCTCGAGAAGGGCGAGAACCTCGAGGGCCTCTCTAAAGAGGAGAAGCGCGCCCGCAAGGCTAAGCAGCGCGCCAAGGAGGACCGCATCTATACGGTGTCGAATATCCTCCTCAAGCAGGACGAGGACTACACCAAGCGCCGTCGCATCTGGTGGATTGTGCTCGCCATTGGCATGGTGCTCGTCGTGGCAATTTGGGGCTCGCTGTACTTCGCTCCCGCTGGCATGGTGTCCAGCCCTGTCCAGATGGTCGGCATCGTTTTGTCCTATGTCATCATCCTAGGTGACTTTATCTACGACTTCGCTCGTATTCGTCCCTTGCGCAACATGTACCGCGCGCAGGCCGAGGGCATGTCCGAGAACAAGCTCAACGCTCTTATCGAGCGCGCGGCTGCCGAGGAGGACAAGAAGGACTCCAAGAAGAAGTAGCGTTTGCATACATACTTGTCGCTAAGATATAAGGCGCGTCGTTTTTGCGGCGCGCCTTTTTACTGTTCTATAGATAGATGGAGTGGCACATGATTCGAGCTGCCCTGACGGTCAAAGAGGCCCTGGAGGGTATGAAGTCCCTGGAGCCCAAGATTAAAAACTATGCGCGCCTGGTTGTCCGCAAGGGCGTAAACGTTAAGCCTGGCCAGGAAGTCGTCGTTCAGTCTCCGGTTGAGTGCGCGCCGTTTGCGCGCGTGGTGGTCGCGGAGGCCTACGCTGCCGGCGCCGGCCACGTGACGGTCATTTGGGCCGATGATGCCGTGACGAGGCTCACGTACGAGCATGTCGAGAAAAGCTATTTTGAGCAGACGCCCGAGTGGAAGCGCATGCAGCTGGATTCTCTGGCCCAGGACGGTGCCTGCTTTATCTTTATCGAGGGTGCTGACCCCGCTGCTCTCAAGGGCATCGATCCTGCCAAGCCCGCTGCCGCTTCCAAGGCGAGGAACACGCAGTGCAAGATTTTCCGCCGCGGACTGGATTACAATATCAACCCGTGGTGCATTGCCGGAGCGCCGGTTGTTGCCTGGGCGCGCGAGGTGTTCTCGGATGATCCGGATGAGGTTGCAGTCTACAAGCTGTGGAATGCGATTCTGCATACCGCCCGTGCTGACGGCCAAGATCCGGAGAGCGACTGGGAGCTTCACGATGCGGCGTTTGAAAAGAACCTGCGCTTTCTGAACGAAAATCGTTTCGACTGCCTGCGCTATACCGCTTCGAATGGAACCGACCTGGTAATTGGTATGACGAAGGGGCATGAGTGGGCCGGTGGTAAGGGTGAGACCCCCGATGGTCATCCCTTCTTCCCCAACATCCCCACCGAGGAGGTCTTTACCTCGCCCGATCGCATGCGTGCTGACGGTATCGTGTACTCGGCCATGCCGCTCATCCACCACGGCAACAAGGTCGATGATTTTTGGATCAAGTTCGAGAGCGGTCGCGTGGTGGATTACGACGCCCGTGTGGGCAAGGAAACACTTGCGAGCATTATTGACACCGATGAAGGTGCTGCTCATCTGGGGGAGGTCGCGCTCATTTCCAAGAACACGCCGATTCGCGAAAGTGGCATTCTGTTCTACGACACGCTTTATGACGAGAACGCCAGCTGCCATCTTGCGCTGGGAGTCGGCTTCCCCGAGTGCATCGAGGGTGGATATGATATGTCCAAAGAGGAGCTCCTGGAGCATGGCGTCAACGTTTCGAGCACGCACGTCGACTTTATGATTGGCACGGACGACATCGATATTGTGGGCATTACGCCCGATGGACGCGAAGTTGTGATTTTCCAGAACGGCCAATGGAGTTGGGAATAGTCCCAGACCGTGGTACAATGCCACCCGCGGGCCGTTAGCTCAGCTGGCAGAGCAGGGGACTTTTAATCCCAAGGTCCAGGGTTCGAACCCCTGACGGCCCACCATAGAATAGAAAAGCGACTGGCGGATGCCGGCCGCTTTTTTTGTTGCCCTTTCATGGGTTCGAACCCGAAAGGGCGCGGAGCTGAGGAAACGCGTGAGCGTTTGCCAGCGCAGCGCGCAAGGCGCGAAAGCGCCGCAGCGGCCGCCTGCGGAGCAGGCTGAACCCCTGACGGCCCACCATAGAAAAGAAAGCGATCGACTCCGGTTGGTCGCTTTTTTGTTGCCGGTGCACGGGTTCGAACCCGTATCTATCTATATATAAGAACGCTTGGCGAACAAAACCCGCCTTTTACCGATGGGAAACAAATAACTGATGCCTTTGGAGTAAAGTAGCGCTCCAGAGATGACCGATGTCTCAATACACATAAAACAGCTGGTCATCGCCAATATCAGAAGCCAATGCTTCAGTTTTAACCTCAGTGATGCGACTGAGGGACCTATTCATTTGTGAACAAAATATGGAGTGCGCGATTCCCGCCCCCGGGGCCCCTCCGGTCTGGCAATATATCTCCTTGCCGCGCGGCCCGGTCGAACCGGATGAGCCGCGGGGCGTGCACCTTGAGAACCGGATACTGCGAGGATGGACACACCAGATGTGTCGCATCCGGGCAGACATCGAACCATTTGAAATGGTCTAACTTGGATTTGTT
>URGF01000048.1 GCA_900547285.1 uncultured Collinsella sp.
CTGGTCGTGACGGCTGTCCCTGCGGCGTTGCTGCTGTTTGGGCGCCGGCATTTTGATCGTGCCGCAAGGCAGTAAAGACCATCACAACATTCGATGAAAATCGCGATTTTGCCGAAAAACATCGAATGTTGTGATGGTTTGCGCCCCGGGCCAGGCCACCCTGCGGATCCTGCCACCACAAAGGGGCCAGACGCCTTTGTGGTGGTTTTTGCTTTGACGGGCCGCGCCTGTGCCTTGGTATACCATGTACGCCGTTCACGACCACACCCCACACCGCCGCACAACCCAGAAAGGCCCCCATGGACACCATCTTCAGCCACATCAAAGCCGTGTTCTGCGATATCGACGGTACACTGCTCACGAGCCAGCACACGGTGTCCCCGCGCACCGTGGCGGCGATCCGCGCCCTGCGCGAGCGCGGCGTGCTCTTTGGCCTGTGCACCGGGCGTGACGCCCACGCGACCGAGGCCATGTACGAGCTCTGGGGCATCGAAGGCCTGGTAGACGTGCTCGTGGGCTGCGGTGGCGCCGAGGTCATCGACCGCGCGTACGACATCAACGAGCTGAGCTATCCGCTGCCGGGCGAGACCATCGCGCGCATCTGCAAGCACATGGCGGACCTTCCGGCAACGCCCGTCTGCCCCCGAGACGGCGTGTTCTACGTGCCCGAGAGCAACGCGTGCGTCGAGCACCTGTCGCGCGTCGACGGCGTGCCCTACCAGGTGGTCGATTTTGCCGAGTTCTTGCGCGAGCCGCAGCCCAAGGTGATGTTTACCATGGCGCCCGAGGTGATGCCGCAGGTCATCGAGCGAGCATCGACGTTTGCCGATAACACTGTTAAGGCGGCTGCCCTGCAAACCACGCAGCGGCTCTACGAGTTCATGGATCCGCGCGTGTCCAAGACGCGCGGCCTTGTGCGCGTGGCGGAGCTCAACGACATGGAGCTCCAGAACATCTGCGTGTTTGGCGATGCCGACAACGACACCTGCATGGTGGCTGACGCCGGCGTGGGCGTGGCCATGGCAAATGGCAGCGATGCCACCCGTGCCGCAGCCGACTTTGTAACCGCCAGCAACGACAAAGACGGCATCGCGATCTTTATCGAGGAGCATCTGCTGTAGCGCAGGGGAGAGCCACTACAATGGGGACAGGCACCTCTGTGGTGGCCTCAGGCGATTTGGGCGAATTGATGCCTAAAATCTGCGCGAAAATTCAAATATGGTTGTCTGAACATCATGCTTCTAACCACCGATGGGTTTTAGATATTCTCATCAATTTGGTAGGATATTCATCCCGGTTGATGACCTTCCGCTCACGGTCGATTTTCGACCGTTCACAGGATGTTTGCTCTTGAGCAAAATGTTGTGCAAATAAATCTAATGCCATTAAAAAATAATAGGCAACTAAATTACCAGCAGAAACAAAAAAATAGATAGCGAATAAACGAAGGTAAATCTGAGCAAATGTCAAGAGAATTGAGAACTCGCTACAAAAATGTCGGTTTTGTTGCTCAGATGTTTAAACAATCGTTATAATTGCATTACTAAACGAGCGCAATTACAGATTGCGCAGATACGTTTGATGGTGAAAGAGCAAGATCGCGGTCTCTTGGGGAGGAGACATCGATGAAAGCGAATTCGGACAAATCTAAGCAGAGTAATAAAGCGACGCGCCGTGTACTGGCAGGCGTTTTGTGTGGAGCCTCCGTGTTGAGCCTGGTACTGTCGCTCGTCATGCCACCGATCTCGCAGGCCATTGCCAACGACGTCCAGACAGTTTCTACCGAGGAAACTGTAATGGGGTGCTCAAAGTGAAGAAGTTCGCCGCATGTAGCTTTATGGCAACTGTTCTCGTAGTGAGCACTCTGTTGTCGCCGTTTAGCGCGGTCTCCACCGCAAGCGCGGAAGATGCTGTACCCCTCGCTTCCACTCTCACTCCGGGCATCCACAAGCCAACGTCCATTGGTATCGGTACGAATATCAATGTCTCTACCCCCGATCCCGGCGTGGCCACCTACGTCGGCCGCGACATGTATATCGGTGGTAAGCCGAGCGACCCGAGCACTCTTGATGAGATGAACGGTCCCGCTGGCTCATATGCCGCTGAGGCGGAGGGCCTTACCGTGGTCCGTGGCAAGCTTGCCATGAATCCTATCAAGGCGAGTTGGGGTGGCGATGGCTTCCGTTTCGGCACCGTTGGTTTTGGTTCTCAGTTTCGTCCTGTCGACAGAAGTACGGTGCTTGCGGTCGCCGGTATAAACAGCTCGATTCAGAACATGAACACCGGTCTGGGAACGACCTCAGATACTGCGACGGTTGGTGCTTGGACCAGGGGTGCCTGGGTCGGCAAGTCGAATGAGGATACTGGCTATGACTACACCGCGCAGATCGCCGGTCCCATTACCTATTGGAATCCTGGCAACAATTGGAATGCTGGCAACAGGCGCCAGTCTGTGGTGACAAAACAGGGCAAATACTATGAAGGGGATAATGCGGACCAAAGTTCGCTGTTCAACCTACCTGAAGTCCTCTACATCAACGGTAAGGATTACACCAATTTCCTGGAGTCCGAAGTAAAGGCGAAGATCTCCGAGCCTCTCGCAAAGCTTCCTGCTACGGAAGGAGACGAGGTTGGGGTTGCGGTTGGTGTTGCCAATGATGATTCCGAATACTTCATTAAAAAGTACAACAACACGGAGCAGTACAAACTCACGTTCAACGGCGATCCCAAGACCTTTACGCGCAAGACGAACTATACCGACGTTAACGGCAAAAACGTTTCCAGCGAGGTGACCCTTGTCAACAACGAGAAGCTCATCACGTTTACCGGCGATGCGGATGTGAACGGCAAAGGTTCTCCGCTACAAGTCTTTTACCTCAATGCGTCGGATCTTACCAACTCCATTGACGTCAAGACCTACCGTGGCGTTGACTTCAGCTTCAATAGAATACCCGAGGACGCTTCCGTGGTCGTCAACATCATCGGTGATGCTCCGGTCGAGTTCAACACCGGTTGGCGTTTCTGGTGGAACGGTGAGGAAATCTCCCGCGGGTACGAGGAGGGTGACACCCCTGAGGCTAAGCGCCTCAGGGCTCTGTACTCCACTGTCGCCCAGAGCATCCTGTGGAACTTCACTACGGCCAAGCAGGTCACCATCCGAGGCGGTATGGCCCTTGAGGGCAATAAAGACCTCGGAGGTACCGATGATAAGTGGACCGACGATGACCCGGCAGCCGCCATGTTGGGTAGCATTATTGTTCCCAACGGCAGCTTCGAGGACCACGTGACCACTAACGGCCGTGTGTACGTGGGCGGCGACTTTGAGATGTACAACCCCACGGTCGCGTGGGATTTCACGAATCTTGAGGGCAAATCGGCTTCCGTCATCGATATGGATCAAGAGCGTCACAATTTCCCGTGGTCCGGGTCGTATACACCGGACGGCTCTGCCATTGCGTGGAGCAAGGTCGACGCTGCGGACGGCAAGACGCCGCTTTCTGGTTCCTCGTGGGCTATCTATGGTTCTGTCAAGGATGCTGTCGCGGGCGAAAATGCTATTGTGACGGTGACTGACGATGGCGCAAATGATTACGCTTCGGGTGATGGCAAGCTTCAGTTCAACTATTTGAATCAGAAAGCGGATTTAACTGCCGAAATTTCTGATATGAACCCTGCCTTTACCTACTACATCAAAGAGGTGACAGCGCCGGAGGGCTACCAGAAGTCGGACACCATCTACTACGCAACCATGAACAATACCGGCGAGCAGGTGAACTATGTTCAGGGTTATGTGGATACGACGAACAACAACTTGCTGGTTCCGTTCAAGAATAACTCCACGGGTGCCATTCCCAACGCCAGGATCACCGGTACGGTGTCTTGGACCAAGGTGGCGGAGGACGACACAAAACACACTCCTTTGCCTGGTTCTGAGTGGAAACTCACCAAGAAAAAGGACGCCGATGGTACGGCCGACCAGTCCTGGACCGTGATCGACCGGGAGAGCGACCAGTCGACTTCGAGCGATACCACGTGGGCAGACACCGACACCGCGCCTGGCAAGTTCACGCTCGAGGGTCTGCTGCCGGGTACGTACACGCTTGTTGAGACCCAGGCTCCGTTTGGCTACAACTTGAACACCACGGTTTATGAGTTCACGGTGTCCAACGAGGACGGTTCCGTCACGTGGACCGAGGGAAAGAGCCCGACGATTGACGGGAACAACGTCTACATTTCCGACGCCCTTACCACTACGTCCGTGAAGATCCCGGTGACCAAATCTGTTCGCAATACGGACTGGCCGAAGGGCGATAAAGACAAATATGTGCCGTTCGAGTTCAGCATCGAGGCTACGGGGGCAAATAAGGATAGCGCACCTAAGCTTGATCCGACGACTATTTCCGTCGCTCCCGCAGCGGGCTCCACCAAGGTCAACGACATCGTGGCATCCTTTGGCGGTATCTCGTTCTCCAAAAAGTACCTCGCCAAGATCGACGATTCGAACCCGACTGGCGCCAAGACCTACACCTACACGGTGAAGGAGGTCGCGCCTACCACCGGTGCCATCGACAAGCTTCGCTACTCCAAGGCCGAGTACCAGGTGGCCGTCACGGTGAAGGCCGTCATGGATGAGACCACTGGCAAGTACTCCGGCCTCACCACCTCCACCACGGTCACGCAGGTGAAGGACGACATGGGCAACACCGTGAGTAACACCATCGGCAAGGACGCCGCGCCCAACGCCATTCCCGCCTCCACCTTCACCAACACCTACTCCACCACTCTGCCTCTTTCCGGTATGTCGGGCGTCACTCTGACGTACCTTGCCGGCGCGGCGGTGCTTTGCGCTGCTGCGGCCTGGATACACATTCGTCGCAAGGCAAATGCGAAGGGAGGTGGGCGTCGTGAATAAGAAAGTTTGCTCCTTCCCAATCTTGTTTGCGCTGCTTGCCCTCCTGATTGGCACCTGCGCGGTTGTGTTCCCCGCATCCGCGCAGGCCGCGCCGACCTCGACCGGTTCCATCACGGTGAGCGGCACCGTGGCGAGCAGCTACGACGCCTACCAGATCTTTAGCGCCAACGTCGTCGACGGCGACAGTGACGCCAAGATCGCCACTGACCTCGCCTGGGCAAGCGACGCCGTGCGCGACGCCGCGCTGCCCGTGCTGCACAGCGCCGGCATGCCCAATTCCCAGACCACCGCGCAGGAAGCTGCCGAGTGGCTCAACACCGATTCTCACCTTACGAGCGCGCTGAGCGCACAGCTCGCTCGTTCCCTCCAGAGCTCTGGCGCCGTGTCCGTGGCCCTTAACGCGGGCACGACGGCCGGGCTACCCTGCGGCTACTGGCTCATCGTCGCCAATGACGACGCCATCTCCCAAAACGAGGCCGGCACCGCGCCGGTCATGGTCCTGGTCGGCGGCAGCGCCGTCACCGTCAAGCCCAAGGCGGCGACGCCCAAGGTCGCCAAGCACGTGCTGGAGGACAGCACCGCCGCATGGCAGAAGGCCGCCGACGCCACGGTCGCCGACGACCTGTACTGGCGCCTCTCTGCCACGGTCCCGGCGGGTCTTGCCGCTTACGACACCTATGCGGTGCGGTTCGTCGATACCATGAGCGCGGGGCTCGACCCCTCCAAGGTGGCCGCGAGCATGCGCGTGTACGTGGCGGCGGGCGCGGACGGCGGCTTTGACGCCGTTTCGGCCGGCAAGGACGGGCGCGCCGGCACCGAGCCCGCGAAGGGCTGGACCGACATCACGTCCCAGTGCGCCACCAAGGTAGCGGCGGACGGCAAGACCTTCACCGTGCGCACCGGCGACCTCATCGCCGCGCTCGGCGGGGCCGAAGCCTTCACCGCGGGCGCCCGCGTGGTCGCCGTGTACAACGCGCCGCTCAACAGCGCGTGCAACCACGGCATCGCGAAGGGCAACCCCAACGAGGTCTACCTGCGCTACCCGCGCTCTCCCCTCGCCGACCAGTCCGGCGACGCCGGCTTCACCCGCACGCCGAGCGATGACGCGTGCGCCTACACCTGGGGACTCAGTCTGATCAAGCGCTCAAGCTCGGACGATAAGCCGCTCGCGGGTGCCAAACTGCGCATCATCGACGACCGCGGTCGCATCCTAACGACTGACGGCTCGTGGTCGACGGATGCCGACGCGTGCATCACCACGGACGCGGATGGCCATGTGGAATTGAGCGGTGTGGACGCGGGTGTCTATACCGTCGAGGAAATCGCGGCACCCAAGGGCTACACCGCCTTTGAGGGCAAGCGTACGGTGACGGTTACGGCTGAGGGTCTGGACGTTAAACAAGTGGCGACCGCGAAGCCCAAGGTGACCGTATCGGTCGAAAGCCCTCTGCGGGTTGATACCGCCGATGCCAGGACGGGTTCGATTGAGCTGTCGGTGCTCAACACCCCAAGCAAAGAAGCAGGTCGAGGCTTTATGCCCTCGACGGGAGATAGAACGTTGGTACTGGTGGCGGTTTTGGCTGCCATCGGAGTGGCGGCTATTGTTGTCGCGCTCGTCATCAAGCGGGGAGGAGGTCGCCGTGAAATATAATTGCCCTTCTTGCTCAATGGCGTACTGCCTCCGTAGCGAGTGACGCACAGGCCTACCGACCTGATGATCATTGGTTTTGAAAAAGTTACTAGAGAACCCTCCAAGAAAGAGGATCAAACATGAAGACAACCAAGAACATCGCCCGCCTGGCAGTAACCGCCGGACTTACCGCAGCGTTGAGCTTCGGCGGTGTGATGGCGCCGGTCACGATGGCGTTTGCTGAGGATGCGGCTGCAACGGCCAATGGCTCGGTGACCATTGCGAACGTTGAGGGCAACCATACCGAATTCGATGGCTATCAGATTTTTAAGGCTGATGTTGCGACAGTCGAAGGTAAGACGGTTGTGAGTAATATTACCTGGGCAAACGGTAGCGTGAAGGCGGCTGTCGAGGGTGTCATTAAGAATGAGGAGCCGACTTACAAGGGCAAGACCGCCCAGGACGCTGCGGACTGGATCACGAGTAAGGTGACGGGAACCAACGATGCATATTGCGTTGGCCCCGACAACATTGCTTATAAGATTGCCGCTGCTGTGGACGATCTTACTGACAAAAAGACAACGAGTGCTGGTGTTGCCTCCGGTCTAGAGCACGGTTACTGGCTCTTTGTGACCGATGCCGGCACCATCGGAGACGGCGAGGCGGGCTCGTCTCCCATCTTCACTGTCGTGGGGAACACGCCCGTTAAAGTCACCGAGAAAACCGGAATCCCTACCGTCGAGAAGAAGATCGTGAGCGATGCCGACGGCAAAGAGCATGACGCCGCCGACTCCCAGATCGGCCAGGACGTGACGTACAACCTCTACGGCACCGTCGCCGAGAACTTCGATAAGTACGATACGTATTTCTATCAGTTCTCCGACCAGATCTCCAAGGGCCTGACGCTGCAGTCGGGCGCTGAGGTCTATCTATACGATAGCGTGAGCGATGCAAAAGGCGATCTGACCCACAAGACCGGTCGGAAAATTACGAACAACTTTAAACAGAGTGCTGAAACTGTCGATAGTTCGACTGGTGCTAAGACGACAAAGTGGACCTGTGAAAACCTGAAGGACGTCAGCGGAATCACTAAACAATCCTGTGTCGTCGTCTCCTATAAGGCGCGGATTAACACGGACGCTATTGTTTCCGGCACTGAAAGTAACGTTGCCGGCACTGAGGGTAACGACAACACCGTGATACTTAACTACTCCAACAATCCCATGAACAAGGATGGCAAGGGCCAGACTCCGCCTGACAAGGTCAAGGACTACACCTACGGCCTCAAGATCAACAAGGTCGACCTGGGCACCGAGGCGGCCCTCGACGGTGCCGAGTTCACCATCCAGGCCACCGGAGCGGACGATGGTGCATCCACGAATTTGTACGTCCAGCAGGATGGCTCCCTTGGCAAAACCCCCTGGAAATTCAAGACCGCCAATGGCGGCATCATCAAAGTCGTCGGTCTCGACGCCGGTGTCTATACCGTCACGGAAACTTCTGCTCCCGACGGTTATACCACGGTCGAGCCTTTCACCTTTGAGATCAAGCCGACCATGAAGGCCGATGATCCGGGTGCCGGTCTTACTCTGCTCGAAAGCACGCTTGATCCTAAGAACCAGAACGACAAGATTATCGCCGGCCTCACCGACGGAAATTCTGGCGACAACAAGCTGACGGCGAAGTCTGACTCGGAGAAGGACTCCGACGGCACCTTTAACATTACCGTCGGCAATACCAAACAGATTAACCTCCCGCTGACCGGCCTTAACGGCGTGACGTTCACTTGGATTGCTGGTGGCGCGGTACTGTGCATTGGTGTGGCGCACCTCATCCGTAGCCGTAAGCGCGACGAGGGTTCTGAGGAGTAATCGCTCGCCTCGAATATCAACACGAGACATGAAAAAGCGGGGCACCCGGTCGATGCGATCGGGTGTCCCGCTTCGTTTGTGTGCCACCACAAAGGTGCCTGTCCCCTTTGTGGTGGTTGGTGGCTAGGCGGTGGGGAGTTCTGGCGTGTTAGCCGGCTGCTGCGGCTTGAGGTGGGCGTTGCGCCAGATGATTTGGATGATGTAGCCGAGTGTAAAGACGAAGGCTACGCCGCTGATGAAGTCGCCTACGAGGGGGATTGCCGTAAGCGCGCCCGCGGCGATACCGCCCACGGCCGCCATGGCGTAACGGTTCTGGCTGTGTCCGACCATGCGGGCGATTGCGCACCCCGCAAAGGCACTCGACACCAACGCGATGCCGATAACGCCGCACATGAGGGCTCCGGCAAGCGGCAGGCCGGCGATTGAGATAATCAACAGCAGGACGGCGGGGACGATAGCAATCGTGCCCAGAAGACCGCTCACCCACAGGGGCGTGGGGCGCTGGTGGAGCATGCCGGCGGCACTGGCGGTCGCACGCGGAAAGACGAGTTCGAGCAGCAGGGCGACAAAGCAGGTCGAGAGCGCCGCGGCGACGATGCCGCCGATGACATCGTTAACGGTGGAAGTATCTTCGTTCTCGGTGCGGTCGATCTTGAGCGCGCCGACCTCGGCTCCCTTGGCGCGCTCGGGGTCCTCGGAGATGTGCGCGTTCACGGTGCCGGTGATGCGGGCGTTTTTACCCAAGATGAGCTTGTCGGCCCAAACCTCAACATCGCCGTCGACGGTGCCATCGATGGTCACGGTGTCGCCCGCGAGCACTGCCGACTTGGTAGAACCGCGCAGGGCAACCGTCTCGCCCGCTGCGTAAAAACAGTTGGCGGTGCTACCGGTGTTAAGCACGACGTGCTGGCCGGCTACCGTCACGCTGCCATCGATTGCGGTTTTGGCGATATCGATGGTGCGCGCCGCCAGGCGAACGGCGCCGCCTACGGTGCAGTCGCGAATCGACAGGCTCTCGCCCGCCGCGATGATATCGCGGCCGACGGAGGCGTCGTCCAGGTTGAGGCTCTGACCGGCCCAGTACAGGTCGCCTTCGACGCCCGACGGAGTTGAGTCAACATCGGTTGCGAGCACGTTGCCCGCGGTGTCGGTGCCGGCGAACGACGCCGTGGGGAGTGCGGTAAACGCCAGTGCGATAAGCGCGAATAGGATAGTGATGCGACTCCGCGCTTTGTGGCGTCGGGTTGACGGTACTTGGTTGTAAGGCATGGTGAATCCTTCGTTAGATACTCGACAGGTATCTAACAGGGTACCCAATGCGCAAGCGCTCTAAAAGAACCTCTCGGTTGCATTTCGAAGGGTTGGGCCGTGCTACCTATCTTTTACGGTGCAAAAAGTGTGCGATGTCTTCTTCGGTAGGGCTTTTGATGTCAAAGCGCAGCGATAACCAGCGCAGCCCCATGGTCACCACGACGCATACGACCAGCGCAGCAATATTGCTCACGAGACCGCTCATGACGAGGCAGACATAGCTTGTCGATCCGGCGATGGCCGCGATGGCATAAAAGTTAGTACGTTGGAAAATGCCCGGAACCACGCCCATGAAGCCGTCGCGCAGCATGCCGCCGCCCACGGCGGTGAAGAAGCCCATCATGATACATACGGCGGGTGCAAATCCGTAGACCAGCGCCTTGTCCGCGCCGGTTGCCGCATAGATGCCGACCGAGATGATGTCGAGCAGGGGGATGAGTTTTTCGGGCTTGTCGACGATTGCCGGGAAAATGTAGATGATGGCTGCCGTGGCAATGGAAAGCGGGAGCGCCATCGGCTGGTTGAGGATGTAGACGTTGCCCACCTGCAGCGTCATATCGCGCAAAAGACCGCCGCCCAGGCCGCAAACCACGGCGAGCGCGACGGCGCCCACCAGGTCGAGCTTGTGCTCGCGCGCGACCAGAACGCCCGAGATCGATGCTGCGACAACAGCGAACATCTCGAGCCAAAAGGGGATAGCGACCATGGCATCCGAGGCGTGTGTGGTGACGGTCATAGCGGCGACGACGGGCAAGGTGGGGTCCTTTGTGTTGCGGGTTTAGACAATGCCCGTACATAGTACATGGTTGGCGGGTCTGGCGACCCTATAGCTCGGTAAACGGTCTGGACTGGATGCGGGCGTAGGCACCAAACGTGTACATCACACTCCAAAGATGTCAAAAAATGTCGGTTTTGGAGGGTGATGTACATGTTTGGTGTGGGGCGCTGAGATGACGCTACTCGGAAGGCGTGTCTTCGCCCTGCGAGCCCTTCCAGTTGCGGATAAGTGCCTTGCGCAGTTCGTTTTGCTTTCGCTGGTGCTCGGCGTCCGTGCAGCGGGGCATACCGAGTGCTTCGCGAATATTGTTCATGGCGCGGTGAAAGGCAAGCTGACTTGCGAACTGTGCCGAGGTGAGCGTAACGATTCGATATCCCATTTGGGCGAGCACGGCCTCTCGTTCCGCGTCCGCTCCCTTGCGTTCGACCTCATCGTGAAAGCCGCCCTTATATTCAATGCCGAGTTCTCTGCGCTGATAAGTAACAAGAGCGTCGATTTTGAGCGTTCGGGCTTTTGTGCAATGCCAAAGACGTTGAGGGATTTCGAGCGGTTTGTTGAGTTCGATACCTCGGATACCAACGCCGCCTTCGCTTGTTGGGAGCGAGAGGGCGATGGACGATGCGGTCTCCATGGGCGAGGCTGAGTGGTCGTAGATGTGTCTGAGCGCGAGTCTGGCGCGTGTGGCGCCGGGTTTGCCAGGGTGCCGATCGAGTAACTCGACAATTTCGTCCTTGGAGGTGGTGGCTGGTTGCTCGGTATAAGGGTCGGAGGGATTGAGCCCCATGCGATAGTCGCCGCAAGCTTCGTAACCATACTCGAGGTATTCGATCCTATCCATCCACTCGGCAGCGAGCACGAAGGTGAAGGCTTCGTCGGTGATAAAGATGCCGGGCGTAAGCTCGCCAATATGGTCGTAGGGTAGGTTTTGGCCGAGAACGTGGCAAGTGACACCGTTGGTGCGAATTCGCTCGAAAGCAAATACTACGGAGATGTCGATAGTCTTGAGCATGGTGGACGGAATGCCGCAGTCGGTAAGTGCCTGCCGAATGCGCGCGATGCGTTGCTGGGTAGAGAGGCCCCGCACACCTATCTGGTAGTAGCGTTGTGCGACGGCTTGAACCAGGTCTTGTGGCGCATGGTGGACGAGCCATGCGGTTTTATGCGTAATGAGAACAGGAGTATCCATTAGGGACCTCTCGCTTCGAGCTGACACCAACCTCTTATGTCCGTTGAGGTGGGGAAATATACCGGATGTGAGCAAATCGACTCATGCTCGGTGCGCGTCATATGCGAACGTGTACATCACACTCCAAAGATGTCAAAAAATGTCGGTTTTGGAGGATGGTGTACATGTTTGGGATGTTGGGTTGGGATTGAACGTGGCGAGGATGTGGGTTGAAGAGGAGGAATGTCCAAATTTTGAGCTTCGCTCAAAATTTATCCGGTCGGCTGGCGCCGACCGCGCTGCGCTAAAAACGCGCCACTGGCGCGTTTTCTTTACGCTTTGCGCCCTGGCGGGTTCGAATCCCTCCTCCTGCGCGTTATTGAAATGTGCCCAAAAAGAAAAAAGCCCCATTGCTGGGGCTCATACCATCTAATGGCGGAGGAGGAGGGATTCGAACCCTCGTGACCTTATACAGGCCAAACGGTTTTCGAGACCGCCGCATTCAACCACTCTGCCACCCCTCCGCGTGGGGTAAAAACAAAGCAGGCTCAACGGCCTGCTTTGGAATTAACTGGCGGAGAGTCAGGGATTTGAACCCTGGAGACGCTTTTGACGCCTACACGATTTCCAATCGTGCTCCTTCGGCCACTCGGACAACTCTCCGTTAAATGCGAAAGTCAGTATACACGAGGAATCGCAAAGTGCAAACAGAAATGTTGGCATTTTTTGAAACGCTTGGCTTCCTTGATTATCGACTTTATCCGAACACCTCCCACATTCATCCGTACATGTACGGATGAATGTGGGAACCCGATACCCTGAGGGCCGGATCGGCCGGCCCTGGGAGATCGGAGGACGGCATGTCCGGAAAGAAGAAAAGGGGCTCCGCAAGGGCGGTCCCGAGGGCCTACGGAAGGCTCACGAGGCACGAGCGGGACACGGTCCAGAGGATGCTGGAGCGCAGGGCGTCGTGCAGGGAGATCGCGAGGGAGCTGGGCAGGTCGCCCTCGACGGTGAGCGCCGAGGTGGCGTCGCACAGGTTCGTGACGGCGCCGAAGGCCAGGCGCGGCGAGCGCGTGGACGCCTCCGCCGACCTGTCGGCGGCCTGCCCGCGCCTGGCCGCGTGGCCGCGCTGCTGCAACGGGTGCGGGCGGTACCGCGCGATCGGCTGCAAGCGCCGCCCGCACGTCTTCTACGACGCCCGCGCCGCGCAGCTGTGCGCGGACTCGGTCCTCGTCTCGTCCAGGCGCGGGATAGACGCCGACGAGCCCGCCGCGGCGGCCAGGCTGGAGGCGATAAGGGACTGCCTGCGCCGGGGGCTGTCGCCCGAGCAGATGGCGGCGCGCAACGGCGGCCCGGTGGACCTGTCGCCGTCGACCATCTACCGCTGGGTCTCGGCGG
>URGF01000049.1 GCA_900547285.1 uncultured Collinsella sp.
TGACTGCTAGAAGACCGCCGTGAGGGAAGGCAACTTCCTCGCGGCGGTTGGCGTTCGCCCAGATAAAATCTGCCAAAATAAACCTGTCCCTTTTTGGTAGGTTATCGCTTCCAAAAGTGGAGGATCAGGGTCGTACGGTTTTGCTGCTCGGTTTTGACCAGGATATTGTGGATGTGGGTCTTGACGGTGCCCACGGCAAGGAAGAGCTCGTCAGCGATCTCTTGGTTCGATTTGCCCAGTACGACCAGACGCATAACTTCGGTCTCACGGTTGGAGAGCTTGTAGGCGTTGCGATAGAAGGGCATCTGCTCTTCGATGTGTCGATCAAGATCGCTGACGTTCTTTTCCTCGGGCGCCTCCTGCATGCGAATCGAAAGCACGTGATAGGCGTAGATAATGAGCAGAATCGCAAAGTAGCACGCAAAGATGTTCTCGCTAAAGTTGCGCTCGGACAGGTACAGCTGCAGCCAAGAGGGTGCCAGGCTCATGGGAACAACAAGGATGTTGTAGAAATCCTCGGCAACGATGCACCCGACCAGAATGGCGCCGATAATGAGGTGCTTTCGTTGATTGTTGACGCGCGCCTTAAGCTCGACCTGCGTGCTTTTATGCGCCGTCCAAAAGATATACAGTCCCACAAATACAAGGAATACCTGACGCATCGTGTAGTAGAGCCATTGATGTATGGGGCCGTAGGGGACAGCGACAATGATCAGCAGCTCGCTCAGGAAGAACGTTGCGACGGGAATAACAAACTGCTTTTTTGAATGTTTGTCGAGCAAGTCCATGGCAATGAGCCAGATAAAAGCTTGTGAAGCGGTCGCCACAAGGGTCCGCAACACAGGCATGGTAATTGAGTAATAGTCGCTGGCTGGAAAACTCTGGTTTTGCAACGTGTATTCAAAAAAGAAGATCTCGGTCATCTCGATGGCATAGCAAATAAAAACGCCGCTGCCATAGATAAAGAAGCGTCGACGAGACGAGGCATAGGCGGCAAGCGAAAGCACTGCCGTCACAATACAGATCACGAGTATCGCTAGGGTATAGAAGAACATCAGGGTGTTCATCTGCCACCGTCCCATCTCATTTCATCTATGGCCGAGCCCTGTATACCTTGTGGGATATAGACGTCTCAACCCTTCGTTCCATTGCGGATTAGGCGCCGAGATACAGCATAGCCGTATACCGTTCGCGGTTCTAGATAGTAAACCCCCTGCAAGCTGGCTACCTGCGGGTTTATATTGGTTTAGAGGCGGTGTAACTCCGTGAACGGTCTTTAATCCCGAATAAACTAGGTAAAAATTGCATACGGGTGAATGATGGTCTTGTCAACACGAGGCGTGATGTTCGAGCGCCTCATAGCAATAGTCGGCACGACCGGCGGAAAGGAATCGACATGGCGCTGCCTAAGGATTTCATCGACACCAACGACTTCACCAAAGAGCAGATCCTGGCTATCGAGGATCTTGGCCTGGCAATGAAGAAGGCCATCAAGGTTGACGGTTATTATCCGCACCTGCTCCGCAACCAGAGCCTTGGCATGATCTTCCAGCAGGTTTCCACCCGCACCCGTCTTTCCTTCGAGACCGCCATGTGCGACCTCGGCGGCCACGCTCAGTTCTATGGCCCTGGCACCATTCAGCTCGGTGGCCACGAGTCCCTGGGCGACACCGCTCGCGTCATGGGCGACCTGCTCGACATCATGATGGCTCGCGTTGACCGTCACAAGGACGTCGTCGGCCTCGCCAAGGGTTCCGCTGTGCCCGTCATCAATGGCATGTCCGAGTTCAACCATCCCACGCAGGAGATGGGCGACCTCATGACCATGCTCGAGAACCTCCCCGAGGGCAAGAAGATCGAGGACTGCACCCTGGCCTTCATCGGCGACGCCACCCAGGTCTGCGTCTCCCTCATGTTCATCGCCTCCAAGGTCGGCATGAAGTTTGTCCAGTTTGGACCCAAGGGCCACCAGATCCCCGACGGCGGCCTGCACGTTGGCACCGTTGAGGAGCGCGCCGAGTTCGGCAAGCAGATGATGGCCATCGCCGAGGAGAACTGCAAGGTCTCCGGCGGCTCCGTCGTCATCTCCGACGACATCGAGTGCATCAAGGGCGCCGACTTCATCTACACCGACGTGTGGTATGGCCTGTACGACGAGGAGGTCTCGGGCGAGAACTACATGGACGTGTTCTACCCCAAGTATCAGGTCACCATGGACATGATGAACTTCGCCGGCCCCAACTCCAAGTTCATGCACTGCCTGCCGGCCACCCGCAACGAGGAGGTCGTCGACGAGGTCATGGACGATCCCGAGCGCTCACTGTGCTGGGTCGAGGCCGAGAACCGCAAGCACTCCATCCGTGCTCTCCTTGCCGCCCTGGGCAAGCGCACCCCGCTCAACGACGAGGGTGTCGAGTACTCCGCCAAGGCTGAGCTCCACGCCGCTCTCGAAGCTCTCGAGCAGCTCTAAGCCTCAAGGCTTCTAAAAGCACGTTTGCGGGCGGCGGATGCTCGTCTCCTGTCGCCCGCTCACCGAGGCCCAAGCAATTGCCTTAATACCTTAGGGCCTCGGATCTGTCCAAGACTGAGCGAAGGAGCTCATCATGAGCGACGGAAAGAAAAAGCTTTCCTTCTTGACGGTCATTTCGACCATCATCTGCGTCGTCTTCGTTTGCGAGGCCGCCGCTCCTGCTGCTGCCATTGGCAACCAGCAGTTCTTCTGGTGGATCTTCCTGATCCTGACCTTCCTGCTTCCCTACGGCATGGTTGTCGCCGAGCTCGGTACCACCTATGACGGCGAGGGCGGCATTTACGACTGGGTACGCGATGGCCTGGGCGACAAATGGGGCGCCCGCATCTCGTATTACTACTGGGTCAACTACCCGCTGTGGATTGCCTCGCTGGCTACCATGTTCCCCGACATTTTGGGCATGGTCTTTGGCGTTGAGTTCAACTTGATCGCCAAGATGGGTATCGATCTTGCCTTTGTGTGGATCGTCTACCTCATGGGCCGCTCCAAGGCGGCCGACTCCGAGTGGGTCCTTAACGGTGGCGCCATCATCAAGGTCGCCGTCGCCGTTATCGTTGGCGCTTTGGGCATTTGGTATGCCATGGAGAACGGTTTTGCGAACGACATGTCCGCTGCCACCTTCCTGCCCGAGCTCACCAACACCAACGCTCTCGGTTACCTGTCGATCATCATCTTTAACTTCATGGGCTTCGAGGTCATCTGCACCATGACCGATGACATGGCCGATCCCGCTCGCGATATTCCCAAGGCTATCATCGTCGGTGGCCTGTCCATCGCCGTGATCTACCTGTTCGCTGGCTTTGGCATCGGCGCTGCTGTGCCGGCCGATTCCATCGACCCCGACTACGGCATGATTTATGCAGTCCAGACCATGGTGGGCGACTCCATGATCTTTAAGGTCATCTGCATTGCCTTCCTGATCACCCTGTTCGCCAACATGGCTGCTTGGTCCTTCGGCGTTAACTCCGTTGCTCGCTACGCTGCCGAGCACGGCAACATGCCCAAGGTCTTTGCTTCGATGATCTCTGATGACGACATGCCCAACGGTGCCAACCTGGTCAACGCCATCGTTGCCTCCCTGGTGCTGTGCCTGCAGCTTGTTCCTATCGACGCCATCTCCAACGGCGTTTTCTGGATGCTCTTTGGCACCTCCGTCGTCTTCCTGCTGCTCACCTACATCCCGATGTTCCCGGCGTTCCTCAACCTTCGTAAGAACGACCCGAACCGTGAGCGCATCTTCACGTTCCCGTTTAAGGGCGCCATGATGAAGGTTATGCTGGCCATCCCCTGCATCGAGCTGATCCTGGCCATCGTTGCAACGCTGGTGCCGCTCTCTGCCGCTGAAATTGGCGACAAGCTCCCGATGATCGTTATCTTCATCGTGCTTCTGCTCATCGGCGAGGTTGTCCGCGTCGTCAGCGCCAAGGGCCGCGAGACCGAGTACAAGGGCCTCACTCCCGAGCTGGCAGCTCAGCGTCTCGCTGAGGAGGCCGCCGAGGCCGAGGAGAACTAGAGCACCCGGTTCTGGGGCTCCAACCCTCCTTGCGTACCAACGTGCGCTTCGTCGGGCTTGTCGCTCCCGACTCCGGGCACTCTAGCCTCTTCGGAGACGTGCCCAAGCGACAGGTTTGCTAACCATTCCCCGGGGTGGGTGTGAGCGATAGCTCCGGTAACCACCGCCCGCCCCAATCTCTTCCGTATCCTTCGTGCGTTTTGTCTCCGCGCACTTGGTTACGTCGTCGCTTGCCGGTGCGACTCCGTGAAAACCGGCGCCGGGCGCCCCGACCTTTGCCGGGGAACGGGCGCCTACCATCTCTTGGTTTTAGGCTGCGGGTAACCCGCCCGCAGCAAGCGATCGTTCGATTTGGAGGAAATCTTATGCGTACGATCACCGAGTCCGAGTCCACCCCCAAGGCCGACGGCTTCTTTATGCCCGCTGAGTTCGCCCCGCAGGATCGCGTGTGGATGGGTTGGCCCCACCGCACCGACACCTGGGCCCACGGCGCCAAGCCGGCTCAGAAGCAGTATGCCGCCATCGCCCGCGCCATCGCCGAGTTCACCCCGGTTACCATGTGCGCCAACCAGGTCGACTATGCCAACTGCAAGGCCGTCTTCGAGGAGGACGAGAACGTCACCGTCATCGAGATGACCACCGACGACGCCTGGTTCCGCGACACCGCCGCCACCTACGTCATCAACGGCAAGGGTGAGAAGCGCGCCAACCACTGGCACTTCAACGCCTACGGCGGTCTCGTCGACGGCCTCTATTTCCCGTGGGACAAGGACGAGCAGATTGCCCTTAAGATGGCTGAGCTTTCCGGCTGCCGTCGCTACCGTCCCGACGACATGATCCTCGAGGGCGGCTCCATCACCGTCGACGGCGAGGGCACCCTTGTCGTGACCGACCAGTGCCTGCTTTCCCCGGGCCGCACCTGCTCTGCGGTGCTCGAGGAGGAAGAGGATCCCGAGTCCATCTGGCCCAAGTTCAAGAAGAAGTTTGAGCCCTGGAGCGAGGAGCTTCGCGCCTATATGGACGAGCACCTCAAGGATTACCTGGGTGTCGAGAAGGTCATCTGGGTCAAGGAGGGCATCGACCCCGAGGAGACCAACGGCCACATCGACGACGTCGCCACGTTCATCGCCCCGGGCGTCATGGCCTGCATCTGGACCGACGATCCCGAGTATCCGTTCTACGAGCAGTGCCACGCTGCCTACGAGACCCTCTCCAACGCCGTTGACGCCAAGGGCCGCAAGATGAAGGTCTACAAGCTCTGCATGCCCGTGAACCCGCTGTTCATGGACCAGGCTTCCTGCGACACCATCGACGCCGACGAGAACGCCGAGCCCCCCCCGACGAGCCGCTGATCGCCTCTTACATGAACTACCTGGTCACCAACCACGGCGTTATCGTCCCGCAGTACGGCGACGAGAACGACCAGCTGGCCGTTGACACGCTCCAGAAGATCTACGACGAGGTCTGGGGCGAGGGCGTCTACAAGTGCGTCGGCGTTCAGTCCGAGCAGGTCGTCTTCGGCGGCGGCAATATCCACTGCATTACGCAGCAGGAGCCGTCCGCGTAATTGTCTGTCTTCCCGAGGCACCCCATCTCGCCGCTCAAACCGTCGCTCGCGTACCAAAGTACGCTTCGCTCCTCTTTCGCGGCGACCTGGGGCACCTCGAAAACCCAGCCGATCAATCGGACAATCGGCGAATCGAACCATCTTGGGGCATTGATGGTCGGCTTGCCCGATGTCTTGGTCGGTTGGGTTTTCTTTGGGCACTCCGTTGCCTCCACTTCGGAGTGCCCTTTTCCTTGATTGAGTACGCGTCTGGCCTGGGATTTTTTGCGGGTTAGGCCAATTGTTCGCTTGAATTTCCCAGGTCAGACGCGTCTTCAATTGCCGAAAGTTATCGGTCGTGAACGCGGCCGTTTTGATCGGAGTATCTATGTACCAGCGTATCGTTATCTACACGCGTCTGTTCCGCGAGCGTTGGTCCAACAACTGCATCCTCTCCTCTCTCTGGGATGGCACCTGCACCGGTGACGCGGCCTGCAACCCTACCTTGGGCTGCGCCTTCGGTACAGATGCCATCCTTTTTGCTGTAGGGGGAGCGCGCCATGGCAGGTAAAAAGTTCTCCCTGATCGAGGTCATCCTTTCGGTTATCTGCGTCGTGTTTACCATCGAGGCGGCGGCTCCGGCATCTGCCATGGGCAACGTGCAGTTCTTCTGGTGGATCTTCCTTATCATTACGTTTTTGCTTCCCTATGGTCTGGTGGTGGCCGAGCTGGGTACGGCGTTTGATTCCGAGGGCGGCCTGTACGATTGGGTTCGCTTGGGCCTGGGCGACCGTTGGGGCGCCCGTTGCTCTTGGTGCTATTGGGTAAATTTTCCGCTGTGGGTGGCAAGTATCGCCTGCATGTTCCCCAGTGTCATCAGCGCGGTCTGGGGTATCGAGTTTTCGCTCGGGCTTCGAATTGCCATCGAGCTTGCCTTTGTGTGGGGCGTCACGGTCATGGCAATGCAGCCGGTGGCCGAGGCAGATTGGGTTATGGACGGCGGCGCCGTCATCAAGGTGCTCATTACCGCTGCGGTGGGAATCGTCGGCATTTGGTTTGCCTGCAATAACGGCTTTGCCAACGACATGTCGTTTAAGACCTTCATTCCAGATCTGGGCGACACCAATTCGTTGACGTACCTATCGATTATCCTGTTCAACTTTATGGGCTTCGAAGTGGTCGCGACCTTTGCCAGCACGATGAAGAACCCGTCGCGTGATATCCCCAAGGCGGTTATTGCCGGTGGCGTGGCCATTGCGGCGATCTACATCATCTGTGGCATTGGCATTGGAGCCGCGGTTCCCACCGAGCAGCTTTCACTCGATTCGGGCATTGTGGACGCAGTCGCCGCTATGGTGGGGCGCACCCACCCGCTGACGATGGTCGTGGGCATGGCCTTTTTGGTGACGTTGTTCGCCAACATGATTTGCTGGAGCTTTGGCGTCAACAACGTAGCGAGTTATGCCGCGCGCCATGGCAACATGCCGCGTCCCTTTGCACTGGTGTCCAAAAAGACCGGCATGCCCAACGGCTCGGCGCTCATTAACGGCTGTTTCGCCAGCCTGGTGCTGTTGCTCCAGATTCCGCTGGGTGAGGGTTCCGACGTCTTTTGGGTCTTCTTCTCGATGAACGTCGTCTTTCTACTCATGGGCTATATCCCCATGTTCCCGGCGTTTTGGCGTCTGCGCAAGCACGATGATCGCCCGCGTGTGTTCCGTGCACCCTTTGAGGGCAAGGTGCTCGCGGTGGCGCTTGCGATTCCCGTGGTGGAGCTCGTGCTTTCGATTGTTGCTACGATTGTGCCGCTCAACAGCTCACCTGCCGAGATGGCAAAGTTGCCGATTCTCGCGGGCGTAGTGATTGGCTTGTTATTGGGCGAGGTTTCGCGCCTCATATCGCGCCGCGGCCGAAGCGTCGACAATCCCGGCGTTGGTGCACGGGGGTCAGGTTACTTTGCACCAAAACAGTAAGCGCCGCGAGTTGCGCGGCGCTTGGTGCATCTTGGATTACTGTTCGCGATGCTCGGGATCGGATGCGAGCTTAGGCGCAAAGAAGGGGACGTGGCCCAGATAGGGGCGGCTGTCCGAACGCTCCTCGACGACGCAGGGGACGTCGTCGTAGGTAAGCGAGTCTCTCAGGCGGACGATGGCCTTGGCGGCAGGGGCGACGAGCATCTTGAGCGGTGCGATAGGCGCCATGGCATCTCCTTTCATCGGTGAGACACAGCTTGTTTATCTAAACGATACAGTACGTTTAATCGGTGAGTCTAATCTTGCGGCAAAGAATCTGTCAACATCCTCACGGCATCTAGACAGGGGAGGCGGGCATGAGTTTCGCGTTCTATATCTACACCACGATTATCATGGGTGTGGCTCTGGTGACCAGTGCCGTGGCATTGGTGGTTTGGCTCATGACGCGCCGTCGCGACAGCCTGGTGGCCGCGGCGGGCTTTTTGCTCTACATGCTCGATATGTCGGTCATTTTTTTTGACGAGTACAATCGGCTCAAATACGAATACGCTGTTACCTTTAGCGAGCCGTTGCAGCACCCCTTGCTGCGCTGCGTGCTCGGTATTGCCATCTATGCCTGCGTGGTACTGTGGATGTTTGCGCGCTTGCGCAAAAGACCGACGTCGCGCATGCTCGGACTTGCTATCGTGCCGTTTTCAATCTTGCAATTGGTGCTGGTGCCTCGCAGCGGTGCTGCCGGAGAGGTGCAGCAGTATCTCTTTTGGCTCACGCGTGACCTGGGCAATGTAGGATGTCTTGCCTATGCCGCCTGGCATTACCGGCACAGGGCCACGCGTGTTGAGAAACTCGACCTCGACCGCTCAAAGCTCTTTTGGAAGGTGGCACTCGTTCTTGCGTTTTGCGTAATCGCCGAGGACACCTACATGATTTTGCTCTGCCGCCCCGACTCTCAAAACCCCGTCATCAGCCTCTTTTTGTGGTATCTGTCCGAGCGCAATATCTCCGAAAACGTGCTGCTCGTGGTATGCGCGGTCCAACTCTTTTGCCAGTTTAGCCATATCCTGCGCGTGTATGCCCGTCATCCGCGTGCCGATGAGGACGTGGCGGCCGAGAGCGCACGCTCTGGGGACGATCTAGCATCACGCGTTGTGATCTATGCCGATGCCCATAAGCTGTCGCGGCGCGAGCAGGAGGTGCTCACGCTGGTGCTGAAGGGCAACGACGCCCAAAACATCGCCAGCGAGTTGGTCATCAGCCCTGGCACTGTCAAGGCGCACTTGCATCGCATCTACGTTAAAAGCGGTGTCTCCAACCGAGATGACCTCATAGATGCCTTTTGGCGTTCCTAGCCCTATTTTTCCTTGAATGCGAGCCTTGCCGATAAGGCGGGCGCCGTTGGGCGTAATGAAGCGGCATTAATCTCAGACAATAAACCCGCAGGTAAAAAGTGTAAACCGGCTTAAACTGACCGTTTGCGGCCCCTGACCTTGGCATGGGTTTGCCCCTGTGTATCAATGGATATAGCGCGAAGCCGCGGACGTGAGACAGACATCTGAGTACGGCTTACAGGCACGCGCCGATGCGGGAGTGCTTTGCTCCCGACCGAAAGCCAGCGCGGGCGGTGTACCCGCGTTACATCCTAAAACGTCTGAGGAGGCTCACATGGAGAAGGCTGATGTAGTAATCAAGAGCAATGCCGTTTTTACCGGCGATGGGATCGAACCGTTTAAGGGCGGCGTTGCCGTGCGTGGCGATAAGATCGTTGCCTGCGGTGACGATGCCCACTTGGCGCCGTTTATCGGCCCCGATACTGAGGTGCGCGACTTTGGCGACCAGCTCGTTATGCCTGGCCTGATTGACTCGCACACGCATTTTGCTCAGGGTGCGTTTATGACCGACCCCGATTTTGCCGTCAACCTTATCGATTGCACCAGTTTTGAGATGGCGATGGAGCGTGTTGTAGCGTTTGCGAACGCCCATCCCGATAATGAGTGGATTCTGGGCTGCCAAATCATTCAGTTCCAGTGGGATATCCCCGAGATGCCCACGGCCGCGATGATCGATGAATACATCTCCGACCGCCCGGTCTTCCTGCAGCAGGTTGACCTGCATACCTTTAGCGCCAATACCTGTGCCATCAACAAGGTGGGAGTGACTTCGCAGACGCCCGATCCCGCAGGCGGCAAGATCCTTAAGGATGCCGACGGCAACCTGACGGGCGTGTTTTCCAACAATGCCGGCTCCTTCTTTATGGATGAGGTCTACGACCCCGCGATGGACGTTGCGGAAGCTTCGTTTACCAAGACGGCAAAGCGCGCTAACAGCTTTGGCATCACCACTGTCGGCATGGTCAATCCTACGTTTGTGAGCATGGAAAACCCGTATGCAGTGCTTGCGGATCTTAATGCCAAGGACGAATTGCCGCTGCGCGTCTTTTTGTACACCGATCTGTTTGAGAACGAGAGCATGACGCTCGATCAAATCAAGGCCAAGTACAACTTCCCTGGCACGCAGGTCGAGTGGCCCGGCTTTAAGCAGTTTCTTGATGGCGTGTGCTCCGACCACCCCGCTTGGATGCTTGAACCCTATTCCAACGCGCCCGATACCTGCGGTGAGCCCGCGGAGGATCCAGAGCGCATCCGTGCCGCCATTGTCAGGGCGCAGGAATGGGGCGTTGACACGCGCGTCCATACGATCGGCGATCGCTCGGTGCGTTTTGTGCTCGATTGCTTTGAGGAGGGCGAGCGCTTGCATGGTAAGCGGGGTTGCCGCCACTCCATGGAGCACAACGAGACGGTTCAGCCCGAGGATCTGCCGCGCTACGCAGAGCTTGGTATATGCCCCGGCATGCAACCGTGGCACATGCTGCTCGATATGGCTGACCTTGCCAAGGACGATGCCGTGGGCCCCGAGCGTGCAGCGCTTTCGTGGCCCCTGCACAGCCTGCTTGCCAGCGGTGCCGTGGTGCACTTGGGCAGCGACTTCCCCGTTGTGGGCTTGGAGCCCATGGAGGAGGTGTACGGCGCAGCCTTCCGCATGCTCGAGGACGGTTCCAACCCAGAAGGGTGGTTCCCGCAGGAGCGCATCACCATGGCCGAGGCCTTGCGCGCCTACACCTACGGCAGCGCCTACGCCATGCATGCCGAGGATCGCATCGGTACGCTCGCATGCGGCAAACAGGCTGATATCTGTGTGCTCGACCGCAACCTCTTTGACTGCGAACCGGCTGAGGTCCTCGAGGCCACGGCGTCTCTCACGATGATTGCCGGCAAGGTGGTCTACGAGGCCTAGCGGGGCTGCTGCATCGCCGGGCGGTGCCACAGCCCGTGCGTGCCGCCCATCCATTCATTCATCCATTCATCAATCTCTCATGGAAAGGGGAGAACAATGGCAGAAGAAGCAACCGCCGCTGTTGAGGAGGAGCGTGAGCTTGCCTCGCAGCCGATTCCCGGCCTGGTGCGCAAGTACACCATCATCACCGGCCAGGGTATGCTCGCCCAGATTATCATGGTGGTCCTTGAGGGCCTCGTGATGGGTTGGGGCCTGGGCGCACACGGCCTGGCCTGTGTCTCGATCATCATGTCGGTCGAGTACATTAACCTGGCCTTTGGCAACCTGTTTGGCACCGGCGTGCCCGCCGTGGTGGGCAACCTTTTGGGTGCCGGCGACATTAAGGGCGCCAGCAAGGCGTTTAGCCAGGGTTTTTGGCTTACCACGATTGTGAGTGTGCTGCTTGCTGTGGTGATGGCTGTGTTTACCGAGCCCATCTGCGCATTCTTCGGCGCCACGCCCGACATCATGGCCGATACCGTTGCCGGCGTGCGCACCTTCTCCGTGCTGCTACCGCTCACGGTCATTGGTCAGATGGTCACCGCCGTCATGCGTGTGGACGAGAAGGTTCAGATCCAGGCCAACCTCATGACCGTGTCTGCCATCGTCGCTATCTGCTGGCTTGCGCTTTCCACGTTTGTGCTCAAGCTTGGCGTTATGGGAGCTGGCGTGTACTACGGTCTTTCCATCGGTATCTGGGCCATCGGTATCTTCTGGTTCATCGGCGGTAAGAAGTCGCAGCTCCAGATCAGCGCCGCCGACCTCAAACTCGACATGGCCATCTGCGGCCAGATCATCAAGATTGGTTTCCCGTTCTTTTTGGTGCAAGCTGCCACGTTCATCTTCAACACCGTTGCCAACTCGTTGCTTGGCCAGCTCGGCGGCGACATGGGTTCGCTCTACATCGCGGCCTTTGGTGTGATCAACGGCTACATCCTCTACATTACCATGATGGTCGCCCAGTGCTTCTCGTACGGCCTGCAGCCCATTGCCGCCTTCAACGCCGGCGCCAAGGCGTGGGCGCGCCTCAAGGAAACACTCTCCTGCACGCTTAAGTACCAGGTCGTGACGCTTGCTGCGGTGTCTGCTGTGCTATGGGTGGCCGCAACGCCGGTCTGCGCCTTTTTTGCTGGTAGCGACCCGGCGCTCGTCGAGGTTGCCGCCAACGCCACGCGCATCGTTATCCTGGCCGTGGCTCTGGGCTATCTTGCCATGACCATGTCGATGTACTTCCAGGCGGTTGAGAAGGTGGGTATCGCCACGTTCACCGGTCTGCTCCGCTACGTGATCTGCTCCGTGCCGCTTATGTACCTGCTTGGCAACATGATGGGCGTTCAGGGTGTCTGGTTTGCCTTGGTGGCGGCTGACGCCATCACTGGTCTTATCTCCATCGCCCTCGCCGTCCGCGAATCCAAGCGACTTGCCACGCTCTAGACTCGGACACGGCCGGCCCGCGATAGTCGAATAAGTCAACTCGCCTGCAAGCCACCACAATGGGGACAGTTCCCATTGTGGTGGCTATTGTTATTTAGGGTCTGAGATTTCGGCTCTATAAATAACGTTTTTGAACTGGGCTACTATAAGATTGTGGAAAACACTACTACAAGATTATGGAAAACGCTACTGCAAGATTATGGCAAATGATACTATACGATTATGGTAACAGCGTTATAAGGGGCGTTGATATGGCCGAGTACATTAACAGGGATTTGCATGAGTTGCTCATTCGCATGGCGGGTTGGTTTCCTGTTGTGTCGTTGACGGGGCCTAGGCAGAGCGGTAAGTCTACGCTGGTTAGGCATGCCTTTCCCGACT
>URGF01000050.1 GCA_900547285.1 uncultured Collinsella sp.
GACGTGTGCTCTTCCGATCTTCGCGGCCTCCCCCTTTTTTGCGTTTACGGGGTGTAAATGACTCAATTACACCAGACGATCTTGTTGTTTTCGGTATTGAGCCTTTATTTAAAGAAAATAAATCGTATAACAAGGGCAACTGCTATGGCCGCAATGGTCAAAAGCAGAATTGTCAGCTGATGCTGCTTGCGTCGTTTACTTGACGAAACGAAGATTGACTTTCCCTGTTTTGGCGTTTCGAGATAGCGAGCCGAATGCGTCAAGGTTTGCTTGGGTCGAGGCCCTCTTTGTTGATGAGCGGCGGATGCTTTCATCGGCTCATCACTAGCTGCGCTGTTTTTAGATAATGGTGCGTCTTTCAGATATACAGGGTCTCCCGAGGCGACGCCCATATGTTTGCGCCCCGTTTGCGCTTCTTCGAGTGTTTGATATCGGTTTCTTGTCACATATTTGGGCTCTGGGTCATTGATAGGCTCTTGCGAGATGTGGGGGCGATGGAATCGAATCGGTTGCGGGCTGGATGCTTCGTCCTGCTCCGGCATAAACATATTGTTCTGGTTTTGGTCGTCCATGATGCCCTTTAGCTCGTTACCAACAACGTGTACGCGCTCATTGTAAGCCCCTTGTTATTTGTAGCTGCGAACATACTTGTTATTTAAGCTCTGGTTCAAAGAACCTTAACCTTACTAAAACCTGTGTCATACACACTTAGATATGCTTATAGTACTGGACTCAAAAAACTTTATAGTCGATGTATATATGAGCACTGGGTGGGCATATATAAGAGCGTCAAAAGAAGTCCCAACCACCTAGAAGATGGCTCGGCAGTCCTTACAAGGAGTGGTAAACATGGCAAGCATGGTTCCTTATCGTTCGGTTTTTGGCGTCCGTCCTTCTGCAAGTTCGCTGTTCGATTTGTTTGATGACATGACCGACCTGGCGAATAGCTCGATTGCCTCCAAGGCGTTCCCCGTTGACGTTGAGGACAAGGGCGATGGCTACGAGGTCAAGGCGTATCTTACCGGTGTCGCCAAGGATGACATCGACGTCGAGCTCAATGAGGGTCGCCTGTCGATCAGTGTGAACGTCGAGGAGAGCGCCGAAAACGAGGGCAAGAACTTCCTCCAGAAGGAGTTCGGCTCGTACAGCGCGACGCGCGGCGTGTATCTGAAGGACGCTTCGAGCGAGGGCCTTTCGGCTAAGTATGCTGACGGCATCCTGACCGTTACGGTTCCCAAGATTGTCGAGAAGAAGAACGTCACGAAGATTTCTATCGACTAACGATGGCTCTACTTCAATCGAGAGTATGAATTAAGGGGGCTGGGAAGTGATTCCCAGCCCCCTTTTTTTGTCTTGAGTGGGCTATTGAATAGTTGTCGGTTGATACTGACTTGCAGGGCGTATCGAGAGCTTCCGTGGCCCTTGAAGACAGGTGGCTGAGCTGCCGAGTTCATCATCGAAACTTGCATCAAGCGCGTTGGCATAGCTTTTGACGGTAAGGCTTGGGCGATTATTGTCCTGGCTGATGTGCATGGCGATGAGCTGTTCTGTGCGATCGGTAACAAGTTCTCGCGCGGCTTCGGCGGCTTGGTTGTTGGAGAGATGCCCCTTTGTGGACAGGATGCGCTCCTGAAGAAAGCGTGGGTACGGTCCTTCGCGCAACATAGTTACATCGTGGTTGCTTTCGAGCGCGAGAACTCGACAGTCTTTGAGGATGCCTATGGCCTTGCTCGACAACTCTCCGGTGTCGGTGGCAAACCCAATGGAATCATCGAGAGCATTGAATCGATAGCCGACAGGATTGATGACATCGTGCGATGTTGAGTAGGTTTGTACCTGGATGCCGGCAATGGGGAGTGTGTCGCCGGGGTCAAATTCCTCCACGGGCAGGTGCGCGAGGTTTTCTTTGCATGAAAGGGTGTCCCTACTGGCAAAGAGGGGACCATGCCAGTGCTTGCACCATACATCGAGCCCCTTGATATGGTCTCCATGCTCATGAGTGATTACAAGAGCGGCGACGTCGTCTGCTGAGAGGCCAAGCTCCGCCATGCGTTTAAGTGTCTCGCGGCGGGACAGGCCGTTGTCGATCATGATGAGCCCCTGAGGTCCCTCGACGAGTGCGCAGTTGCCTTTTGAGCCGCTGCCGAGGATATGAAGGTGCAAGCGAGACATAAGATTCCAAAGGATACAATGAGTGCGGACGAATAGAGGAGGAAGCGAATGCCAACGGTATCTCAGCACTATGGACATCATGCCGCGCCGAGGACGGATAAGAGCGCCCTGGCAACGCGGCAGGCCGCTGCCCCCGTAGTGCTCATGGTATCAGGCGGTGCGGACTCGACGGCGCTGCTCCTTATGGCTTGCACATCAAAGCTGGATATCCAGGACGGGCGCGGCGTCGCTCCCATTGCGCGCGAGCGATTGCACGTGCTGCATGTAAACCATCATCTGCGCGGGGAGGCATCCGATGGCGACGAGGCCTTTGTACGTGACCTGTGCGCACAATACGGTTTGCCGCTGTGTGTTGAGCATGCCTATTTTGATGACGAATCGGGCAATATCGAGGCTGCGGCTCGCGAGGTGCGCTATGCCGCGGCACGGAGATACGTTCGCGAACTTTGTGCCGAATCGGGCGCACCGCGGACGGCGGCTCGTATCTGTACCGCGCATACTTCGTCGGACCGCGCGGAAACATTTTTGATGAATGCCATTAAAGGGTCGGGTCCCGCGGGTCTATCGAGCATTCCGCGCCGTCGGAACATTGTGGTTCGCCCCTTGCTCGACCTCACGCACGATGAGCTCGTGAGCTATCTGCAGGTGCACGGTCAGCCATGGCGGGAAGATGAAAGCAACGAGGACGTTTCGTACCTGCGCAACTATGTACGCCATCGGGTGATGCCGGTGGTGGCACAGCGCAACGCGAGCGTCTGTAAGACGATTGGCGCCGCTTGCGAAATTCTGGGCGACGAAGACGCCTTTCTTTCCCAGCTTTCGGCACAGGCGTTTCGAAGCTGCCTGCGCAAGGAAGCGGCGGGCGCACTGGTGCTCGATGCGCGCCGTCTTGCCGCCGCTGAGGTTGTGATTGCACGGCGTATCGTGCGATTGGCGATTAAGCGCATCGATCCCGACGCGCGACCGGAGATGCGGCACGTGGAGCGCGTGCTCGCCTGCGTCGCTGCGGGCTCGGGCTCGGTTACGCTTCCTGCGGGAATTGATGCCCGTGTGGAGTTTGGCACGCTGGCGTTCAAGGCCCCGGCGGCGCGCGAGGGTTTAGTGGCCGATTGGATCTCCGTTCCCGGTCGTCTGCCGCTGGGGGCGGGGCATATGCTGACAGCGGAGCCGATGGCTGTGGAGCCGGGGTGCGATATCGTGCACCGTGCCCGCGAGCTTGCTGCTGCCGGAAAGGTTGCGGCCTTGGTGGATGCGGCGGCCCTGGGGTTTGCCGACCGCGATAGCGAGCGGATGTTAGCCGGCTCGCGCGGGGAGATTCCCACCGAGGCACGATCGGCGCGCCTGTGGGTGGATAGCCCTGTGCCGGGAGACGTGATGTGCCCGTTGGGGATGAACGGCCGAAGCAAGAAAGTGTCAGACCTGTTAAACGAGGCGCGCATTCCTGTTTCAGACCGCTCTGGCGTACCCGTGGTAAGAACGGCTCCGGGAGGTGCCGTAGTATGGGTCGCGGGCGTTCGCGCGGACGAGCGTTTTAAATGCACGGCCGCAACGCGCGTGGCATATCTGCTTCGTGTGGTCGATGCGGAATAGCGCTTCGCGCCAGCTATTCTGTGCGACGTTGACGGTATTCCCGCGCTGATGGCGCACGTGCTGGTAAATATACCCCGTGCGCTGCTAGAATGTGTAGTTCGCGTCCATGCGGCGGTGCGTGGGCGATAAGCACAAGAAAGGGTTGTCATGGCTTCTCAACATCCGGATATCGAGAAGGTTCTGTTTACGCAGGAGGATATCGACGGTATCGTCTCTCGCCTAGGCGAGCAGATTACTCGCGACTACGCGGGTAAGGATCTGGTGCTGATTGCGGTCCTGCGCGGCGCCGTGGTCTTTATGGGCGACCTGATGCGCAAGATCGAGCTGCCGACCAACATCGATTTCATGGCTGTTTCGAGCTATGGCGACGGTGTGAAGTCCTCGGGCATCGTGCGTATCATTAAGGACCTGGATATCGACATCCGCGGTCGCGACGTGCTGATCGTCGAGGACATTCTGGACTCGGGCCTGACGCTCAAGTATCTGATGAAGAACCTCGAGAGCCGCAAGCCCGCTTCGCTGGAGGTTGCCGCCTTCCTGTGGAAGGACGTTGAGGACCGTACCTCGGCCGTCACGCCCAAGTATGTTGGAACCCATTGCCCCGATGCCTTTGTGGTGGGCTACGGCCTCGACTATGCCGAGCGCTATCGTAACCTTCCGTATCTGGGCATTTTGAAACCGGAGGTTTATTCGTAAGATGCCCGACGACCGTAACGATAACAATTCCCAGACTCCCCGGGAGCCTAAGATCCCGGGGATGCCCGGAGGCAAGAAGCCCACGCGTACGGGCTGGCTGTATTTTATTTTGGCTTGCGCGCTTCTGGGCTACGCCTTCTTTAACATGGGCTCCGGCTTTGCCAGCTCCAGCAATACCGTAAAGCTCGCGACGAGCGAGATGGTCAACGCCATTAAGCAGGATCGCGTCGAAGATTTGACCTATACGGTTCAAGACGGAAGCGTGGCGGGTCATTACTGGAAGACGAAAAAGGACAAGGGTGACACGAGCGAGCTCAAGAGCTTCTCCTCGACCTATGTCGGCTCCGATTCGCTTGCCGAGCTTATGGCGGAGCACCCCGATACCAAGTACATCGTCAACACCAATGACCCCGATTTTTGGGGCGACTTGGCGATGAGCGTGCTTCCGACGATCGCCCTGATCGCCATCATGTTCTACTTTATGCGCCAGATGATGGGCGCCAACAACAGGAACATGCAGTTTGGCAAGACCAACGCCAAGACCAACGAGGCAACGCGCCCCAAGGTCAAGTTTGAGGATGTTGCCGGTGTGGACGAGGCAGTCGAGGAGCTCGAGGAGATTCGCGACTTTTTGAGCGATCCGGACCGCTATCGCAAGCTGGGCGCCAAGATTCCGCGCGGCGTGTTGCTGGTTGGCCCTCCGGGTACCGGTAAGACGCTGCTGGCCAAGGCCGTTGCCGGCGAGGCGGGCGTGCCGTTCTTTAGCATCTCGGGTTCCGGCTTTGTCGAGATGTTCGTAGGTGTCGGCGCCAGCCGCGTGCGCGACCTCTTTAAGGAGGCCAAGTTTCAGGCTCCGTCAATCATCTTTATTGACGAGATCGATGCCGTGGGACGTCAGCGCGGAGCTGGCTTGGGCGGCGGTCACGACGAGCGCGAGCAAACGCTCAACCAGCTGCTGGTCGAGATGGACGGTTTTGAGGAAAGCGAGTCGGTCATCCTGATCGCCGCGACCAACCGCCCCGATATTCTGGACCCGGCATTGCTGCGCCCCGGCCGTTTTGACCGTCAGGTTACGGTCGACCGTCCGGACGTGAAGGGCCGCGAGCAGATCTTGCGCGTGCATGCTGAGAACAAGCCGATGGACGAGGACGTTAAGTTTGAGAAGCTCGCCCAGATGACCGTTGGCTTTACTGGTGCCGATTTGGCGAACCTGCTCAACGAGTCTGCGCTGCTGGCCGCTCGCCGTCATCGTTCTGTGATCTCGATGGACGAGGTCGAGGAGTCGATGGAGCGCGTGATTGCCGGACCGCAACGCAAGGGTCGCGTGATGACCGAAGCCGAGCGCACCACGATTGCCTACCATGAGAGCGGTCACGCTTTGGTGGGCCACATCCTGGAGCACTCCGATCCGGTTCATAAGATCTCGATCGTCAGCCGCGGTCAGGCCCTGGGCTACACACTGCAGCTTCCGCAGGAGGATCACTTCCTCAAGACCAAGAACGAGATGCTCGACGAGCTCGCCGTGTTCTTGGGCGGTCGCGTTGCCGAGGAGCTCATGTGCGACGACATCACGTCGGGCGCGAGCAACGATCTGGAGCGCGCGACCAAGATGGCGCGCGAGATGGTCACGCGCCTGGGCATGAGCGAGGAGCTTGGAACGCAGGTGTTTGGTGAGGCGCAGCATCAGGTATTCCTTGGTCGCGATTACGCCGATCACCAGGATTACTCCGAGGAGACGGCGCGCCGCATCGATATCGAGGTTCAGCGCATTATGCGTGAGGCCCATCGTCGTGCGGTCGAGATCCTGGACGCCCGTCGCGATCAGCTCGATCTGATGGCGAAGGTGCTGCTTGAGCGCGAGACTGTCGAGGGCGATGCCGTGAATGCCCTGCTCGATAACGAGTGGGACGCCTACCTTGAGCGCGAGGGCGATATCCTGGCGGCCAAGGAGGAGCGCAATGCCAAGGCGGCCGGCATGCCGACCAAGAAGCGCGCGCCTCGTATGAGCGAGGAGGAGCTGGCGGCTGATGCCGCGGCCTTTGCGCAGGCGGCCATGCAGGAGGATGCCGAAGCCGCATCCGATGATGCCGGTGATGGCAATGCTGTCAACGCTGACGGCAACACCGACGCCGACAAATAGTTCTTGTAGCGAAAGCCTCTGCGGGGAAACCTGTGGAGGCTTTTTCTTTTGAGCGATATGTTGATTGGGGACAGACTTAAATGAGCGTTTTCACGCATTTAAGTCTGTCCCCAATCAACATTGTGGCGCTCTAGTTGGCTAAAGCGTACAATAGCGCCTATGCGAAAGGGGAACAGATGATCAACGAAACTATGTATGCTCGCGGTGCGGAAAGCTCCATCATCCGTGAGATCTTTAGCTATGGCCTTGAGCGCAAGGCGCAGATCGGTGCGGAGAACGTATTCGATTTTTCGCTGGGTAACCCGAGCGTTCCGGCACCTGCCGCCGTGGCTGAGTCCATTAAGAAGGCCTTGGAGCTGCCGAGCGACCAGCTGCATGGATACACGCCTGCACCGGGTCTGCCGCAGTGCCGTACCGCCGTGGCCGAGTCACTCAACCGCCGTTTTGGCACGAGCTATGAGGGCAAGGACGTCTTTATGACGGTGGGTGCCGCGGCTTCGCTCACCTGCACGCTCAATGCCGTTACGAACCCGGGTGACGAGGTCATTGTTATCGCCCCGTACTTCCCGGAGTATCGCGTGTGGATTGAGAAGGCCGGCTGTACGTGTGTCGAGGCGCTTGCCGATGAAGATTCGTTCCAGCTGAGCGTGGATAACGTGCTCAAGGCGATTACCGACAAGACCGCTGCCGTCATTATCGACTCACCCAACAATCCGACCGGTGCCGTATATACACGCGACACGCTGACGCGACTGGCCAATGTTCTGCGCGAGGCCAACGCTCAGCGCGATCCCGAGAACCCGATTATGCTTATCTCGGATGAGCCGTATCGCGAGATTGTCTATGGCGCCGAGGTGCCTTGGGTGCCTTCGATCTACGAGCACACCATCGTGTGCTACTCGTATTCCAAGTCGCTTTCGCTACCGGGCGAGCGCGTCGGGTGGATCCTGGTTCCCAATACGAATCCTCAGGCAGCTCGTCTAATGCCCGCCGTTGCCGGTGCCGCCCGTACGCTGGGCTTCGTGTGTGCACCGGCGCTCTTCCAGCGCGTGACCATCGATTGCATCGATGAGCCGAGTGATGTCGAGGCCTATGCGCGCAACCGCACCGCGCTTACCGATGCACTAGCGGAGTACGGCTACACCTATGTTGAGCCGGATGGTGCATTCTACTTGTGGGTGAAGGCGCTGGAGCCCGATGCGAATGCGTTCTGCGAGCGCGCGAAGAAGTACGAACTGCTCGCGGTGCCTTCGGATAGTTTTGGCATGCCGGGCTGGTTCCGCCTTGGCTACTGTGTGAGCTACGAGACCATCGTCAATTCGTTGCCTGCCTGGAAGCAACTGGCCGACGAATATCGTCGAAAGTAAAGCGCTCTGCTTACAATGTTTTACGTGAAACGGGGTTTGGTTTTAAGCCAGACCCCGTTGTCTATGCCGTTGTGTGATTGGGATGAAGCAGTTTTACGACTGCCGAAAGCTATGCGTACAATGAATATACGCGACGGCCATACTGGACAAGGAGACCCGATGCCCTACCTTCTTTCTTGTGATATTCATACTCATACGATGTTCTCTGCGCATGCGTACTCAACCATCGAGGAGAACATCTATTGGGCGGCGGAGCGCGGCCTTCAGGTGCTCGGTTCCGCCGATCATTTAAGCTCGATGGTTACGCCTTGTCCCAATGACCTGCGCAGTTTCCAATTCTTTATTAACCAGGATATCTGGCCGCGCATTTGGAGCGGCGTGCTGGTGCTGCGTGGTGCCGAGGCTGATATCGTTTCGCTGGACGGCAGCTTGTTTGGCGAAGACATTCCCGTTTCGCTCGATATCGCCGGCGATTCGTATAGTCGTGAGCATTCGCTGTTCGATTTGGTGACGCGTAATTTGGATTATTTGGTGGCAAGCGTGCATAACCCGCAGTTTGCCGAAGGCGCGACGCTCGCCCAAACGACCCAGATGTACATCAATGCCCTGGAGCACCCCAAGGTGTTCATGCTGGGGCATGCGGGTCGTTCGGGCGTGCCGTTCGATATCGATGAGGTACTGCTGGCGGCCAAGGCCAAGCACAAGATCATCGAGATCAACAACCACAGCCTTGAGCATGGCACGGATGCCGAGCATTGGAACGTGTGTCGTAAGATTGCCGAGCGTTGCGCCGAGCTGGGCGTGGGGATTGGCGTTTCGACCGATGCGCATATTGGCATGGCGATTGGCAAGCTCGACCAGGCGCGCAAGATGCTCGACGAGATTCACTTCCCGCTGGACCTGATCGTGACGCGCGACCGCGAGACGCTGCTGCGCGAGATGGCTGCAGCCGGCGTGTGCGACCTGCGCAAGGGGATGTAGCGGAGTTTATAAACCAAGCGAAGGGGGCGGTCCAGGCGGGCCGCCCCCTTTCTTGTGCCGGAGAATTAGCGGCGTTCGAGGACCGCTACGGTTTCGGTATGGTCGGTGTGGGGGAACATGTCGACGGGCGTGATCTTGAGCAGGCGATAGCCTCCGTCGAGGAGCTGGTGCAGGTCGCGCTCTTGGGTCACGGGGTTGCAGCTGATATAGGTGATGCGGCGCGGCTTAAGTGCGCAGGCGGCTTCGAGGAACTCGGGGGTGGAGCCGGCGCGCGGCGGGTCGATGGAAAGGACATCGACGCGCTCGTTGTTGTCGGCGGCATCTAGGATGTAATCGGTGGCATCGTCGGCCATAAACCAGGCGCTGCGGGTGAGACCGTTGAGCTCGGCATTGCGGCGTGCATCGGCAATGCCTGCCGGGTTGCGCTCTACGCCGAGCAGCATGATGCCGATACCCTTGTTCTGGGCTTCTTTAGCTGCGCAAAGACCGATGGTGCCACTGCCGCAGTAAGCATCCATAAGCACATCGCCTTGGTGCAGATCCATGCCGTCGATAGCGAGCTGGTAGAGCAGCTCGGTCTGCTGCGGGTTGGTCTGGTAGAACGCGGTGGGGGAGATGTCGAACTCGCAGCCGAGTAGCTGGTCGCGCATGCACTCGGCGCCATACACGATGCGGGTTTCCTCACCCAGGATGGCGTTGCCAGGGCGTCCGTTGATGTTTTGGGCGACGGTGACGATGCGCGGATTGAGCGCGGCGACGGCCTCAAAGAAATCCTGTGCATGCGGCAGGTCGCGCTGGGCGGTCACGAGGGTGACCATGATGTGGTCGGTGCGCCAGCCACAGCGAACGACGGCATAGCGAAGCAAGCCCAGGTGCTTGTCTTCGTTAAAGGCGGGAATGTGCAGACGTTCGGCCTCGCGCGCGATGCCGTTGAGGACCTGTCGGGTGCCCGGTGCCTCAACGGGGCATTCGGGAACGGCAACGATTCTGTGCGTGCCGCGCTCAAAAAAGCCGCAGCGGACAGCGCCCTCTTTGCCAGGGGCAAAGGGAGTGGCGGCCTTATGGCGAAAACCGCGCGGCGCAGGATATTTGCCCGGATCACCCAGGGTGACGCCCATACCGCGAATGGGATCGACGGTTATGCCCTCGCGATCGCAAAGAGCGGCAAAAAGCTCCTCCATAGCAGCCTGCTTGGCTGCTAGCTGCTTCTTATAAGGACGATTGAGCGCCGTACACCCACCACAAGCTTTCATGATCGAACAGGGAGACTTGGGGTCCACAGCCTTACGCGCAGACGAAACCCGATCTTTATGCGAGCGCTTGGAGCGAGTATGAGATGCCTTATCCTCGTTCCGACGAGAGCCGGGATGCTTGGCCTTAGCCTTGCCCTTCGCATCCTGAGACGACTTGGATTTCTTAGAAGGTTTTTTCTCCTCCGACCCTTCAGTCGCTTCGATCAAAGCACGACGAGCCCTACGCTCCGCACGAGATTCTGCCATCAATAACTCCACTAATTCATGAATTAAAGCTGCAAGTATTGTACCGTGCCAAGCCAGCAGACGATATACAAGCGGTTTATTCGTGTCAGTGATAAGCCCAACGACGTTTGCCCGCCGGGCACCGGGGCAGGGGTTAAGTTTGTCGCGAGTTCCGCACGAACAGGAGGCCACTTAATGTGGCCTCCGTCGTGAGCAGGACTGTAGAGCAGCAAATTAAACTCCGCGCAGGGCGCCACTCAGCCGGGTGCTCCAACCTAGTGCTCCATGCGTGCTTTCCGTCTTGCGCAGGACTGTAGAGCAGGAAACTTAATTACGCGCCGCTCCCCGCCCACGCCGGGCAAACCCTCCCTTGTACTCCATCTCACTAAAGTGTATGATTCTGAACGTTACATGACTCACTTTACTTAACTAAAGTGCAACCAAGGGGGAATACCATGAATACCGATATGTCTCGTCGTCAGTTTGTTGGTCTAGCCGGCTCGCTCGCCACGGTGCTCGGCCTTGGTCTTGTCGGTTGTGGCGGCGGTGCCGCTAAGGGCTCTGCTGCCGGCTCTGCCGCGGCCAAGGATACGAAGGGTGCCGCGGAGTCCAAAAAGCTCGTGGTGGGCTTTGACAAGTCCTATCCTCCGTACGGCTTTGTGGGCGATGACGGCGAGTACACGGGCTTTGACCTTGATCTGGCCAAGGCCGTTGCCGATAAGCAGGGCTGGGAGGTCAAATACGAGGCCATCGATTGGGATGCCAAGGATACGCTGCTCAACTCGGGTGCCATCAACTGCATCTGGAACGGCTTTACCATGGAGGGTCGCGAGGGTGACTACACGTTCTCCGAGCCGTACATGCTCAACGAGCAGGTGCTCGTGGTCAAGAAGGACGCGGGTATCAAGAGCTGGGACGATCTTGCCGGCAAGACCGTGATTACCCAGACCGATTCCGCCGCACAGGATGTGCTCGAGGGCGACCAGAAGGATCTGACCGCGACGTTTGCCACGCTCGATACCATCGGTGAGTACAACACAGCCTTTATGCAGCTCGAGAGCGGCGCGGTCGATGCCGTGGCATGCGACCTTTCGATTGCCCAGTATCAGCTTGCCGCCAAGCCCGATGCTTATACGCAGCTTGATAAGCCGCTGTCTAGCGAGCACTATGCCGTCGGCTTTAAGAAGGGCGACACCAAGTCGGCCGACGCCGTGACCGAGTCGCTCAAGGCGCTCTATGAGGACGGTACGGTCAAGGACCTGTGCGATAAATATGCAAGCTATGGTCTTTCCTTCGACAACTGGGTGCTCAAATAGCGGCTTTCCCAGGCACCCGATTTTGCCGTTCAAACCGTCGCTTGCGTACATTTAGTACGCGGCGCTCCTCTTTCACGGCAAACTCGGGCACCTGGAAAACCCGCTTTAGCATTGGGTTCGCTGTTCCGTTATTGTGAAAGAGAGCTTGGGTTGTCTATTCAGGTCATGATGCAGATGCTTGGCCAGGGATTCTTGGTCAGCTTGCAGCTGTTTGTGCTGACGCTGTTGGGGTCGATTCCGCTGGGAATCCCCGTGGCGTTTATGCGCATGAGTAAAATTGCGCCGCTCCGCTGGATTGCGCGCATCTATATCTCGGTCATGCGCGGCACGCCGCTCATGCTACAGATGTTTGCCATCTACTTCGCCCCGTACTACGTGTTCGGCATCTCGCTCACGCCCGATTCCAAGTGGACGGCGTGCGTTGTGGCGTTCATCATCAACTACGCCGGCTACTTTGCCGAGATCTATCGCTCGGGCCTGCAGTCGATTCCGCGTGGTCAATATGAGGCCGCCGAGGTGCTGGGCTACTCGCGTCTGCAGACATTTTTGTACATCGTGATGCCGCAAGTTGCCAAACGCATTTTGCCGGCGATGGGCAACGAGATCATCACGCTGGTCAAGGATACATCGCTGGCGTTTGCCATCGGCGTGGGGGAGATGTTCTCGACGGCCAAGGCGCTGGTTGCCTCGCAAGTGAGTATGGTGCCGTTTGCAATCGCGGCGCTGATTTACTGGGTCTTTAACTTTGTGGTCGAGATGCTGCTGGGCGCCGCCGAAAAGAAGCTGGACTATTATCATGACTAACTCAGCGATGAAAATCGAAAGCGCGCGTAAGGCGTTTGGCGGCAATGAGGTGCTCAAGGATATCTCACTCGAAGTCAAGCGTGGCGAGGTCGTGGCG
>URGF01000051.1 GCA_900547285.1 uncultured Collinsella sp.
CGTTTTATTGCATGGAAAAGATAAAATTTTTAAATTTCTTTTGTTTCGCCCTCAAAGACAACGCAGGCGGCCGCACCCGCGTCTATCTGGTCAACACCGGCTGGATCGGCGGCGGCTACGGCGTTGGCCATCGCATTGAGCTGGCCTACACGCGCGCCCTGGTCGCGCGCGCCCTCGACGGCACCATCGAGGACAGCGAGTTCGTCCACGACGATATCATTAACGTCGACATTCCCACCACGTGCCACGGCGTGCCCGACGGCATCCTGGTGCCGCGCCAGTACTGGCAGAGCACCGCGCGCTACGACGAGGCGGCGCACAACTTGGCCGTGATGTTCGAGGAGAACTTCGAGAAGAAGTACTCGCACCTGCCCGAGTCCGTGAAGGCCGCCGGTCCGCATGCTCAGGTGCACGCCGACGCCCGTCATCGCGGCCACGGCCTGCTGGGACTTCGCCACTAGCTTCGCCGTGAGTCCATATCCACCACAAAGGGGACAGGCACCTTTGTGGTGGTTTTGCTCGCGTGGATGACTCGGGTTACAATACGCCTGACATATCGTCCCCTTCTCCGGATGGGACAGCGCAAGCGTTCTTGTGACGGCACCGTAGGACTTTGAAGGTGGCCGTCGTAAGGGCGCTTTTTGTTTAGGCACCCGGGCTCGGGCGCATGCTATGAAGGGAGAGCACATGAAGAGTTTCGTTGCCGAGGATTCGTTTTGGGAGCTATTTCCGCAGGCGGCTGTCGGTGTTGTGGTCGTAAAGGGCATGAAGCCCGCGGCTCAGATTCCTCAAGAGGACGTGGGTGCGATTGCGGCGTTGCTCGACCGCGCCAATATCGATGCGGAGCGTCATCTGACCAGCGATACTATCAGCGAGAACGCACCGGTCAAGGCATGGCGCGAGGCTTATCGGCTGTTCAAGACCAAAAAGGGCGCCCGCTGCTCGATCGAGAACTTGCTCAAGCGCGTGCTCAAGGGCAAACCGGTGGGCCACATTACGCCCGCGGTGGACATCTACAACACGGTGTCGCTGACCTACGCGCTGCCCGTTGGCGGCGAGGATCTACATGCTATCGAGGGCGATCTGCGGTTGGCGGTGACCGACGGTGGCGATTCATTTCTGCCGCTTGGCGAGGAGACAGATGACCCGACGCTTCCCGGCGAGCTCGCCTACATCGATGATGCGGGCGCCGTGTGCCGCTGCTGGAACTGGCGCGACGGCGTTCGCACGGCGCTGTCCGACGATTCGGCCGATGCGTTCCTGGCGATTGAGTGTGTGGAGCCCGAGCGGATGGGGGATTGCCAGGCCGCGATCGATCGCTTGGCTGAGTTGCTCGAGCGCTATCTGGGAGCGACGGTTGTCGTTAAGACGCTTGTGACCCGCGACAATCCTTGCGTGGAGCTGTAGCGAAGTCTGCGGATCAAACTCGATGCCCCAAACCACCACAAAGGTGCCTGTCCCCTTTGTGGTGGTTTTTATGTTGATGGGTTAACAAATGGGATATTTGGGTATGGGTGTTGCCTTGTGCGGCTAAGATGTTTACCCGTTAGCATCATGCAAGCGAAAGGCGGTCGTCTCCCATGCAGCAGAACGACGAGACACGTTTCGAGGACTTTGTCGGACTGATCAGCGGGCTCTACAAGGAGATCCAGCGCATTAAGACATCCGAGGGCGCAAGGCTGGGCCTCAAGGGCTCCGACGTTATGTGCCTGTACTATCTTGAGCGCAGCAAGGACGGCCTGACTGGTGCTGACCTGGCTCGCATGGCAGGCGTGACCCGTGCTGCCGTCTCGCGCACGCTCGCGCATCTGGAGGAGGGCGGCTACGTCGAGGTCGATGATTCGGGCGATGCCGCCGTTAAGTATCGTGCTCCGGTGCGCCTGACCGCTCTAGGCGGCGAGAGCATGAGCGAGGCGGACCGCATCATTCGCGAGGTGCTCGATACCACCGGTAAGGCTATGGGTGTGGAGCAGCGCGAGCAGATGTATGCGTCGCTGCGCACGATTCTCAACACCCTGCGCGAGATCTAAGGCCGCCAAGGCATTTGCTTCCCATTAAAAACTGCATCGTCCCGTTTGAGCGCGTATGCCGTGCCGGGGCATTGCTGTCAAAATTCCCTACGCGGGACCTGTGCAAGAAAGGATTTGTTATGTCCGTCCGCATTATTACCGATTCCGCAAGCGATATGTCGCCGGCGGAGCACCCCGCTCTGCGTGTTTTGCCGCTGTCCGTTACCTTTGGCACCGATGTGTATATGGATGGCATCGACATCGATCACCAGCGCTTTTACGAGATGCTTGTGGAGCGCGATGAGCTGCCCAAGACCGGCCAGGTTAACCCGTACGCGTTTTCGCAGGCGATTGCCGAGGCGCGTGAGGCCGGCGACGAGGCGGTGATTATTACCGTGGGTGCCAAACTTTCGGGGACCAATCAGAGCGCCCGTACCGCACTTGCCGAGGCGCCGGGCGGCGACGTGTATGTGGTTGATAGCAATAACGTTACCCTGGGTGAGCGCGTGCTGGTCGAGTATGCCCTACGCCTAGTGGACGAGGGCCAGGGCGCGGCCCAGATCGCGGCGGCTGTCGAGGCCGTCCGTGACCGCGTGGTGGTTATTGGTCTGCTCGAGACGCTGGAGTACCTGGTGCGCGGCGGTCGCCTGTCTGCTGCTGCCGGCGCCGTGGGCACGCTGCTCAACGTAAAGCCCGTTGTAGCTGCCGAGGACGGTCTGATCGTGCAGCTGGGCAAGGCGCGCGGTTCCAAGAACGGACGTAACCTGCTCAACCAGAAGGTCGAAAAGGCAGGAGGCATCGACTTTTCCATGCCGCTGGCGCTCGGCTATACGGGCCTTTCGGATGCGGTGCTCAAGAAGTATATCGAGGACAGCGCGGCACTGTGGGCTGGACACACCGAGGGCGAACTGCCCGTTCACACCATCGGCGCCACCATCGGCACCCATGTAGGCCCCGGCGCCGTAGCCGTAGCCTTCTTCCAGCCCGTTAACTAGCCCACCTGCCAAAACCACCACAAAGGGGACAGGAACCTTTGTGGTGGTTTATGCTATTCCGGGTGGAAGGGAGCGAGCAATGGCGTCTGAGGGCTTTTTTGAGTGGGTGTACGAGGTGGTCGAGCAGATTCCCGAGGGGATGGTCGCCACGTATGGTCAGGTGGCGCTGCTTGCTGGACGTCCACGAAGTGCGCGGTACGTGGGGTATGCCCTGCACGGCAATCCGCGCCCCGGCGAGATTCCCTGTCACCGCGTGGTGTTTGCCGATGGCCGCATTTGCGAGGGCTTTGCGTTTGGCGGCCCCGATGCTCAGCGTGAGCTCTTAATGGGGGAGGGCGTGACGTTTACCGACCCCATGCACGTCGACCTGGGCGCCTGTCGTTGGCCGGCCGGGCTTTAACGGCTTGCTCGCGCCAAAACCACCACAAAGGTGCCTGCCCCCCTTGTGGTGGTTCTAGTTTACCTGAGCTAACTTATGGAGAAGGTATGGTGAAGTAGTTTCACACTAGAAAGTAAACCACGGTGAACTATATTGTATTCAGCAACGGAGCAGGCAATAGGCGATGAAAAAGCCTGCCCTGTTGAGTTTGATTCGCATTCCTCCCCTCTGTGCGATTCAACGGTGTACTTCGGGAACAGGCCCGCTGGCAACTAACTGCCAGCGGGCCTGTTCCTGTTTGTCGGGGGAGTGCAATGGGCAGAGCCGAACCGGTCGGGCACCAAAAAAGGCGGACGCCGTAGCGCCCGCCCTATAGCAATCGAAAGTTCTAACCAGCAGATCGATCTAGTACACCATGCCCATGGCGTCCTGAACCTCGGCCAGGGTCTGCTCGGCAATCTCGTTGGCGCGACGGTTGCCCTCGTGCAGCACGTCCTTCACATAGTCCAGATCGTTCTCATAGCGCTGACGACGCTCGCGGATCGGCGCGAAGTACTCGTTGACGGCCTCGGTCACGTACTTCTTGAGCTGGCCGGAGCCGCCCATGCCAATCTCCTCGGCAATCTCGACCTCGGAACGGCCAGTGCAAATGGCGGCGGTTGAAAGCAGGCCGGACACGCCGGGGCGGTTCTCGGGATCGAACGTGATCATGCGCTCGGAGTCGGTCTGGCTCTTCTTGATGCGCTTGGCCGTCTCCTCGGCGGTCATCGAGATGTTGATGGCGTTACCGTAGCTCTTGCTCATCTTGCGACCGTCCAGGCCCGGCAGCAGCGGGGTCTCGGACAGCAGTGCGTCGACCTCGGGGAACACCTTGCCGTAGCGGTTGTTAAAGCGGCGGGCGATGGTGCGGGTGAGCTCGATGTGCGGCAGCTGGTCGCGACCGACGGGCACCACATTGCCCTTGCAGAACAGGATGTCGCAGGCCTGGTGCACCGGGTAGGTGAGCAGAAGGCCGGTGAGCTCGTGGCCCGAGGCCTCCATCTCGGCCTTGACCGTGGGGTTGCGCGCCAGCTCGGCCTCGGAGACCAGCGACAGGAACGGCAGCATGAGCTGGTTGGCGGCGGGCACGGCGGAGTGCGCGTAGATCATGGTCTTGTCGGGGTCGATGCCGCAGGCAAGGTAGTCCATGACCATGTTGTACACGTTGTCCTGGATATGCTCGGTCGTGTCGCGGTCGGTGATGACCTGGTAGTCGGCGATGAGTACGTTGGTCTTGGCACCCATGTTCTGCAGCTCCACGCGGCCCTTGAGGGTGCCGAAGTAGTGACCCAGGTGCAGACGGCCGGTGGGGCGGTCGCCGGTGAGCATGGTGAACTTCTCGGGCGTTTTGGCCAGGCCCTCGCGAATGGCGTTGCTCTTTTGCAGCGCGACTTCGTAGCTGTTCTCGTTTGGCATGATTGCTCCTAACGTATGTTCATGGGTCAAGATGATAACGCGTTTATTGGAGGGGCGGGTCGTAAGTAGGCGAGGGGCGGGAGAGCGGCGGCTTGTGCGATGGGCGCGGCGTGGCTGCACGTTTGGCCGGCGGCGTCTGGACGCATCCTCGGCAGCTTACCCTAGCGCCTGTGGTGGCGCTCTTCCTTGCGTTCTTCTGCTGCCTGCTCCTCTTGCTTAAAGGCGGGATCGTCGGGGGTGACGAGCTCGTCCTCGTGCGTGCGCTTGTTGTAATGGTGACGCAACACGGGCTCAAACAGATGCAGATGCTTGGCAAAGGCCGCCGAGCCAATGGCGAGCACGGTAAAGATGAGCACGCGCATGGGCACCTCGACCTGGTTGATCGCGGCGGCGCCGGCCGAAAGCATGATGCACCAGGCGTAGATGAGCAGCACAGCCTGCTTTTGGTTGTAGCCCTCTTGGATCAGACGGTGGTGGATGTGGCCCTTGTCGGCCTGCCCAATGCTAATGTGGGCGCGCCTGCGGCGCACGATGGCGCTAAACGTGTCGATGATGGGCACGCCGGCAACGATGAGCGGGATGATAAGCGAGGTGAGCGCGGCGGTGCGGCTCACGTTGAGCAGCGAGATGGAGCCCAGCGCAAAGCCCAGAAGCAGCGATCCCGAGTCGCCCAAGAAGATGCTTGCGGGGTTGAAGTTGTAGCGCAAAAAGGCCAGGCAGGCGCCAAAGAGCGCAATGGAGAGCGCGGCGGCGTCGATGCGGCCCGAGAGAACGGCCATAGAAAACATGGTGAACGATGCGATGCCACAGATGCCCGTGGCCAAGCCGTCGAGGCCGTCGATGAGGTTAATGATGTTGGTGAATGCCACCAGGTAGATCACGGTGATGGGGTAGGCGAGCCATCCGAGCATGATCTCGCCGGGGGCAAACGGGTTGACGATAACGCCGATGCGCAAGCCGCCGATACAGGCGATGAGCGCGGCGAGGACCTGTCCGGCCAGCTTTTGCTTGGGCTTGAGTTGGAAGATGTCGTCGATAGCGCCGGTTGCAAAGATGACGGTAAAGGAGAGTGCCAGCATGGGATAGCTAATGTGAAGGCGCGGGTGCGGCACCAGGACGGGTGGCCAGCCTAGGTGCCAGGTGCCTAGGATTTGCACAATGCAGGCAACGACCAGGCCCAAAAACACCGCCGTTCCGCCCAAACGCGGGATGGGCTTGGTGTTGATGCGGCGCTTAGAAGGATAGTCGACGGCATCGAGCTTAATTGCCAAGCGCTTGACCAGGGGCACCGCGAGGAAGGTCGTGATAAAGGCCGCCGCTGCCACGCATAGGTACGGTATGTAGCTCGGGGATGAAGCCATGAATCTAAAAACCGCCAAGCGTCGAAGGAAAAGGTCAGAAGAACGCCATGCGCAAAGGGCATAGCCGAACCATAATACTCGACCAAGGGGGGTGCATGTAATTGCACGCAGCGATAATCACGCGCTTACCAGATATTGGGATGTCGTCGATGGCTTGTCGGGATGCCGGCGGGAATCCATATGGACTGTAATGGTGATTTTCGGCAAAAGAAAACCACCCCCCACGTTACGAAAATGAACCCACCTAAAACAGGTGGGTGCCCTCATCGACCGTTCCAGCGTCCTTAACAACGAAGGATACCTGTACTAGGTACGACTGTGTGGGCTCCCTAAATAAACGCGACGGTTCACCCAGTTGCTCCGCGGGGGGCGGAATACCTACATCATAAAGCGGCACTTTGTGGATTCCAGTCTTGACATTACAAAAATCGTGTCGGACGATTACGGCACCTTGGGCTCGAGCCGTCCGTGCGGTTGGTCCTTTTGCGCTTGAGCTGCTGAATCGTTGTTTTGGAGCATGTTTTTATGCCGACGTCGTTGACCGAACTTTTTTCGCCCGCCTGCCATTTGTGTCCGCGCCGTTGCGGTGCGGCGCGCGATGAGGGCGCGCACGGCGTATGCGGTGCCGACGACACGCTCAAGGTGGCCCGCGCGGCGCTTCATATGTGGGAGGAGCCGCCTATCTCGGGCGAGGCCGGTTCGGGCACGATCTTCTTTAGCGGCTGCTCGCTCAAATGCGTCTATTGCCAGAACCACGAGATCTCGACGGGCAATTTTGGGCTTGTGGTTTCGCCCGAGCGCTTGGTCGAGATTATGTTGGAGCTGCAGGACCAGGGTGCGAACAATATTAACCTGGTGACGGCGACACACTACGCGCACCTGCTGCCGGCGGCGATTGCCGCGGCACGGGCGCGCGGGCTGGTCATCCCAATCGTCTACAACACGAGCGGTTATGAGCGCGCGAGTGCCGTGGCGGCGCTCGGCGATCTGGTTGACGTGTGGCTCACCGACTTTAAATATGCCGATGCGGGGCTTGCGCAGTCGCTCTCTCATATTCAGGACTACCCGCGTGTGGCCGTGTCGGGTTTAGCGCAAATGGCGCGCGAGATCGAGCGCCGCGGGGGAGAGCTGGTGGACGAGGACGGGCTCATGAAGCGTGGCATCATCGTGCGCCACCTGGTGCTGCCGGGGCATGCGGATGACTCATGCCGCGTGTTAGACCTGGTGTGGCAGACGGTGGGCGACGTGCCGATCTCGGTCATGAACCAGTACACGCCCAATGCGCTCATGCGAGAGCAGGGCGGCGACCTGGCACGCGCCGTGACGCGCGAGGAGTACGAGCAGGTGCTCGACCATGCCGACGACCTGGGCTTTACGACGATGTTCTGGCAAGAGGGCGGCGCTGTAGACGAGAGCTTCACCCCGGCCTTCGACACCACCGGTGTTCTTATCAGCGCAAAGTAGTGCGTTCGTCGATGATTTTTCTGGGACGGGGATTAAAAAATCATCGGGCGAATGGTGGTCAAAAAAGCTCCGCCCCAAAAAGACTGGTTATTGGGCGTTGACAGTTGGCGAGCCGTAGGTAAAATATCGACTTGTCCTGGGGACGTAGCTCAGTTGGGAGAGCGCTGCCGTCGCATGGCAGAGGCCGAGGGTTCGACTCCCTTCGTCTCCACCCTTGGATTTGATAAGCCGCTGACATTGTGTCGGCGGCTTTTTTTAAAAGAAAGGGCTGTACCATGGCCGAGCTTGAGTCCCAACCATTGTCCGAAGAGGAGCGCGCTGAGTTGGAAGAGCTCCGCGCCGAGAAGGCCCGCCGCGAGGCTCGGGAAGAGGCCCGTCGCGAGCGTGAGGAGCTGGCTGCCCTGCGTGCTGAGCGTGCGAAGGCCGAGGAGGCCGCTGCGAACGCCGCATCCGCATCGGCGCCCGCGCCCGCACCCGAGCCCGTCGCCGCGAAGCCTGCGCCCACCGCGCCCAAACCTCAGCCTAAAAAGGCCGCTCGTCCCAAGTCCGACGAGCCCAAGTCGAGCCGTGACGAGATGACCTTTGCCCAGCGCATGGTCACCTCCAAGGAGCCTACGGGCGAAAACGAGATCCCTGGTATGGCGCCGGCTCAAAAAATCATCATTGTCCTTGCCCTCATCGCGTTTGTCGTCTTTATGGGCTACACGATCCTGACCAGCATGGGCCTGCTCTAACCGATTTGCATCGGGCGTCATGTCCGCATGCTCTGCTCTCGTCTAACCCTCAAATTCTGCACCACACATCCGAAAGGTCGCCCCATGGCTTTGACCGACATCTCGCATCCCACCGACATTGCAATGCTCACCGATCTGTACGAGCTCACTATGGCCCAGGGCCTGTGGGAGAGCGGTAAGGCCAATGAGCAGGGTTGTTTTACCGCATTTTACCGCGACCATCCCTTTGGCAGCGCCTATGCCGTCATGTGCGGCACCGCCGAACTGCCCGAGCTGGTCGAGAACCTTCGCTTTACGCCCGAGGATATTGACTACCTCGCCTCGCTCCAGGCCCCTGCCGGCGGCGCGATGTTTAAGCCTGCATTCCTCGACTACCTGCGCGATTTTCGTGCGCATGTAAACATCGACGCCGTGCCCGAGGGCGAGCTCGTCTTTCCGCGCGAGCCCATGGTGCGCGTCACTGGCCCCGCGCTGGAGTGCCAGCTGCTCGAGACGGCGCTGCTCAACATCGTCGGGTTCCAGACGCTTGTCGCCACCAAGACGGCGCGCGTGGTGCTCGCCGCCGACGGTCGCCCCGTTGCCGAGTTTGGTCTGCGTCGCGCCCAGGGTCCCGATGGCGGCCTGGCCGTTGCGCGCGCGAGCTACGTTGCCGGGTGCTCCTCTACGTCCAATGTGCTCGCCGGCCGCCGCTACGGTATTCCCGTCTTTGGCACGCATGCGCACAGCTGGGTGATGAGCTTCGATTCCGAGCTCGAGGCCTTCCGCGCCTTTGCCAAGTCGAGCCCCAAGAACTGTACGCTGCTTATCGACACCTATGACGTGCGCGAGGGCTGCGAACATGCCATTACGGTTGCCAAAGAGATGGAGGCGGTGGGCGAGCGTCTGTCGGCTATTCGCATCGACTCCGGCGACCTTGCCAAGCTCTCCAAGTATGTTCGCGGCCGTTTTGATGCCGAGGGCCTGCCCTATGTGGGGATCTCGGTTTCCAACGATCTGGATGAGTACACGATTCAGTCGCTGCTCGACCAGGGCGCGCCCATCGACAGCTTTGGCGTGGGCACCAAGCTCGCGACCTGCTACGATCAGCCGGCGCTGGGCGGCGTGTACAAGCTTTCCGCCCGCCGTGCGAGCGAGGCAGATCCATGGACGCCGGTGGTCAAGCTCTCCGAGCAGCCCTACAAGCGCACGATCCCGGGTGTGCAACGCGTGCGCCGTTATTACGACGGCTTTGGCGGCCCGGTCTGCGACATGATCTACGACGAGGACCATCTGGCGGGGGAGGGCGCCGCGCGCGGCAAGACCCTCGTGGCCGTGAATGATGCCGCCCTGGTGACCGACGTGTCCGAACTTGAGTATCGCGAGCTGCTGGTGCCGATCGTGCGCGATGGCAGTGCGGTGGCTCCGCGTGAGAGCATCCAGGACGCGCGCGAGCGCTGTGCTTGGGCGCTCGATCATCTGGACGCAGCTTTCAAGCGCTTCCTGTACCCGCAGACCTATGTGGTGGGAATGGAGCAGGGCCTGGCTCAGGTGCGCGACGAGCTCGTGCGCAAGAACATGGCCGCGGCCTCTGCCTTTCCCTGGGCTCACTAATTCCTTGGGCGGTAGGGGCGAGTCACACTCCCTTGGCCGCCAGCTCGGCCGTTCGCTGAGCAGTTGATTGGTTTGACGTATGACGACTTCTTATAAAACGATGGTGGTAAAGATCGGTTCGTCCACGGTGGTGGGTGCCGATGGCAAGGTCAACCGCGCCTTTATCGGCGGACTTGCCGATCAGGCCGCAGCGCTGCGCAAGCTCGGCTGGCGTCTGGTCGTGGTGAGCTCGGGCGCTATCGCCTGTGGCTATCCCGTGTTGGGCTTCGACCACAAGCCGGTCGGCGACCTTCCGAGCTTACAGGCCTGCGCCTCGGCCGGTCAGTGCATCATCTCGTCGGCCTACGACGAGGAGTTCCATGCGCGCGACCTGCTCACCTCGCTCGTGCTGCTCACGCGTCACGACACGGCGCGCCGCACGTCCTACCTGCACGCGCGCGACGCCCTGCTTCGCCTGGTGGAGCTGGGTGTGGTGCCGGTCGTCAACGAGAACGATACCGTCACCGTCGATGAGATCAAGTTTGGCGACAACGACACGCTGGCGGCGCTTGTGAGCTGCCTGGTTTCTGCCGATCTGTGCGTGACGCTCTCGGACATCGATGGTCTCTATACTGCCAATCCGCATGAAGACCCCACGGCCGAGTTTGTTCCTGTCGTGCATAAGATCGATGCCAAGATTATTGCCTCGGCGGGCGATTCTTCCACATCGGTGGGCACGGGCGGCATGATTACCAAGATCCGCGCGAGCCGCATCCTGATGACGGCGGGCATTCAGAGCGTGATTTGCTCGGGCGAGGAGCCCGATGCGCTCGTGCGTCTCGCCCGCGGCGAGAGCGTGGGCACGCTGTTCGATCCGCCGGCGGAGCGTCTGGACATCGCACCCCGCAAGCTGTGGATCGCGCTGGGCGACAAGGCACATGGCTCGGTGACGGTCGATGATGGTGCTGCGAAGGCGCTGGTCAGCCGTGGCTCTTCCCTGCTTGCGGTGGGTATTCGCGAGGTCGATGGCCAGTTTGCCGAGGGCGATGTGCTCGACGTGTGCGACCCGAGCGGCATGGTTGTCGCCCGCGGTATCGCCGAGGCCGATTCGGACGTGCTGGAGCTCGCCGCCGGCCGCCGCCAGGACCAGATTGCCAGCAACCGCCTGCTCGCAGACCTGGCCGAGAAGCCCGCAATCCATAGGGACAACTTGATAGTGTTTGCATAAAGAGAGGCAGCGCTGCGGCTCGTTTTGCCAGCAGTGCTGCCTCTCCTTTTCCGGCACTTGGGGACGTTCCTATTGTGCCGGCAGGTGGGGACACTCCTTTGCTAGAAGATTCGGCGCAGGTCTCCGCGGTTGAGGGACTCGTCGAAGAGGTGCTTGAATACCACACTGCCGTGCAGGCCGTCGTGCTCGAACTCGTTGGTTACCCAGGCGTGCGAGTTGCCCACGCGGCTGAGCGTATCGAGCTGCATGCCCGAGTCCACGTACATGTCATCGAAGTACACCGCGGCCTGCAGGGGCACCTCGTTGCACGCCAGGCGCTGCGGGTCGTAGATCTTGTCCCAGCTTGTGTCTTCCATAAGCAGATCCATCGCCGGCTTGAAGGGCTTAAGTTCGGGCATCTGCTCAAACATCCACGGGAACATGGCCTCGCCGGTAAACATGAGCGGTCGCGTGAGCGTGTCGAACTCGGCACGATGGGCCTTCTCATCTGCCGCGGCCCAGCGAATGGGCATGGTGTCGCCGTCGGCGTAGATGAACTCCTGAAGCGTCCAGTACAGCGGATTCGTGCGCGTGTTGGTGCGCTCGAAGGCGCGCATCAAAAAGCTGTCGGATACCGAGGCGCCGCAGGCCAGCGTGCCGTCGCCGTCAACAAAAGCATGATCGATAATCCAATGCATGCGCTCAAAGCTCGGCTTCATGCCAAAGTCGCTGCCCATGAGCTGCAGGCGTTCGACCGTCATCGGCGAGCCGTCGGGTAGCACGGGCTTTTGCTCCTCGAGGGCATCTGCCAGGGCCGCCACGCGCTCGACGTCGGCGGGGTAGCGGTTGTAATACTGCTGCGTCTTGGCAGCCATGCGCGGGAAGGTGTGCGCGTAGACCTCGCTTGCGCTCGCCGGTACGTGGGGGATGCCGCCGCAGGTAAAGCTTGCCGCCACGCCCTCGGGGAAGAGCGACAGGTAGCTCAGCGTCAAAAAGCCGCCGTAGCTCTGCCCGAGCGTGACCCAGGGCCTGCCGCCAAAGCCCACCAGGCGCAGGTACTCAAAATCGCGCACGATGGAGTTGGCGAGGTGGCGCTTGAGGAAGTCCGCCTGCGAGCGGTCCGCATCGGCGCCGGCTGCCTCGGCACGCTCGCCCAGTGCGGCAATCGTGCGCCCGTCTACACAGCTGCTGCGTCCGGTGCCGCGCTGGTCGGGCAGGACGACGCGGAAGTGCTTGACGGCCTCCTCGATCCAGCCGTCGCTTGTGGGTGACAGCGGACGCGGGCTCTCGCCGCCGGGGCCGCCCTGCAAAAACAGGAGCAGTGGCAGATCGTCGTTGATGCGGTCGGGCGCGCAAACCACACGGTAGAAGAGCTTGATGCTCTCGGGCGCACCTGCGATGGGCGCCGGCATGGCGCCGCGGCGCATGGTGCTGCCG
>URGF01000052.1 GCA_900547285.1 uncultured Collinsella sp.
AGGCCCGATTTTGCCTCTTGACAATGTCCTGCTCATATTAAAAGGAACGTCCCCAGGTGCCGGCTGTTGAGTTGCGGTGGAATAGGGACTGTTTGGTGCCCGAAAGGGCGATTTTAGTCCGTATTTCACCGCAACTTATTTAGAGGGTGCTGAGAGTAGGGGTCCAGCCAATGGTGGGTAGCTCGCCGTCGAGGGTTTCGTTGATGGTGGCGACCATACCGGCGAGTAGGCTGTTCTCGCTTACGGTGAGCGTCTTGTAGCCGCCGGCACGCATGAGTTCGCGGATCACCACGGCGCCAGCCAAGATCACGCCCGCGCGTTTGGGCTGTACACCCGGTAGCGCGGCGATGCCTTCCGCGTCCAACACAGACATGCGCTCGATAGCGGCCGAGACCTGCTCCAGCGACAGCTCGCGTAGGTGAACAAAGCTCGAATCGTACGGTTCCAGCTCGTGGACCAGAGCCACCAGCGTAGTCACCGTGCCACCCACCGCGACCAGACGCTCGGCGCGCTCAAAGTCGCTGGGCAGGCCTTCAAAATAGGCGGCGAACTGCTCGCCTGCCCACGAGGCAGCGGCAGCAAGCTCGCCGCGTGCGGGCGGCAGCGCCGAGAAAAACCGCTCCGTCACGCGACGGCAACCGATGTCCAGTGAGCGCGTTCCCTCCAGCGCAAAGACCCCGCGCTCAGGCGCATAGACGCCCGTCGCGAGCTCCGTGGAGCCGCCACCCGAATCGGCGACGATGATGCGCTCGCCTGCAAAGTCGTGCGCTACGCCAAAAAACGTCAGGCGCGCCTCAACCTCGCCCGGAATCACCTGCGGTTCGAGCCCCAGATCGCGCAGGCCGTCCAGCAGCAGGGCAGCATTGGACGCATCGCGTGCGGCGCTCGTGCACGTGGTGCAGATGCACGCGGCCCCAAAGGCACGGGCTTCGTCCACAAACATGCGGCACGCAGCGAGCACGCGCTCAACGGCCGCCTCGCAAAAGCGCCCCGTCGCGTCCACGCCCTCGCCCAAGTCGGTGATCTCGGTATGCTTGGACGATTCCACGATCGCCCCGGCCTCGACCTGCGCCAGCACCAGTCGCGACGACACCGTTCCCAGGTCGATCGCGGCTACCTTATAGCGTTTGCAATCTGCCATTGCGGGCTCCCCTCCGGGCGCTATTTGCCGTTGGACACGACCGTCTGGCCCTCGACGCCGTTAAACCCAAACAGCATGTCGAGCGCTTGGATGTACCACGGCGCGTCCTTACCGACTTCTTCGATTTCCTTGGCAACTTCGCTGGCCTTCTTGGCGTTCGACGACTTCTGGCTCGACGAGGCATCCGAATCGCCGTCCAGGCCCTGCACTTCAATCCTCTTCTCGCCGGGCATCACCAAGCCCAGGTCCTCGGATGCCGCATCCTTGATACCCTCCTCCGAGAGCAGCTTGTCGACGCTTTTTTGCAGCCCATCATTGTATTGCTGGCGAATCTCGACCTGCTTGGTCAAGATATCGCTCGAACGCTTTGCCACGTACAGGTCGCGCACGGGGAAATACAGGCTCACGAGCACCAGGGCAACGACAATGCCGATGAATAGCCCTCGCTGAGGACCGTGGGTAAAGTCGTAGATCGCCTTGACCACCGCGTTGTCGTTGGCGTAGTGCATAAAGTCCGAGCCCGAAAAACGGTTCGAAGGCCTGCTCGACCTATCGTGCGTTTGAGCCGACGAGCGCTGAGCATGCGACGAACGTGCCGGGCGCACTGGTCCATCTGTCGAAGTATTCACTTGAGCATTGGGGCGCGAGGTACTTGTCGGGCGCTGCATGGAGCGGTCGGCGCCGGCGTAGGCGGACCCACCGAGCTGCACCGTGCGCGCACGGCGAGGCGACGGCTCACGCGAACCGGCGGAATAGTACCTGTTGTCGTAAATCTGATCCATGTGCGCCTTGTGCGGTTGAGGTTTGTTTGCGCTAAGTATTCTAGTTATAGCACGAGCGCCCGCACCGCCTTCGCCAGCCTTTGCTCGACATAAAAAAGGCGCTGAGTCATATGGCCCAGCGCCCAATGGTGCTCAACAGCGCCCGGCTGGAGCAAGGCAAATCCGAGTCTTCCCCGCCCCCGCGGCCTCCGCGTGCCTAGCGAATGTTGTAGAACGCGGCCTTGCCGGCGTAACGCGCGCTGCCCTCGAGCTCGTCCTCGATGCGGATGAGCTGGTTGTACTTGGCGATACGGTCGCTGCGGCACGGGGCGCCCGACTTGATCTGGCCGGCGTTGACGCCCACGACCAGGTCGGCGATCGTGGAGTCCTCGGTCTCGCCGGAACGGTGGCTCACGATGCAAGCGTAGCCGGCCTCCTTGGCGGTCTCGATGGCCTCGAGCGACTCGGTGAGCGTGCCGATCTGGTTGACCTTGACCAGGATCGCGTTGGCGGCACCCAGCTCGATGCCCTTCTTGAGGCGCTCGGTGTTGGTGACGAACAGGTCGTCGCCCACCAGCTGCACCTTGTTGCCAATGCGACGGGTGAGCTCAACCCAGCCGTCCCAGTCCTCCTCGGCCATGCCGTCCTCGATGGAGATGATGGGATAGGTGTCGACGAGCTTCTCCCAGTAATCAACCATCTGGGCACTCGTGTACTCCACGCCCTCGCCCTTGAGCTCGTACATGCCGGTCTCGGCGTTGTAGAACTCGGTCGAGGCCGGGTCCATGGCGTACATGAAGTCGATGCCGGGCTTAAAGCCGGCCTTCTCCACGGCCTTGGTGATGTACTCGAACGGCTCGGCATTGGTCTTAAGGTTGGGGGCAAAGCCGCCCTCGTCGCCCACGCCGCCGCCCAGGCCGGCCTCGTGCAGCACGCCCTTGAGGGTGTGGTAGACCTCGGCGCACCAACGCAGGCCCTCGGCAAAGCTCGGAGCACCCACGGGCATGATCATGAACTCCTGGAAGTCGACGTTGTTGTCGGCATGCACGCCGCCGTTGAGAATGTTCATCATGGGTGTGGGCAGCAGGTGAGCGTTGACGCCGCCCAGGTACTGGTACAGCGACAGGCCCGCCGACTCGGCAGCGGCGCGCGCGGTGGCCAGCGACACGCCCAGGATGGCGTTGGCACCGAGCTTGGTCTTGTTGGGGGTACCGTCCGCGGCAATCAGCGCGGCATCGACGGCACGCTGGTCGAAGGCGTCGAGGCCGACGACGGCATTGGCGCACTCGTTGTTGACGTGCTCGACGGCCTGAGAGACGCCCTTGCCCAGATAGCGGCCCTTGTCGCCATCGCGCAGCTCGCAAGCCTCAAAGGCACCGGTCGAAGCGCCCGAAGGCACCATCGCGCGACCGAAGCTACCGTCCTCGAGCACAACCTCGACCTCGACGGTGGGATTGCCGCGGCTGTCGAGCACCTCGCGACCGTAAACGTCCAAAATATCGCTCATGTTGTCTCCCTCTCACTTGGAAACGTAGTGGATGCAAGCGACCGGCTGACCGTGCACCATCGGTGCGTCTCCGTAAGTTAGCCATGTCGCACTTTTTGCATTATGCCCTAAGTTAGCCGAGGGATACACTTGATTTTCGAAAAATTTAGCGGGAACGATGAGGCGTGTCAGCCCGTCGTTCCCGCAGTCTTACTCCTCCGCCTTTGCGGCATCCCACAGGTCGTTGAGGCCGTGGGTCGAAAGCTCGGCAAGATCCACGTGGGCATCGGCCGCCATCTGCTCCATCGCAGCCCAGCGACGGCGAAACTTGGCCGTGCTCGCGCGCAGGGCGCTCTCGGCGTCGATACCCTCCTTGCGCGCGACGTTGACCAGGGCAAAGAGCAGATCGCCAAACTCCATTTCGCGCTCGGGCGAGCCAGGGGCCTCGGCCTCAAACTCGGCACGCTCCTCGGCGACCTCGTCCCACACATCCTGGACCGTCTCCCACTCAAAGCCCACGGCAGCCGCCTTGCGCGAGACCTTTTGCGCTTGCATCAGCGCCGGCAGGTGCGTGGGCACGCCGTCGAGCAGCCCCTCGGGCGCGGCCTCGCCTGCCGCCACGGCCTTGTCCTTGGCGGCCTTCTCGGCAAGCTTGACCTCGTCCCAAATCTTGAGCACCTCGTCAGAGCTGTCGGCATCCGCATCGCCAAACACGTGCGGATGACGGCGAATGAGCTTGGCGTCGATATCGTGCGCCACGTCGGCCAGCGTAAACTCGCCGGCGTCCGCCGCGATCTGCGCATGCAACACTACCTGCATGAGCACGTCGCCCAGCTCCTCGCGCAGGTGCGCCGCGTCGTCGGCCTCGATGCAGTCGAGCGCCTCGTAGGCCTCCTCGATCATGTTCTTGCCAATGCTGCGGTGCGTCTGCTCGCGGTCCCACGGGCAGCCGTCGGGCTGACGCAGACGCCAGATGGTCTGCACCAGATGCTGCAGCTCGGCCGATGCATCTACCAGCGTGGACAGGTCACGCGAACCCTCGGCATTTTGCTGAGCCATATGCTCGGCCATGGCTAGTCCTCCTCCATGATCACGTGGCGGAACGCGCCGCCCTCGTAGATGCCGTAGCTGTGCGTACCGTCCTTGGGGATGCTCACGCTGCCGGGGTTGAAGAGCCACAGACCAGGATGCTCCTCACTCGCTTCGTTGACCTTGATGTGCGTGTGACCGTAGACGAGCGCGGAGCCCTCGGGCAGCGCGGGCGCGTGGTCGACGCTGTTGTGCATACCGGCGCCAAAAACGTGGCCGTGCGTCAGGAACAGCTCGCGGCCGTTCTCGTCGAATAACGTGGCATAGTCGGCCATGATGGGAAAGTCGAGCACCATCTGGTCGACCTCGGCGTCGCAGTTGCCGCGCACCGCGATGATGCGGTCGGCCAGGGCGTTGAGCAGCGGAATCACGCGCTTGGGAGCGTAGTCGCGCGGCAGGTCGTTACGCGGGCCGTGGTAGAGCAGGTCGCCCAGCAGCACAATGCGATCGGGCTGCTCGGACTCGATGGCGGCGCAAAGGCGTTCGGTCCAATATGCCGAGCCGTGGATGTCGGAGGCGATGAGGTATTTCATGGGGAGATCCTTTCGAATGGGGTTGATGGGGGCTAAATACGGGGTCCGGCGGATGCGGAGCCCATCTACCGTGTTACTCGAATCGCAGCGCCGCGCTCTGAGCCGCCTGCATCACGCGTTGGAGCGGCACGCCATGTTCGCGGGCAAGACGGGCGCAATCCTCGTACTCGGGAGCCGCGCGCTCGCTGCCGTCGGGCAGGGTCGCCACCTTAACGGATACCTCGCCCCATGGCGTCGTTACGCGCTCAAAGCGGCGTGGCAGGCAAACGCGTTCCATCACCTGGCGACGAATGGCGTTGGTCGTGGTCTCCAAAAAGATAATCGTCTGCAAGCGCTCGATATCATCGTGCGAGCAGATTACCTGCAGCTGCCAGCCGGGGCGGCCCTTTTTGCAGTAAAGCGGCAACCAATGCACCTCGCGGGCGCCGGCCTTGCGCAGGCAATCGGCAGCGTAGGCAAGCACCTCGGGCGACGCATCATCGATGTCGCACTCCAGTTTGACGATAGTTTCGGGCGCATCAGTCTCGCGAGACAGCGGGGATGTGCTATCGCATTGCATACGGTCTGGATCCTTTCCGCGCGGGCTCGTTTTGTTCACCCAAACGCTAGCACATCGCAGGCTGCGCGAGTGTGACGGCGCGTGATGAGCGCGATTTTCCTTGTCGACAAGAAACCGACACTCCACCGCCCCGGCCAAACATGTACATCAGCCTCCAAACATGTCATTATTTGCAGCTTTTGGAGGCTGATGTACATGTATTGGAGCAAGCGAGGCCGCGCCGCGCAGCCTTTTCAATCGATTTCGAGCTCCGGCGCGCGCGGCGTGTTGAGAGCTGCAACATTACAATGGAGCGGATTCGCCAAATGCAAAGGAGTCGCCATGCCCGCATGCCCGCTGGTCGATTGCCACACCCACACCTCGTTTTCGGACGGACATGCCTCGTTTGAGGACAACGTTCGCGCCGCTGCTGCGGCCGGTTGCCGCGTCATGGTCTCGACCGATCACCTCACCCTGCCCGTCAGCATGGACGCCAACTGCGAAGTACAGGTTGTCGAGGGTGACCTGACGGCACATCGTCTGGCCTTTGAGGACGCCCGCAAGCTCACCGCGCAGATCGCGCCGGAGCTCAGCTTTATCTATGGCTTTGAATGCGACTGGTACGAAGGTTGCGAGCCTCTGGTTGAGCGCTGGTCCGCGAGTGCCATAGTGCGCTTGGGCAGTGTGCACTGGATTGGCTATCCGGGCGATATCATGGCCGGTGCCGCGGGTGCGGCGGGAACGGAAGACGTCGCTCGCCCCGATACACCCGATTCGCGCTGCGGCTGGATCGATGATGACACCAACCTGCATGTTTGGGAAAACCTGGGGGTACACGGCGTGTGGGAGCGCTACGTCGACGACTGGTGCCGCGCCTGCGAAAGCTCACTCAACTTTGACGTAATGGCCCATCCCGACCTGGTCATGCGCTTTTCGAAGGAAGGCTTTGCGCCCGACTTTGACCCGACGCCGTTCTGGGGGCAGATGGCCGAATGCGCCCACGATACAGGTCGCCGCGTTGAGGTCTCGACCGCCGCACCGCGCAAGGGCCTCGACGACTATTACCCCTCGACGGGGCTGTTGCGCTGCTTCGCCCATGCCGAGGTACCCATCACCTTTGGCTCGGACGCGCACCGCGCCTGCGACATCTGCTGGAATATCCACGAGGCACAAGCCCACGCCTACGACTGCGGTTATCGAACCTTCGACATCCCCCACCCCACCGGCGAATGGGAACCCACGCCCCTCGACTAGCCATCCCTTCATAAGTTGCGGTGGAATAGGGATTGTTTTGCCTGATGAAGCGCTTAAACAGTCCCTATTTCACCGCAACTTCCATGACCCCGTTACACCAACAAAGACTGTCCCAAACGACTAGTGGCGGCGGGCGTTGAGTTCGCCGGCCAACTCGTCGAGGGTGATGCCGTAGCGCTCAAGCGTCACGAGCAAGTGGTAGACCAGGTCGCCGGCCTCATAGCGAATGTGATCGTGGTCGTTATCCTTGCAGGCCATGATGACCTCGCTCGCCTCCTCGGCAAGCTTCTTGAGCAGCTCGTCCTCGACGTCGGTCAACAGACGAGCGGTGTAGCTCTCCTGTGGCGACGCATCGCGACGACCGTGAATCACCTCGGCCAGACCTGTCAGCGTCTCACCGATATTTCCATCCTGAACGTTTGCGGTGCGCACACCCATGGTTCAATCCTTTCTGGTGGCCGAGCGTCTAATCGAGCGCCCGCCCTACGCGAGTTTTTTAAAGAAGCAGGTACGGTTGCCGGTATGGCAGGCCGGACCCGGCGAGTCGACCTCGACCAGCAGTGTATCGTTATCGCAGTCGGCCCAGAGCTCCTTGACCTCTTGCATATTGCCGCTCGTCGCGCCCTTGTTCCAGAGCTCCTGACGGCTGCGGCTCCAAAACCACGTGGTACCGGTCTTGAGCGTCAGCCCCACCGACTCCTCGTTCATCCAAGCAACCATAAGCACCTCGCCGGTGTCATACTGCTGAACCACACAAGGAATCAATTCTTTGGCGTCGTATTTAAGATCCGCTGGAGTAGTAATTTCTCTCATTTCAATTCCCCAATTTAAACATCGCCGGTCGGCGAGGGTTGTCCAGGTGCCCGAGATTCCGAGCGACAAGCCCGACGACGCGTACTTAAGTACGCGAGGAGGGTTGGAGCCGGAAGGTCGGGTGCCTGGGCAAGCCGCAGCATTAGAAGTCCAGCCTCACAGGAATACCTTGAGAGGCCATATACTCTTTGACTTCGCGAATGCTGAACGTCCCAAAGTGAAAGACGCTCGCCGCCAGCACGGCGTCGGCCTCGCCCTCGATCACGCCCTCGGCAAAATGCTCGAGCGTGCCCACGCCGCCGCTCGCAATCACCGGAATCGGCACCGCGCGCGCCACAGCGCGGGTGAGCGCCAGGTCAAAGCCAGCCTTGGTGCCGTCGCGGTCCATGCTGGTCAACAAGATCTCGCCGGCGCCGCGACGAGCCGCCTCCTCGGCCCACGCCACCGCGTCGATACCCGTGGCGTTGCGGCCTCCCGCGGTAAAGACCTCCCACTTGTCGGCACCGGATGCGCCGGGCAAACCGACGCGCTTGGCATCGATCGCCACGACCACGGCCTGGCTACCAAACGCCGCGGCAGCCTGGCTGATCAGCGACGGGTCGCGCACGGCCGCCGAGTTGAGCGATACCTTGTCGGCACCGGCGGCAACCATGGTGCGCATGCCCGCCAGGTCGCGAAAGCCGCCGCCCACGGTATAGGGAATGGCGAGCTCCTCGGCCGCATGCGCCGCCATCTCGATAGTCGTCGCACGGTCGTCGCTCGTGGCGGTAATGTCCAGGAAGACGACCTCGTCCGCACCCTCGCGGTCATAGGCACACGCCAGCTCCACCGGATCGCCCGCATCGCGTAAGCTCACAAAGTTGACGCCCTTGACCACACGGCCGTCCTTGACGTCCAGGCAGGGAATCACGCGCTTGGTAAGCATGGGCTACTCCTCCCCTCGGGCGGCGGCCAGCGCCTGTGCCAGCGTAAAGTTGCCTTCGTAGAGCGCACGGCCGGTAATGGCGCCTTCAATCGCGACCTCACCCACCGCGGCCAGTGCGCGGATGTCGTCGAGCGTCGAGATACCGCCCGAAGCCACGACGGGAAAGCCCGCGACCTCGGCCACATGGCGATACGCCGCCACATCGATGCCCGTCTGCATGCCATCGCGCGCGATGTCGGTATACACCAGATGCTTAAAGCCCAGCTCGGTAAGCTGCGCCACGGCATCGTCGAGTGCCACGCCCGCGCCGTCGCGCCAGCCGTTCACCTTAACCTGGCCGTCGCGCGCGGCAATGTCGGCGACCAGCAGCTCGCCAAAGCCTTGGGCTGCCACCTCGGCAAAACCCGGCTCGGTCACCAGCACGGTGCCCAGCGCAATGCGGCGAGCACCATAGCCGGCCAGCTCGTCGATGCGTGCGAGCGAGCGGACGCCGCCGCCCACGTCCACGGACAGACCGTCGACGCCGCAGATGGCCTTAATCGCCGCCGAGTTGGCAGCGCAGGTGTCCTCGTCCTCGCCAAAGGCAGCGGACAGGTCGACGACGTGCACCCAGCTAGCGCCCTGCTCGGCAAACGAGCGGGCGACAGCCACAGGGTCGTCGGAATATACCTTGCAGCGGCTGCGGTCGCCGCGCTCCAGGCGTACAACCTTGCCGCCGATCAGATCGATTGCGGGAAACAGAATCATCGGCCGACCTCCTCGATGATGTTGACGAAGTTCTTAAGGATGCGCTGACCCAGCGCGGAGGATTTCTCGGGATGGAACTGGCAGCCCCACACGTTGCCATGGCGCACGATGCACGGGAAACTCCGTGTATAGTGCGTGCGCGCCAACACATCGGCGGCATCGACGTCGTCGGCCACCGCGTAGCTGTGGGTGAAGTACATGTTGGCGCCCTCGGCAAAACCGGCAAGCAGCGGATCGGCCGCACCGGCGGACGTCATGTGCACCTGGTCCCAGCCCACGTGCGGCACCTTCAGGCGACTCGATTCCAAGCGCGTACACGAACCGCGCATGATGCCCAGGCCATCGACCCAGGGGCCGCCAGACTGCTCAGGGGTGCTGCCGTCTGCAGCCATGCCCTCGTCCGCAGGCACGCCCTCGTTGCCGCGCTCAAAAAAGAGCTGAAGGCCCAGGCAGATGCCGAGCAGCGGAGTTCCGGCGGCGACGGCATCGAGCACCGCGTCCGCCTCGCCGCTCTGGCGCATAAAGGCGATCGCGTCATAGAACGCGCCCACGCCCGGGATGACCAGGCCGTCGGCGTTGCGGATCTGCTCCGGATCGTCCGACGTGCAGGCGGCGGCACCGGCGCGCGCAAGCCCGCGCACGACGCTCGACAAGTTGCCCTTGTGGTAGTCGACCACCACGATCTTCGGTTCGCCCACGCGACCCTCCCTCTTCCCATCATCCAAAACCTGTCCCTTTTTGGTAGGTTACAGCGAGCCCTTGGTGCTGGGGATGCCCTGCACGCGGGGATCGAGCTCGCAGGCGTGGCGCATCGTGCGGCCCACGGCCTTAAAGGCGGCCTCGATAATGTGATGCGAGTTACCGCCCGCCAGTTCGCAAACGTGCAGCGTGAGCTTGGCATCGCGCGCGAAGGCGTAGAAGAACTCGACGGCCAGCTCGGTATCAAAGCTGCCCACGCGCTCGGTGGGCACGGGCAGCTCGCAGTAGGCCTGCCCGCGGCCCGAAATATCAACAGCAGCCATCACAAGCGTCTCGTCCATGGCGATCGCCGCGTCGGCAAAGCGCGTAATGCCCGCCTTGTCGCCCAGCGCCTGACAAAACGCCTCGCCCAGCACAATACCCGTGTCCTCGACGGTGTGGTGCGCATCGACCTCCACGTCGCCCACCGCGTGCACCGTCAGATCGAACAGACCATGGCGGCCAAAAGCGTTGAGCATGTGGTCGAAAAACGGCACGCCGGTCGAGATATCGCACACGCCGCTTCCGTCCAGGTCGAGCTTTACGACAATGTCGGTCTCGCCCGTCTTGCGGGTTACCTCGGCATAGCGGTCCATCTACATCTCCTCCTTCACCAGCGCGGCAAACGCGGCCAGCACCTCGTCGTTTTCCTGCGGGGTGCCCACGGTAATGCGCAGGCAGTCCGCGAGCCCCGGCGCGTAGCTAAAGTCGCGCACCAGAATCGAATACTCGTCGCGCAGACGCTCGCGCACGCGCGTGGCATGCGGCGTGCGCACGAGCACAAAATTCGCCGCGCTCGGCCATGCCTCCACGGGCATGCCCTCGGCAGCCATTGCGCGCAGGGCGCACAACTCGCGCTCGCGCTCGGATGTAACTTGCGCCACCACGGGTGCATACGCATCGCGGGCACGCACGCAGGCAAGCGCTGCGGCCTGGCTCAGCACATTGACCGAATAGATCTGGCGAATCGCCGCGAACACATCGATGACCTCGGGCGCCGCGATCACATAGCCCAGACGCGTGCCGGCGGCGCCGAACGCCTTGGACAGCGTGTGCAGAATCACCAGGTTGGGATGCTCGGCGATAAGGCCTTGCGCCGTGGTTGCCGCGCCAAACGAATCGTCGGCAAACTCAACATAGGCCTCGTCGACCATCACCATGCCGGGGCATGCATCGCACAGGGCCGCGACAAAGTCGAGCGGCACCACATCGCCCGTGGGATTATTGGGCGAGGTCACGATTGCCAGGTTGCACTCGGGCGCCGCTGCGAGCACAGCCGCTTGGTCGAGCTCAAAGGTCGCCGGGTCGCGCCACACATCGCGCACTTCAGTCTGGCACAGAGACGCAAAGAACGCATACTCGCTAAAGCACGGCGGGCAGTTGAGCAGGGTCCTCCCCGCGCCGCCAAACGCCAGCAGGCAGTTATAGAGCAGCTCGTCGCCGCCGTTGCCCACGCAGACATTCTCGCGCGCCACACCATGCCAAGCGGCAAGCTCGTCGCGCAGATCGTTGGACATGGGATCGGGATAGCGGTTGAGCGGTGTAGCGGCCAGGGCGGCGTCGACCGCCTCGCGCACGCCAGCCGACACGGGATAGGTGTTCTCGTTGGCCGAAAGGTTGATGCGCGTGGGCGTAAAGTTGGGATCGTAGGGCTCAATGCCGGCCAAGTAGGGCTGGACGAGCTCCTTCATGCGGGGCGTCAGCTCGGCCATATTAGGCCTCCTCGCCGGTCGCGCCAGCGGCACCGCCCGCAGCCCCCGCTCCTCTGCCATGGCCCGCTGCACCGGGCGGCGTGCCGCCACGGTCACCGGCGCACCCAGCGCCGCCAGACGCACCGCAAGCGCCCGCCCCACCGGGCCAAAGCCCAGCAGCAGGATGTTTGCGCCCCACAGGGTGCGGGTGCTCTCCCGCAGCAGGATGCCGATGCACCCTTCCGCCGTGGGGATGGCATTGTAGATGGCCAACTCCGGCCGCGCATAGTAATCCACCAGCTCCACGCCCGCTTGCTGCGCGATGGCCTTTGCCTGCGCCGAGAGCCTGCCGCCCAGCGCCACCGCGCCGGGCTTTGCGGCACGCAGCAGCTCTGCCAGCGGGGTGCGGCTCTCGTCCAGCGGGAGCGGCAGCAGGATGCAGTCTGCCCGCGCCACCTGTTCGGCCCCGCTCACCGCACA
>URGF01000053.1 GCA_900547285.1 uncultured Collinsella sp.
ACGCGCTCGTCACCGGCGTGCCCCATCGCATTGGCGAAGCTATGGTCGAAGTGTACGGCCTCTAAGGCAAGCAATCCGGAGCCGGCAGTCACGCTATCGACTCCATTTTTCCACCCCACTCCCCTGTATACTGATGTAGCACGTGTTTCGTCCGGGCCTGTTGGGCCGGATTGTTCATGGGAGGGTCTTATGGCTGCTTCGAATCCGCCTAAGGGGAGCGTTTCTTCTTCGTCCATCAAGCCGGTTACGCGCAAGGCCGTGCGTTGCCAGCGCGAGGTCGCTTGGCTTGTCACGCAGGCGGCGGGCAGGCTTGTGGCGACCACTCAGGACGTCAATGCGCCTACGCCGAGCTTTGTGTTAGCGGCGGCGCTGGATTTTGTGCGCCAATTGGAGCTTGCCGCGCAGGATGCCAACGGCCACCTCGACTACCAGAACGTTATGGCGCCCGACCTGCAAACGTTCTGTCACATGGCCAAGTTGCCTGCCGCGCCCAATGCGCTTTCGGACGCAGGCTACATGTTTACGCTCTCGGGCGCGGACCTTATCCGCGACATCTATGCATACTGCAGCGAGCTCGCCGAGCGCCACGTCTTTGACGCGGCAGAAGTCAAACCGGGAAATGTCATCAAGCTGGTTCTCAGGCTGTTCCTGATAGACGGGTTCGGGGCCATGCCGGCGTAAGCCGAGTCTTTAGCATCACCGTCGACTGGGCAACAACCGCTTTACCTTAGTGGGCGCCAATCGAGGGTCGATTATTGGGTCGCCTCGTCCACTAACGCATCTATCCCACGCGCTCCAACAGTCGATACTTGCGGTTGCGGCTCGTCGCCGGCGCCGTGGGCTCAAGCTCGCCTTGAGCAATGAGCGCGTTGACGCGCGACCTAACCTGGGAAATTGTAAGCCCCGTACGTTCTGCCAGCTCACGCGTCCCCAGCTCGCCGTAGCGTTTGAGTGCCGCCACAATTAAGTCCCCGCCATGATCGATTTGCTCAACCTTCGCTCGGTAGAGGACAACCTTAAACCGGTCGAAACCGGGGCAAAACAATGGCTCGGCCAGACCTTGCGCACGCATGGCATCGAGCATCATTGGAATGCCCGACCCGTTACCCTCGGCAGGCGAGCCCGCGCCGTCGAGCAATGGGACAAGCGACATGAGCTTCACAAGCGTCGCATTGCGACATCGGGAGCTGCCGTCAAACAGGTTCTCGCGAGTCTTTCCTCCGTATAGGCCGCCGGGGTTCGTCACCTCGATACGGTCATCAAAGACGTCAACAGCGATCGACTGCCCACAGAACCGATCTCCGTATTCTCGGTGGATTACGGCGTTGGCGATTGCCTCGCGCAGGACTTCCTCGGGAATCTCCAGCGAGTCGACACGCGAGACGCCTTGGATCGTCGAGGTTCGCCGCAAATTCTTAGCGACTGCCGCGACGGCATCCGAGATCATTTCGCCCAACGTTCCCTCGCAGATCGTACGGTCCATGAACCTCAACGACCCCGCCGCGCCCTTCTGCGTTCCGGCATAGACCGCCACATCGATAAAGAGCTTGGGATAGAACTGCTGAGGATAGGCACCCGCAGCCAGGAGTCCGGCCTTAGTGACATTGCCCTGGGAGTCGAGGAAATTCAGGCGCTCCAGCTTCGTTTTCTTGTCCGGCGCGCCGCGCATTGCACGGGGTGTCAGCGAGAAAGCACGCTCTATCGTGCGGTCGACCAGGGCCTCGTCAAGATCGCCTGCGACCGCGCCGGGTACTGCATCGCGATCACTGGGGCTCGTCCGTTCATACGATGACAAGGACAGGACCTCGGTCGACGAGAGCGGAACATCTTTATCATCGATGCGTTTGTAGCTGCCGCCTTGAGCGCCCCGCTCTATGACATAACAAGGCTTGCTCGACGGGTCGAGCTCCTCAATCGCGATGACCAGAACCACGGTGCCCTGAAGCTCCACGCGTTCAATGGTGTATTTGGGCGGATTGGCCAGTTTTCCGCGGCCGCCGGCATCACCCATGCCCGCTACGAATTGGTTGAGCACCTTCTCGGTCTCAAAGTTCTCAACCGGGACAAAGCCCGCGCGCTCGCTCACGCCGAGCACGATAATTCCGCCAGCGGTATTCGCGAATGCACTAACCGTTTCCCATACGTCGCGGGAAAGCGTCGTGGCGCTCTCCTTGACCTCGACGTTAAGATCGTCCGAGCCCATGCGCCTTAAAGACTCGAGCAGACCGGTCAGCTCGTTTTCGTTCATCTGCATGTCCTTTCGCTCGGCCCGGCGGAGAATGCCACGAATAGATTTCCTTCGTCTCTCAGTTATCTCTCGTAATTATCTCTCATCTTTCTGCTATCTCTCATATTAGAGATAAGTGAGAGATGAAAGAAAAGATGTCTGTCATCTGTTTCATTTAAACATGTTTTTGCTGGTAGAACAATCAGTATTGAGACAATACCATGATTGCTTGTCTCCTTGCTGCTCAGTTATCTCTCATATTTATCTCTCGTCTTTCAGTTATCTCTCGTATTAGTGACGAATGAGAGATGAGAGATACGTGAGTGATGCATGAGCCTGGATTTTTGGACGGTCGGAAAATCCCTCAAACAAAAAACGGGGCCGGCCTTACGCCGAACCCCGTTTTCAAACGGTCAGTTAGTTATCCAACGCGCGAGCATAGCAGTCAACATTACGCCGCCGCGAACACTCCCAAGCCCGTTCCGATGATGCAGATCGCAAAGATGCCCAAGATGATCCAAATGGTCTTGACACCCTTTTTGTACAGGGCGACGCAGGCAAAGGTTGCCAGCAAGGGCAGCAGACCGGGGAAGATCGAATCGAACAGATCCTGCAGGACAATCTCCGAACCACCCACGTCAAAGGTCAAAGCAGTGGACAGTGAGACCTGTGCAGCAATCATGGCGCCGATAACGGTCATTCCGAGGACACCGGCAGCATGCGTCATGCGAGACATAAGGTTGTTCTCTTCGGACTGCTGCAGGAACTTGGTTCCCAGGTCGTATCCCAGATGGGCGGCGACGATACGCGTTGCAAAGTTAATCACCGAGTAGATGAGCGCGTACACGATGGGGCCGAGCGGGTTGCCCGTCGAAGCGATACCAATACCAATGCCGGCGGCGACCACGCGGAACGTACCCCAGTAGAACGAATCGCCAATGCCGGAAAGCGGTCCCATGAGGCCGACCTTCATGGCGTTAATCGAGGACGTGTCGAAGTTCTTATCGGCAGCCGCCTGCTCTTCCATCGAAACCGTTAGGCCGGCTACAAACGGAAGCACATGAGGCGTGATGTTAAAGAACTCGGTATGGCGATCGAGCGCCGCATAGTAATCGTCGTCGTTGGGATAGATCTTTCGCAGGGGCTTCTGAATGGTGTACATGAAGCCCATTGCCATCATCTTGTCGTACGACTGAGAGCACTGGCTCGTAAACTGGCGAAGGAACATGCTCCGATACATATCGGGAGTCATAATCGCATCCTTCTTGGCCTCTTTGAGGTCGGCGTTCTGGGTAGCCATTAGAAGTCCTCCTCTTCATCTGCAGCAACCGCCTGCGAACCGGACGAGCCCTCGCGGAAGGCCAGGAGCAGCGCGACGCAAATGGCAGCTGCGGCGACGCCGATAACGTCCATCTTGAGGTAGATGACCATAATGAATCCCAGAAACAGCCAAGGAAGCAGCTTGTTATCGCCCATGGTCCTAATAAGAAGTGCGAAGCCGATGCAGACCATGACGCCGGATGCAACGTTGAGGCCGTCCATCACAAACTGCGGAATCGCGTTGAGCGCATTGTTGATGAGGTCGGCACCAAAGAACAGCGAGCAAAACACCAGCAGTGCAGACGGAATGCCAATCGACAGCGGCACGATGGTCAGATGGTACAGATTTGCCTTGGCAAGATCGCGATTTGCCAGAGCGGTCTCAATCTTCTTGCAGGCAAAGGCGCCCGGAACGGCGTAGCAGAAGTTGCGCCACACCTGAAGGAAGACGGAGACGGGAAGGGCGAGCGCGACGGCAGTTGCCGTGCCCGTACCCGTAATGACGGCAAACGCGCAGCCAAGCACGCCGGAGGCATAGACCTCGGGAGGAACCGCCGCGCCGACCATGATGGCACCCATGAACATGGACTCCAAAGCAGCGCCGACGATAACGCCCTGTTGGACATCGCCAAGGATCAAGCCGACGAACAGGCTCGTAAACAGCGGACGACCAAGCATCGTAATGCCAAATAATTGCTCGTCCATGGACGCAATAAATGCGACCAGTGCAACTAGAAGATACTGGATAACCATTTCGATCAACCCCAGAAACAGGTCTGCAGGCGAGGCATTCTGCGCAGCTCGCCTGCAGACAACCGCAGCAATTTGAGAGGATTAGTAGTTCATCTGGTGATAGTAACGACGCGTGGTGAGCGGGTGGTTACGGACGTGCTCGAGATGGCAGCTCAGACGCTCGGTGATGGTGTAGGTGACCATCGGGGAGACGATCTTGCGGAACTCGGGGTCGCTGAACGGCAGCTCGACCTCGGCGGTGTCGAACTTGTTCACGCGGACATGGACGCCCTTCTCGTCGGCGAGCATGTGAGTGAAGTTGTCCACGCGGTCCATGAGCTTACGGGTGTCGTCCTCGCCGTAGAGCATGATGAGGCTCGTGCCCTCCTCGCACAGTTCGATGGTGCCGTGGAAGAACTCGGCGGCGTGGATGGACTTGGTCTTGATCCACTGCATCTCCTCGAGAATGCACATGGCGTAGTCGTAGGCCTCACCCCAGAGCATGCCGGAGCCAATCACCATGTGGTAATCGGTGTCCTTGAAGTCCTCGGCCATGGCGGCGCAGCGCTCGTCCTGAGCGTCCTTGGCCTTGATGAGGTACGGAGCGATGTTGCCGAACTCCTCCATGAAGGTGTCGTACTTGGGGAAGGCGCCGGCGTTCTTGAGGAAGCGGGCGACCAGCGTGATCTGGTAGGTGTAGATGGCCTCGCACAGGACGTCGTCCTCGGCGAAGCTGAAGAACTTGTAATCGGCGTACTCGGTGGCCGGGGTGTTGTCGTTGGAGACGTACATCAGCGTGCGGGCGCCCTGCTCCTGGCAGAACTTGGCGGCCTCGATGATCTCGGGGGTGGTGCCGGTACGGGTGGAGAAGACGCAGACCGAGTCCTTGTTGAAGGTCTTGGGCGGGCATGCGAGGAACTCAGCGGCAATCTCGCAGTGGACGTCGACGTCGGCCGTGGTGGTCTCGACCCAATACTTCATCGGGAGCGTGTGGGCCCAGGTGCCGCCGCAGCCGATGAAGAAGATGTTGGAATAACCCTGCTCGCAGACCTTGTCCACGGCAGCCTCAATCTGAGGACGGAGAGCGAGGGCATCGCTCACAACCTTCTCGTAACGAGGCTCATCGAAATTGAACATCCCTTACTCCTAACTCACTTGGATGAACCCTTCATTCATCCCATGACGTTATAATACTTTATATAACTAACTATGCAAGAACTATTTCAGATTTTTTTGATTTTTCTTTAATAAAAAGCCCGCCGATCAAATAATCGACGGGCTTAAGAAAGGAGGACCTAGTTAATAAATGCCAGACAATGGCATGTTTCCAGCTAGAAAACGTCCTTGGCAAATACCTTTGAGTCATTGGGGACCTGACGGATTTCGATAACCACGCCATCGTTGACAAGCTCTTGGATATGCTCGGCATCGGTTTCGGTCGCAAAGATCGCGGGGGTCGGATGAAGCGTGGTCTCGGGAGACTTTCGAGTTCCGCCCAAATTGATCTCCTTGATGTCTTTGCAACCCTTAGCGAGACGATAGGCATCTTCAATCGTCTCAACAATGATAAACAGCGAGTACTTATCGGTAACGCCGCTGTTGAGCGCCTCGATAGCAGCGTTTACGTCTTTTATGACGAGCTTCACGCCGTTGGGACGAGCTAGCCTCAAAGCGGCTTTTCTCATGTCGTCTTTTGCCACGGCATCGCTGGCAAGCAGGATGCAATCTACATCCAAAGCGTGAGTCCAGGACATGGCAACTTGGCCGTGAATCAGTCGGTAATCAACTCTCGTAAGCTTAATCATCGTTATCATCTCCGCACGTGATAAAGGAATGACAGGCGTGGCCCTTAGCTAGGGCTCGAACCAGAACTAACTAGAACTCTTCTTCCTCGGCGCCGGCAAGCATGTCCGCCGCCTCGCAAAGCTGAATAAACGGACGCGACCCCTCGACCGCGGCTTTGGCCTTGTCCGCATCCAGGGAATCCAGCTGTGTAACCATTTCCACCAGCAGCGGCAAGTTCATTCCGGTAATCAACGTAAACGATCCGGTGGTCTGTCTCTGAATGAATTCGTTGTTTACAGAGCCGCCAAAGATGTCAGTCACGACAAACCAAGAGTCGGCAGGGTCCCTCGTCTCCATCCATGCATCAATCAACGCCGCGACGTCCCTTGAATCGTCATCGACATAGGCGCACAGGCACTCGATTCGGTCGTTGGTGCCCATCAGAATCTCCAGAGAGCTTTTCATGCCTTGGGCGAGATAACCATGACTCGCTAGCAATATCTTATTCATAGTTCTCCAATACCAATAGGACGTACTATATTGTCATAACAAAGTATATTAGCAATCTGCCCTACGTGGTGTGTCTATTTTCCAAATCCGCGAACGGTAACAATTGGTCGGTAAACCGACCAATCTATCTCTAATTTACAAGTAGAACTTCAGTCGCTCGGTGCAGTACACCTGACGGGAGATGAAAAGCGGCTCGCCGCTTGGAGCATAACGTCTATCGACAAACAGAAGCAGCGAAGAGTCCAGCTCCACGTTAAGGTATGCCGCCTCGAGCTCGCTCGCATAGCAGACCTCGAGCGTACGCGTGTTGGGACCCATCTTGATCCCCTGGCGATCGAGTACTGCCATCAGCGAATCATCGAGGGATTCGTGCTCCAAAAAAGAAAGCGCAGCGGAATAGCTATTGGTTTCCAGCATCGTGGGCTTGCCATCCACAAGGCGCAGACGACGACTACGCAATACCTTTTGGGTATCGTCTACGCCCAGGAACTTCGCGTCTCGCAGGCTTGGGAAGTCCCAGCCCATTTCGAGAACCCTGGTAGACGCCTTTTTCCCCGCAAGTTGGCACGAATGGGTAAAGCTCTCACGGTCGTCCGCGGCATACATCTGTGTGTCCGACGAAACGAACGTGCCCTTGCCGCGGGCTCTCTCAACAAGCCCAGCATCTTCCATTTCTTTAATTGCGGAGCGAACCGTTATTCGGCTCACGCCAAATTGCTCGATAAGCTCCGCCTCGGTCGGGAGCTTATCTCCCGGACGGTACGTGCCGTTGGCGATCGAATCAGAAAGCGCACGGACAATCTGTTTGTACAGGGGGATAACGCTATTTGCTTCAACCATATCAACCATACCTTTGCAAGGAATCAGCAGTTTATAGATAGTTGATTTATATTGTATTAGAACTTTTTAGGAGTCCATATATTTCCTAAATGATTCGGTAAACGGGGTGTTATTTCACTTTAGCGTGGTACAGCGGCTACCCGCGGCATGCGCCGTCAACCCAGCACAGCCGTCCACCAATACCGTTGCCAGTTCGCCGCAGAGCTGCGGCCCCATATGGGTATACTCTCGAGGATTCGACTCGATTCGCCCCCGCTGGGGCGTCAAAGGAGACTGCATATGCCCACCACCTCAACCGACCCGCGCGCCGCTGCTACCGCACTGCTGGTGCCCGGTACCATCTGTCACGGTTTTGCCGTCGAGCGCTGTGAGACCGTGCCCGAGCTCGACTCTGACGCTTACGTGCTGCGCCACACCGCCTCGGGCGCTCGCCTGCTGTACCTGGCATGCGATGACGAGAACAAGGCCTTTGCCATTGGCTTTAAGACGCCGCCGGCCGATTCCACCGGCGTGTTCCATATTCTTGAGCACTCGGTACTGTGCGGGTCGGCCAAGTTTCCCGTCAAGGAGCCGTTCGTGGACCTGATCAAGAGCTCCATGCAGACGTTTCTCAACGCCATGACCTACCCCGACAAGACCATCTACCCCGTTGCCACCACCAACGAGCAGGATCTGTACAACTTGATGGACGTGTACCTGGACGCGGTGTTCAACCCGGCCATCTATACCAAGCCCACCATTTTTGAGCAGGAGGGCTGGCACTACGAGCTGGACCTGCCGGAGAGCGCCGAGGGCGAAGGCGACAGCAGCTCCGCGAGCCTGCGCGAGGGCACGCTGCGCTATAACGGCGTGGTGTTCAACGAGATGAAGGGTGCGCTGTCCGACCCCATGAGCGTGCTGGACGACGCCGTCAACGCCGCGCTCTATCCCGACACCGCCTATGCGCACGAGAGCGGCGGCGACCCGCACGCGATTCCCGCGCTCACCTACGAGCAGTTCCTGGACACACACGCGCGCCACTACAATCCTTCCAACTCCTACATCACGCTCTACGGCGACCTGGACGTGGACCGCGCCCTGGCCTTTTTGGACGAGCGCTGTCTGTCGCAGCCGAGTGCCGCAAGCCGCCGCATGGACGCAGCCGTTGCCGCCGGCGAGGACCCGTCCGCGCTGGCGCCCAATCCGCTGGGCGTGCAGGCGCCCGTGACCTGCGAGTACAAGCGCGTCGAGATGGTCACCACGCCCGAGAACGCCCTGGTGGGCCTGGGCCTTGTGTTGGGCAGCGCGCTCGACCGCAAGCGCACGATCGCGGCGGATATCCTGTTTGAGGCACTGCTGGGCTCCAACGAAGCACCGGTTAAGAAGGCCATTCTGGCCGCCGGCCTGGGCGGCAACGTGGTGAGCTACACCGCGGCCGAGAGCCTGCAGCCCTACGAGCTCATCATGCTGCAAAACGCGCAGCCCGGCGTGGCGCGCGAGCTGCGCCGCGTGTTCCAGGACGCCTGCCGCGACCTGTGCGAGCACGGAGTTCCGCGCGAGCGCCTGGAAGCCATCATCAGCAGCAACGAGTACGACCTGCGCCAGCGCGACTATGGCATCGCCGACGGCGTGGCCATTGCATGCGACGCGCTGAGCACCTGGCTCTACGATGACGACGCCGCGACGCTGGCACTCAAGTACGGCCCGGTGTACGAGGAGCTGCGAGGCGAGCTGGACGGCAGCTATTTTGAGGACCTGCTGCGCGAGCTGGTGCTGCAGAACGATCACATGGCGCTCGTCGAGCTGGTGCCGGTGGACGCCGCCGAGGGTTCGGAGGGTGCCGAGGCCATCGAGCTGGCAGCCAAGCGCGACGCCATGACCGATTCCGAGCTGGCCGACGTGGTCGAGCGCACGGCCGTGCTGCGTGCCGCGCAGGAAGCGGAAGACACGCCCGAGGCCAAGGCCACGCTGCCGCGCCTGCGCGTGTCCGACATTGGCGAGGCGCGCCCCGAGCCGCCGCTGGTCGTGGACACCACTGCGCCCATCCCCTGCCTGCGCCACGGCATCCCCACCAACCGCCTGGCCTACGCCATGCAGTATTTCGACCTGAGCTGCGTCGCGTTTGAGGACCTGCCCTATGTGACGCTGCTCTGCCGCCTGCTTAAGCAGCTGCCCACGAGCGAGCACTCGGCCGAGGAACTCGACAACTTGCTCGCTGGCAAGCTCGGCTTTTTGAGCTTTACGACCGAGGTCATGACGCAGCCCGAAGTGGACGGTGTGCGCCCCTACCTGCTGGTGAGCGCCGGCGCCCTGTCCGAGAAGATCGACGCGCTGGCGAGTCTGCCGCGCGAGGTATGGTCGAGCACGCTTTTGGCAGATGCCGACGCCGACCGCGTGCGCGACGTGCTCACGCAGATTCGCATTGGGCTTGAGCAGGGCTTTATCAACAACGGCCACTCGGCAGCGCTCGGTCGCGCGATGAGCTACAGCTCGCCTTCTGCCGTGGTGCGCGAGCAGCTTTCGGGCGTGGACTTCTACCTGTTCCTGCGCGATTTGCTCGAGCACTTTGACGAGCGCCTGGATGACCTGCGCGCCAAGCTTGCCGAGCTGGCAGGCCGCATCTTTGTGGCCGATGGCTGCATGGCGAGCTTTACCGGCAGCAACGAGGACTTTGACGCATACTGGGATGCCGCGGGCGACCTGGGGCTGGGTGCGGGCGACGGCGCCGATGCCGGCCGCGACGCTCTCGTGGTGCCGACGCCGCGCGACCGCCACGAGGCTTTCGTCATCCCCAGCGATATCTGCTTTGCGGCAAGCGCGTGCGACCCGCGTCGCCTGGGCATCGACGTGACGGGCGCTTGGGCCGTTACCGCCAACGCACTCTCCTACGACTACCTGTGGAACGAGATCCGCGTGAAGGGCGGGGCGTACGGCTGCGGATTCCGCGCGGCAGGTGAGCGTCAGGCGGCGTTCTACACCTACCGCGACCCGGCGATCGATCCTTCGATTGAGCGCGTGAAGCGCGCGGGTGCATGGCTTGGCAGCTTTGAGCCCGACGAGGCCGCCTTTGAGGGCTTTATCGTGAGCTGCGTGAGCGGTATGGACGCACCGGTGAAGCCGTACGCGCTCACCAAGCGCCGCAACACGACCTACCTGGCCGGGCTCGATCCGCACGCACGCGAGGAGCGCCGCGCCCAGATGCTCGCCGCCACGCCCGGTGAGCTGCGCTCGCTCGGCACCGACGTGACGCGCATCGCAGCCGAGTCGCCCACCTGCGTCTTTGGCGGCCGCGACGTCATCGCCAAGAGCAACGCCAACTTCAACGTAGTCGATCTGCTGGGCTAGCCACAGCAAGCAAAACCACCACAAAGGGGACAGGCACCTTTGTGGTGGTTTCGACATTTGCCCAGATAAAACCTGCCAAAATAAACCTGTCCCTTTTTGGTAGGTTTGGGAGAGGGGGCTGGAATGGATAAGGCTGAGTTGCGGCGGGCGGTGATTGCTCGGCGCGATGCTCTTGATTTGGACTTGCGGGCAGCGAAGTCTGCTGATATCTGTGCACGGCTGGTTGAGCTGCTGGGCCGCTTGGATGCCGCGGCGCCGCGCACCGTTGCCGTCTATGCCGCGATGGGTTCCGAGGCAGACCCTGCCGCGTTTGCCGCTGCGGCCGCCGCGCGCGGCTGGCGCGCAGCCTATCCGTGCATGCTCTCGGCAGCCGAAGCCGCAGCTTGTGGCCAGCGTATGTGCATGCGGGCAGTTGCCGCCGACGATGCGTCCGCGGCTCCGTTTATCACTCATCCCACGCGAGCCTTCGCTGCCGCGGACATCGGCAGCAACCGCTTCCCCATCGTGCCTGCCGAAGCACTCGACATGATTGTTGTGCCGCTCGTGGCCTTCGACCAAACCGGCGCGCGCCTGGGCTACGGCGGCGGCTGCTACGACCGTTACCTGTCCATGCTCTCGCCCGCATGTCAAATCGTCGGCATCGCCTTTGACGAACAGCGCATCGACCACGTCCCCACCGACGTCCACGACCTGCCGCTGCCCAACATCGTCAGCGCCTAAATGTCGTTGTATCGCACCCGCAAGATAAGCGTGGAAAAACTCCCACTTTGGGACTGTTCGGGGGCAAAAAACGGGAGATTATCCACGCTCATGGTGGCGCGCGCAGACGTGGTGTAAGAGCGTCCCGAGGTCCGTCGCTGCAAGTCC
>URGF01000054.1 GCA_900547285.1 uncultured Collinsella sp.
AGACGTTTCTGTATATCGTGATGCCGCAGGTCGCCAAGCGTATTCTGCCGGCGATGGGCAACGAGATCATCACGCTGGTCAAGGACACGTCGCTGGCGTTTGCCATTGGCGTGGGTGAGATGTTCTCGACGGCCAAGGCGCTGGTCGCCTCGCAGGTGAGCATGGTGCCGTTTGCGATCGCGGCGCTGATTTACTGGGTCTTTAATTTCGTCGTCGAGATGCTGCTGGGCGCCGCCGAGAAAAAATTGGATTACTACCATGATTAATTCGGTAATGAATATATCGAACGCGCGTAAGGCGTTTGGCGGCAATGAGGTGCTCAAGGATATCTCGCTTGAGGTGAAGCGTGGCGAGGTCGTGGCGATTATCGGGCCTTCGGGTGGCGGTAAGTCCACGCTGCTGCGGTGTGCCACGCTGCTCGAGACACTCGACGGGGGCTCGCTCTCGTTTGGCGACCTTGCCGTTGCGACGGATGCGGGTTCGGGCGCGGTCTATGCGAAGGGCGATGTGCCCAAGCGGGCGCGCTCGCGATTCGGCCTGGTGTTCCAAAATTACAACCTGTTCCCGCACTATACGGTGATGAAAAACATCACCGATGCTCCGATTCGCGTGCTCAAGCGCCCGCGTGAGCAGGCGGAGGCGCGTGCGCATGAGTTGATCGCGCAGATGGGGCTTATGGGCAACGAGAATAAGGTTCCGTGTGAGCTTTCGGGCGGTCAGCAGCAGCGCGTGAGTATTGCCCGCGCCCTGGCACTCGACCCGGAAATCTTATTCTTTGACGAGCCGACTTCGGCGCTCGATCCCGAGCTGACGGCCGAGGTGCTGCGTGTCATTAAGGACCTCGCTGCGCAGAATATGACGATGGTAATCGTGACCCACGCGATGCAATTTGCGCGCGATGTTGCCGACCACGTGGTCTTTATGGACGGCGGTCGCATTGTCGAGGAGGGATCTGCCGAGCAGGTTATCGACCATCCGCGCGAGCAGCGCACGCGTGAGTTCTTGAGCCGTATCGAGGGATAGGCTCAGGGATTTACTCAACTATTAATTGAGGCGAAGCCGCCACAGGTCATACGGTCTGTGGCGGCTTTTTGTTTACATCGACGGGGTTCAATAATTGCCCCACAAGCTTGTCTCTTCCTCTCGCCGCCTGTATTCATACGTGTGCCGAAAGGTATGCATGGACAGCCGTCCGTGAGGGTAGGGTGGTGGCATAGGACATTTGGAGGGTGAGTCGGCTCGGCTGCCGACCATGCTGCTCCCGGGACGGCACCGACCGCGAACTCTCCCCGTTGGCGTCGCGCATTGCGCGCGGCCCTGCAAGGAGGTCATCATGGGTGCTCCCAAGACCGGTAACGTAAGGAACGTGGTGCTCGTAGGCCAAGGCGGGGTGGGCAAGACTTCACTCGCCGAGGCCATGCTCCACCTTTCCGGCAAGACCGCCCGCCTGGGCGGCCACGACGGCACCAAGCCCACGCTCGACTATGACCCCGAAGAGGTCAAGCGTGCATTTTCCATCTCGACGACCATCGCGCCGATCGACTGGAAGGGCGCGCGCATCAATGTGCTCGATGCCCCGTGCTACCCCGATTTTATCGGCGACGCCTTTGCCGCGATGAGCGTCTGCGAGACGGCTCTGTTTGTGGTCGACGCCGAGGCCGGCCCGCAGCCTACGACGGTTAAGCTCTGGTATGCCGCCGAGGACCTACGCCTGGCACGCGCGGTGTTCGTAAACCGCCTGTCGCGCTCCGAGGCCAGCTTTGCGACCACGATGGACCTGCTGCAGGAGCGCTTTGGTACGCGCCTGGGCGCCGTGACCCTTCCCTGGGGCGAGGGCGAGGACTTTGACGGCATCATCGACCTGGTGCGCATGAAGGCGCGCCACTGCAACGGCGCCGAGGCCGTTGAGTCGGAGATTCCCGATGAGTATCGTGCCCAGGCCGAGGAGGCCCATGACCATCTGTGCGAGCTGGTGGCCGAGGCTGACGACGAGCTGATGATGAAATACCTGGAAGGCGAGGAGACGCTGACGCAGGAGGAGCTTGAAGGCCTGCTGTCTAAGGCGATCGCCGAGCGCATCTTTGTGCCGGTCTTTGCGGGCGATTGCATTAAGGAGCAGGGCGTCAACTCGCTGATGGACGACATCGCCACGTACTTCCCGGCGCCGACGGACTACGGCGAGATGCCGCTCATCGACGGTGATTCGCTTAAGATTTCGAGTGACGATGACCGTCCGGTGGCGTTTGTGTTTAAGACGCTGGCCGATCCGCAGCAGGGCCGCATCAGCTTTATCAAGGTGCTGACGGGCACGCTTGAGCCGGGTCTTGAGTTGGTCAACGCGCGTACCCGCAAGAGCGATCGTTTGGCTCACTTGTATGTGATGTGCGGCCGCGATATGACCGAGGTTGGCCATGCCTATGCCGGCGACATCATCGTGGCGCCCAAGCTGGCGGCCGAGACGGGCGATACGCTCTCCATTACCGGTAAGGTCGAGGCTGCGGCGTTTAAGTTCCCCAACTCGCAGTACCGCATCGCCATCGAAGCCGAGAACCGCGGCGACGAAGAGAAGCTCTACACGTTTATCGAGAAGGCCTGCAAGGCAGACCCGACCATGAGCATCGACCGCGACGAGGAGACCGGCCAGACCATTATCTCCGCCGTTGGTGAAGCACAGGTTTCGGTGCTGCTCAACCGTCTGGAGGACCGCACCAAGGTCGCCGCCAAGAGCGTGCCGATCCGCATTCCGTATCGCGAGACCATCCGCCGCACGGCGAGCGCCCAGGGCCGCCACAAGAAGCAGACCGGTGGTGCCGGTCAGTACGGCGACTGCTGGCTGCGCGTGGAGCCGCTCATTGGGCCCGACGGCACGAGCGACGGCTACGAGTTTGTGGATGAGGTCGTAGGCGGCCGCATTCCGCGCTCGCTGATTCCCGCCGTGGACAAGGGCGTCCAGGAGACCATGAAGGACGGCATCATTGCCGGCTACCCGCTCACGGGCATTCGCGTCGCGGTGTACGACGGCTCGTATCACAGCGTCGACTCCAACGAGATGGCGTTCCGCGCGGCGGCACGCATCGGCCTGCGCAAGGCATGCGCCGATGCCGACCCGGTGGTGCTGGAGCCCATCGAGGAAATCACGGTGACTATTCCCGAGAGCTACGCCGGCGCCGTGATGGGCGACATCTCGGCCTCGCGCGGTCGCGTGACGGGCATGGAGACCGATGAGCGCGGTGACACCGTGGTCATCGCCCAGGCGTCGCTGGCCGAGCTGACGGATTACTCGACGCGCCTGCGCTCCATTACGCGCGGCACGGGTGACTTTACCATGAAGCCCGCTGGCTATGAGCAGGTTCCCTATGACGTTCAGGCCAAGCTGGTCGAGCGCTATGAGGAGGGCCGCGCCAAGTAGCGCGTGGCGTTGCCCGCAACATGCATGCCGATGCAAGGGCCGCTCTGGGCAATCCAGGGCGGCCCTTTTTGATCCCTGGGGGACGGAGGAAAACGGATCATTTTAGGTTTTGGGCAGCCTGGTCGGCGCTAGTCTCCGGATGTCTGGTTGCGGCCGGTGGCGTAGTCGATCTGCACATGCGGCTGCAGGTTGTAGCAGTACACGTGGAAGCGCAGGGTCTTGCCGTGGTCCTCGACCGATTGCGCCTCAAGGCGCACGCCGCGGCAGACAAGTTCCTCTTCGTTGTACATGGGCGTGACGCGGTAGAGCACATGGTTGCCTGTGTCGTGGATGTAGCCGAGGATCTGCTCTTCAAACGGCAGCATGCCCGTTTCGTTGAGATAGCGCGTGCCGGTGAGCAGATTCTTGCGGTTGGCGTTTTCGCCGCAGAGCGACCAGGCGATAAGGTGGCAGCGGTTGTAGAGGCTCTGACCCGGAATAAAGTCGTAGCGCTGCTGGTGCCACCCGGCGGGATGGATACGCGAGATATCGCCGCGCTTGCCCTGACCGAGCGATTCGGGACCCACGCAGGCGAGTGCCTTGCGGGTGCGGCCCAGGCTATCGAGCTTGGAGAACTTCTTAAAGCAGCCCTCTTTGGTAGCGCGCTCGTATTCGTCGAGCGTGAATGATGGCGTGCCCAACGGGTGCGTGCTGTCGGCGCGAAGGGCAACGTAGGGGTTGCCGGCGTAGTCGGGAATGCTGCTGAGATATACGCCGCGGGCGCGGTCGAGATCGGGGTTTTCGACCTCGTCGATGGGGGTGACGTTTGAAGAGGCATCGTCAGCGGTGTCGGTCGTGGCGGATTCAGAGCCATCGCCGGAGTCCTGATCATCTTCGGAGTCCGTGGAGCTCGCTGTTCCCGATTCGAGCCGGGCGACCAAGTCCGCTTCGTCGTCGGTGCGGTTGGGGCTCTCGCTTTGCTTCTCGGCCAGAGCAGCCGCCTGCTCATCGCTTTGCGGCGAGAGCAGCTTGGGCGCTCCGTCGAGCGACCCTGTGAACAGCGCAAACCCCAGCACCACGGCGGTGCCGATGGAAAGTACTTGCTTGTAGGCGGACTTGCGCGACATTGAGGCTCCTGGCTAGACGGTTCGGAATCTACCAGTCTAGCAGGAGACGCCGCAGACAGTTTTGCCGAACAGATTCTTAAAGATTGGGGAGGCGCGCTATCGGTCCATTTGTCCCAGAAGGGACTGCGATGGTTGGGATGTGCGGGGCTATTCGACGTTTCCCAAGATAAAACCTACCAAAATAAACCAGCCCCTTTTTGGCAGGTCAGTTAACGCAGTTCAGGTTGAGCACGCGCGAGCGAGCAGGTTCCGGGTGCGGCAAGGTGACGTGAAACAAGCGGGCGCTGACCTTTTGGTCGCGCCCGTGCAGTTGAACGTCAGATTGCCGTGCCCGGAACCTGCGCAGCGCCGAGCGGTTACGCCGTTTGTAAAACGGCGTAACCTACAAGTTCATGTTGCCGTGGATGTAGGGGGTGACTTCGGGGGAGATGTGGCCGCAGCCCAACTCGCGCAGCGCGGACTCGATAGCGGCAGGCAGCGGGGTCTTGCCCTTGTCGTCGACGGCGGTACCGCCGAGGGCAGCAATCTTTGCGACATCTGCCGGCGCGGCCTCGATATGCATGCAGCCGCCGACGAGGCGTGTGCGGACCTGTGCTAGGTCAAGATCGTGCAGGTAATCCTCGCAGGCGCGGATTAAATCAACCTTCTCGCGCGTAAGCTCCTCGCCCGTGGGGATGCGCGTGGCCAAGCAGGCGCCTGCCGGCAGGTTCCAGACGGGGTAGCCCCATGCACGCAGCAGCTCGCGCTCCTCGTCCTTGGTAAAGCCGACCTCCATAAGCGGCGAGCGCACGCCGAGCTCTTCTGCCGCACGCATGCCGGGGCGGTAGTCACCGCGATCGCCTGCATTGCTGCCATCGATGACGGTGGGAAAGCCTAGCGACTTGGCGTGGTTGACGATAGCGGTAAAGCCGGCGCGCTTGCAGTGGTAGCAGCGGTCGGCATCGTTGCAGGCTACTTGGGGGAGCCGCAGCTGATCGACCGAAAGATTGAGCACGGGGAGCTTAAAATGCGGCCCCTCATTGGCCTGCCCGTCAACCGCCCGCTCAAACGAAGCCTGCTCGGGCGTGCCGATGAGCGGCGTGGTGAGGTGAACGAGAAGCGTGTCGGCAGGCATGATGCGGGCGCATACGGCGGCCAAAAAGCTGCTGTCAACGCCGCCGGAAAAGCCGATGGTGACGCGTCCATATGCCAAAAGCAGCTGCTCGAGCGCTGCGAGTTTGTCCTGAAGCTCCTCTGCAGGTGCGGTGGTGTCTGAAAGCATGAATCGATCCTTGCCGTTGAGTACTCGGTCGAAAACTATAATCCTACCGAGCCGCTTGTCATAAGACTTCTATCTATGTAACGAAAGTGCAATATGCTATATACGTTATATACAAGTTTGTAAAGTGCGGTAGAGTGGCAGTAACACAATCCGGTGAGGGGACCGATATGATCAATGCCGTTATTTTTGACATGGACGGAACGCTGGTCGATACCGAGCGTTTGGGTATCAAGGCGTGGAAGGCGGGCGCGGCCGAGCTGGGATTCGCGATTGATGATGCGCTGATCCATCAGTTTATCGGTCGTACGCTGCCCGACGTCATGGGCATCCTTGAGGAGCATTACGACAGCTGCGAAACCGCTGAGGCAATCTATCGTCGCCATAGGGAGATTCGCGACGAGATGGTCAAGACCGACCTGGAGCTTAAGGCCGGCGCCGCCGAGTGCCTCGACGAGCTGCTGGCTGCGGGCTATCACGTGGGCCTCGCGACGTCGTCGCGCCACGTTACCGCCGAGCGCAACCTTAAGATGGTCGGTCTCTTTGACAAGTTTGAAACGGTGACCTGCGGCGATGACGTCGCGCACGGCAAGCCCGATCCCGAGATGTACCTGCTCGCCTGCGAGCGCGCGGGCTTTGCTCCCGAGGAGTGCGCCGTGGTCGAGGACTCACGCAACGGCTGCGTCTCGGGCATCACGGCCGGCTGCCACGTCTTTGCCGTCCCCGATATCGTGCCGCTGCCGCAGGACGTGGTGGATGGCTGCGAGGCCGTGCTCGACACGTTGTTCGATCTGACGGCAGCGGTCAAGGCCGTGCTCTAGACAATTGCGGTGTTGAAACGAGCAATTACCCACGTTTGCGCTTAAGCAAAAGGGGCCCGGCAATGGTCGGGCCCCTTTTGCTTAAGCGGCGACTTGGCATACTTGCGCGCGTGCTATAGATACGCGCCCAGGTTGATGGCGGTGGCTTCGGCGTGGTTGCTTGCCTGGGTGCTGGCGCGTTCCAGCAGGAACGGCCGCACGAGTTCTTGGCGGTTGATGTCCTCGATGGCTGTGACCGCGGTGACGGTGCGCGCTGCAGAGCCGATGCGGACGTGCTTGGTCTTTGCCGGCGCCTTGTTCTCGATTTGCTCCATGAGCAATTGAACACCCTTGCGGCCAATTTCGTAGCCCGGCGGCGCCACGGTGGTAAGGGGGACCGACCCGCTCCAGGCAAGTGGATTGCCGTCGCAGCCGGCCACGCGGACCTGCTCGGGGACGGAGATGCCTTTGTCTATCAGCGCCGAGATAACGCCCGACGCCAGTACGTCGGTCAGGCCGATGACAAAATCGGGGCGCTCGTCGCCGGAGCGCTCGGCAATCTGGGCGCCGATGCTGTAGCCGTCGGCAGCGGTATTCCATTCGCCGGCGTCGATGACTTCGATCTTGATATCGGGGTGCAGGGCAAGGGCTTTGTGGATGCCAAGTACGCGCAGGGTGAGCTGCATAAATGCCGCTCTGCCCACAACGGTGATATGGCGTGCGCCACGGGCAACGGCGAGCTCGGCGATAATGCGCCCCTGCGCCTCGTTGTCGGCGGCCACGTAGTAACCGGGTTCGGAACAGTGGATGTCCAGATGGACGATCGGCACGGGCATCTTGGTCATAGCGGGGTGCCAGTCGGGGGACGCCATGGGCTGAACCATGACGCCGGACATCTGCGTGCCCATAAAGTAGCGCAGGTAATGGTCCTGGAGAATGCCGTCGTTATCGGCGTTGGCGATGAGCAGGTCGTAACCGTGCTTGCGGGCCTCGTTATGGGCGCCGCTGGCAATTTGGAGCGAGAAGCCGTGATCGAGACGGGGGAGGACCAGGCCAAAGGACTTGGTGGTGCCGCCTGCGAGCTGACGGGCACTTTGGTTGGGCAGGTAGCCAAGGCGATTGATGGTCTCGTTGATGAGCTTGAGGGTCTCGGGGCGCAGCTTTTCGGGATGGTTGAGCGCGTTGGAAACCGTGCCCAGCGAAACCCCGGCCTCGCGCGCGACGTCGCTGATTTTTACCTTTGCCATAGCGGCCCCTTTGATGCGTTTCAAGTACAAGCCAGATTGTAGCATCCCAAACCTACCAAAAAGGGACAGGTTTATTTTGGCAGGTTTATCTGGGGAAACGCCGTTGCCAGCGCGGCTACCACAAAGGTTCCTGTCCCCATTGTGGCGGTTTGGACCGGCTGGGCATGTGTGCATCGGGTGGTATCTAAGTTGAGATACCACTTCTGGTATATCAGCTTGCGCTTGCGTGAGTACAATACTCGAACGTTATACGTCTCAGCGCCCCCTGTGCGTGGACGTCTTGCAGTCACGCGAACGAAGGGATTTATCCTATGTGCGGAATTGTCGGCTACACCGGCTCTGATATTGCAAAGAACATCCTGGTCACGGGTCTTAAGCGTATGGAGTATCGCGGCTATGACTCCTCGGGCGTCGCGCTCGAGGTGGGTGAGGGCGCCGCGGCGCACCTCGACGTCATCCGCCGCGTGGGCAAGGTCGCGGGCCTGGAGAGCGAGCTTTCCAACATCGACAGCGACGCAACCTGCGGTATCGGCCACACCCGTTGGGCCACCCACGGCAAGCCCTCCGTCGTTAACGCCCATCCCCACACCAGCTGCGACGGTCGTATCGCCATCGTCCACAACGGCATCATCGAGAACTTCGCCGAGCTGCGCGAAGAGCTGGAGGGCCGCGGCCACCACTTTAAGAGCGAGACCGATACCGAGGTCTTCGCGCATCTGATCGAAGAGGCTTATGCCGAGACGCACGACCTGATGGCCTCCGTGCGCGAGGCTTGCACCCACGTGGTCGGTGCCTATGGTCTGGCCGCCGTGTGCGCTGACGAGCCCGGCGTGATCGCCGTGGCGCGCAAGGACTCCCCGATTGTGGTCGGCGTGGGCGAAACCGGCTCCTATGTCGCCTCCGATGTCATCGCGCTCATCGACGCCACCCGCGATGTCGTGGTGCTCGAGGACGGTCAGTTTGCCAAGCTCACGCCCGCAGGCGTCGAGTACACCGACGAGGCCGGCAACGTCATCGAGCCCAAGGTCACCCACATCGACTGGGACCTGGACATGGCAGAAAAGGGCGGTTATCCCGACTTTATGCTCAAGGAAATCCACGAGCAGCCGCGCGTCGTGCGCGATACGCTGGTGGGCCGTATGCCCCCCGCCGGCGAGCTCGATATCGACGAGCTGGGCCTGTCCCTCGAGGAACTCAACGACATCGACCGCGTCTACGTGATCGCTTGCGGCACTAGCTATCACGCTGGCCTCATCGCCAAGAACCTTATTGAGGGCTGGGCTCGCATCCCCACCGAGGTTGAGGCGGCCAGCGAGTTCCGCTATCGCAATCCCATCATCACGCCGACGACGCTTGTCGTGGCTGTGTCCCAGTCGGGCGAGACGGCCGACACCCTTGCCGCCATTCGCGACGCGCGCATCAAGGGCGCCAAGGTCTTCGGCATCACCAACGTGGTGGGCAGCCCGGTGGCGCGTGAGAGCGACGGCGTCATCTACACCAAGGCCAACAAGGAGATCGCGGTCGCCTCGACCAAGAGCTTTATCGGTCAGGTCGTGAGCCTTACGCTGCTGGCTCTGCTGCTGGCGCAGGTTAAGTACCGTCTGACCACCAAGCAGGCGCGCATGCTGTTCCGCGAGCTTTCCGATACGGCCGAGCAGATCCAGTGGATTTTGGATACCCAGACCGAGGCCGTTCATGAGGCCGCCCTGCTGTGCAAGGACGCGCAGTCGGCGCTGTTCGTGGGCCGTGGCATGGGTGCCGCTATTTCCTACGAGGGCGCGCTCAAGCTCAAGGAGGTCAGCTACCTGCATGCCGAGGCCTACGCCGCCGGCGAGATGAAGCACGGCCCCATTGCCTTGATCGACCCGGGCTTCCCTGTCATCGCCGTGGCCACCAAGAGTGCCACCTACGACAAGACCGTGTCGAACCTCATGGAGTGCAAGGCGCGCGGCGCCAAGGTTATCGTCGTTGCCACCGAGGGTGACGAGGAAATCAACAAGATTGCCGACTGCATCATTCGTGTGCCGGCCGTCCGCGACGTGTTCAGCCCCATCACGGCGAGCGTCCCGCTGCAGTTGCTTGCCCGCGAGGTGGCCATCCTGCGCGGCTGCGACGTCGACCAGCCCCGTAACCTGGCAAAGAGTGTCACAGTCGAGTAGTTGGTTCCGCCGTTCTAACGACCAAGGCCCGGCTCCGCGTCATCAGACAGAGTCGGGCCTTTTTGTACGGGGAAACCACCGCAAAGGTGCCTGTGAACTGCCTCCCATTTCTTGGACATCGGGAAATGGGAGGTTTTCCATGAGTATAGATCTCAGGTCGAAGCACGACCTGGAGTCCAGGAGGCGGGCCGTCGAGCTCTTCGACGCCGGCGTCGGCTGCAAGCCGGCGGCCGAGGCCCTGTCCGTCCCCCGCGAGACCGTGAGAGAATGGCAGTGGGTATACCGGGCGTTCGGAAGCGAGGCGCTGCTGTCCATGGGCGGGAAACAATCCAGGTACACATTCGAGCAGAGGGTCGCCGCGGCGTCGGCCGTGGTCGACGGCGGGATGGCGAAGGCCGACGCCATGGCCGAGTTCGGGATCAGGTCGAAGTCCCCGCTGGAGCGCTGGTGCAGGCTCTACCGCGAGGGCGGCGCCGAGGCGCTGCGGCCCGGACCGAAGGGCAGGCCGAGGGGGTCGAGGTCGAAACCCCGGGCCCGCACCCGCGAGCAGGAGCTCGAGGAGCGCTGCCGCAGGCTCGAGGCCGAGGTCGCCTACCTAAAAAAATTGCGCGCCCTGGTCGAGCGGGACGGGCTCTGACCAGGGCGGCGGCCGAGGCGGTGAGGGCGCTGAGGGCGGAGGGGCACTCCCTGCGCCACCTGCTGGAGTGCTCGGGGCTCAGGAGGTCGACCTACTACTACGCGCTGGCGCACCCGCGGAGGCCGACCAGGCCCGAGCTGCGCGACGCCGCGGCCGAGATATTCTCGCGCACCGCCAACGGCTGCGGGCACCGGCAGATAGCCATGTGCCTGCGCGCCGAGCTGGGCGCGGTCGTGGCCGACAAGACCGTGCTCAAGATGATGCGCGAGATGGGCATCCGGTGCGGGATACGCCGCCGGGGCTCCCGCCGCCGGTACAGCTCCTACAGGGGGCTCGTGGGGAGTACGTTCGAGAACGTCATCGCGAGGGACTTCGGCGCCGAGGGGCCGTGGCAGAAGCTCGGCACCGACGTCACCGAGTTCAAGGTGGCCGGCGCCAAGGCCTACTGGGCCCCGGTGCTCGACTTCTGCACGAAGGAGATCGTGGCGAGCGACATATCGACCTCGCCGGACCTCGCCCAGCAGCACAGGATGCTCGACCGGCTCCTCGAGGCCCTGCCCGACGGGGCGGCGCCGACCATGCACTCGGACATGGGCTGGCAGTACCAGCACGAGTCCTACACCTCCAGGCTGGAGGGGGCGGGCATCACCCAGAGCATGTCGCGCAAGGGGAACTGCATCGACAACGCCGCCACCGAGCAGCTCTTCGGCCACGTGAAGGACGAGTTCTACCGCGGCAGGGAGTGGGGCAGCTTCGGGGACTTCAAGCGCGACCTGGAGGGGTACATAGTCCATTGGAACACGCGGCGCAGGCAGGTAAGATTGAAGGGCCTGACGCCGGAGGAGTTCCGGAACCGGGCCCTTGCGGCGTAGTCGCTATTTATTCAGTCCAAGTTTCGGGGCGCAGTTCAC
>URGF01000055.1 GCA_900547285.1 uncultured Collinsella sp.
AATTTTCGGCAGTTATATGTCAAAAGACCACACTCTGCCGAGTGAGTCAATCAAAGCGCGGCGCGTTCAAAATCGGCAAGGCCGGCAACAAGAAACTCGCCGCCCCAAATGGTCCCATCGGTGCCGGCGCCGGTGCCGTCAAAGGCGATGCCAAGGACACGCGCGTCGGTTGTAAGCTGGCCCGCGGCGATGGCCTCGGCCATCACGCTCGCGATATGCGCATGATGATGTTGGACTTCGATAAGCGGCAGATTGTGCTTCCGTGCCAGTTCACGCGCCCACTGGCTCGACAGATAGCTGGGATGCATGTCACATGCCAAGGCGGCAGGCGCCAGGTCAAAGAGGTTTTCCAAGCGCGTGCGCGCGGCGTTCCAGGCATCGAAGGTCTCGCCGTTTTCGACATCGCCGATATGCTGCGACACAAAACAGGCCACATGGCCGTCGGCGTCCTCGCGCGTGAGCGCGATCGTAGCTTTTTGCTGCGGCCCGCAGGCGAGCACGCAGGGTGCAGTGCCGTCGAGCGCCGGCAGCGCTAACGGCTGCGGCGCATATCCGCGCGCGCGACGCACAGGCATAACGGCGCCGTCGACCACGCGCACCACGGAGTCGTCGTAGCGCGAGAGAATCGCGCGGTCGTTGCCGAGCAGCGCGTCGGCAATGCCGGCGGCAACGAGGCGCTCCCAGGCAAGATCGTCATCGGTCTCGATGGGCTCTTCGCTCAGGTTTCCGCTGGTCATGACGAGCGCGTGCATACCGCGGGCTTCTGCCGCGGCAAGCAACAGATGCTGAAGCGGGGTGTAGGGGAGCATAATACCGAGCTCTGGAAGGTCGTGCGCGACGGACGGCGCGAGCGCGAGGGCGTCGGGGGAGCCGCCGCTCTCGCAAGCAGCACGTCGGCGCAGCAGCACAATGGGGCGAATGCTGCCGGCCAGCAAGCCGCGTGCAACGTCGTTGACATGGCACAGGCGTTCAGCGTCGGCAAGGTCGCGCATCATGACGGCAAGTGGTTTGTTGCTGCGGCGTTTGCGACGGCGCAGCTCGGCCACCGCCTGCTCGCTGGCGGCGTCACAGGCTAGATGAAATCCGCCCAGGCCCTTGATGGCGACGATGCCACCGCTGGCCAGCAGCTCAACGCAGCGCTCGATAATGGCGTCGCTGGCCTCGCGTGTGGTGCCGACTGCCGGTGTCGCGGACGAATTCCCGCACGCATCGCCGTTCACAGCCTCGCGCCACGTAATATGCGGCCCGCAATCAAAGCAGGCATCGGGTTGCGCGTGAAAACGCCGGTCGAGTGGGTCGGCATACTCCGCGGCACACTTGGGACACATGGGAAAACAATCCATCGACGTGGCCGCTCGGTCATAAGGCAACGATCGGATGATGGTAAAGCGTGGGCCGCAGTTAGTGCAGTTGATAAAGGGGTAGTGATAGCGTCGGTCGGCGGGATCGAACAACTCGCGCAGACAATCGTCACAGGTAGCGATATCGGGCGAGACGAGCGTCGTGTGCGCGGTCTGGTCCTGCGACGCCACAATGCGAAAGCCCTGCTCATCGGCAGCACTCCAACCGCCAGGCCCCAAGTCCACAACCTCGACATGCTCTACGCGAGCCGCCGCGGGCGCATGCTCAGAAAGCGCGGCAACAAAAGCATCGAGCGCATCGGCCGGAGCGTGCGCCTCGATATGTACGCCGTCGCCCGCATTGAGCACCCATCCGCAAATGCCATGCGCCATGGCCTCGCGATACACAAATGGTCGCATGCCAACGCCCTGCACAATGCCCGTCACATGAATATGCACATGCCGCATGCGACACTCCTCATCAAAACCGACCAAAAAGGGACAAGTTTATTTTGGTAGGTAAAACGCTAAACCTGCCAAAACAAACCTGTCCCTATTTGGCAGGTGCGCTGCGGGAAATCCCGCTACAGCCCCAGGCTCTGCTTGGTGGCGGCGCACGTGAGCTCGCCGTGCTTAACGCCGCGCAGGCCCAGCAGGCGGTCGGCTAGTTCGTAGACGCGCTCGCCGCGACCCTTGAGCGCCAGAATCTCTAAGCAGTTGTGGTGATCCAGATGCACGTGCATGGTCGATACGATTTCGTCGGTGTAGTCGTGCTGCACTTCGTCCAGACGGCGCGTCAGGTCGCCGGTATGGTGGTCGTAGATCATGGTGAGCGACCCGATAACATGCTCATCGGGCGTGCGCATCTGCTCCTTGGCGATCGAGGCGCGAATCAGGTCGCGCACGGCCTCGGAGCGGTTGGCCACGTCGCCGCGGCGCGCGATCTGTTCGTCAAAACGGCGCAGCAGGTCGTCCGGTGCGGTAACCGAAAAGCGGACCAGCTCGGAGCCGGAGCCACTACAGTGGCAGCCTGCGTCACCGTCCGCCCCGTGCGGATGCTCGTGCTCGTACCCGCAGCCGTGCTCGTGTTCGGCCACGTTACACCAGCTTCACGGAGCCGACGGAGTTGTGGTCGGCCTCGATGGCCTCTTCGTAGCCCTCGAGTGCGTCGTGGGCCTCGTGCAGCGCGGCCATGGCTGCCTCGAGCTTGGCGCCGATGCGCTCCATGTCAAAATTCTCGGTCGCATGCAGCAACTGATGGCTCCACTCGTGAGCGAGCTCGATGGTGTCGTCGACCTGCTTGACGCTCATGGCAAGCTGGCTCATGTTCATTCCAACATCATGCATGGGAAATCTCCTTGTGTGGACGGTAATCCAGTGATTCAGATTTTACTACGCCCGCTCTGCGCGCCGCTGCATAAGAAAACGGGTGCGAGTCTGTGCGACTCGCACCCGTTCACTGGGGGCTGTTTGTAACTACCATACTATCCATGGTCGCACGCGCCGCACCCGGCAGTCCGGCGAGCGGTGCAAAACCGCTCATGGACGGCGGGCAAGTAACAAGCGTATTACAGATGCTTCTCCAGCAGCTCCTGCAGCCTCGCCTTGGGCAGAGCGCCAACCGAGCGGTCAATCTCCTCGCCGTTCTTAAACACAATCAGCGTGGGGATGCTCATGACGCCATACTTCATGGCCAGGTCCTGGTTGTCGTCGACGTTGCATTTGGCAACGGCAAGCTTGCCCGCCAGCTCATCGGCTACCTCGTCCACGATGGGCGAGAGCGATCGGCAGGGCCCGCACCAGGGCGCCCAAAAATCGACCAGCACGGGCAGGCTGTCGTTAACGATGGAATCGAAGTTCTCGGGGGTAATCTGCTTAATGTCAGCCATGGTGACCTCCATAATACGACGCGGCTCGGCCGCGTAAAACTCAGTACGACCGTGCTTATACCCAGCCGCCCGCAAAGCAACCACTCGCGGGCAGCTCTTTTATATAATGGTGGGCACGCAAACGATTGGAGAGCGCATGTCCACGTCACAAAGCCAGAAAAAAGAAGCCATCGCCCAGGCGGCCGAGCAGGAGCTCACATCGCTTGCGGTCCGTGGCGTGCGCATCGTGGGTAACGCGTGCTCGCCGATCGTGCTGGTCAAAGGCGATTTGGACGAGGCCGAGCGTTCGGGCGGCGAGCTGGCTGCCGGTCCGGACGGTGCTGCGCTGCGCAAGGCGCTTGGGGCCATCGGCTACGCGCCCGAGGATTTTTGCGTGCTGGCAAGCGTCGCCGGCACAGGTGACGGAGCGGTCGCGGTGGGCGAGACTCTGCCGTGCGAGCTGTTCCGCGAGGCGCTTGAGGCTCTGGATCCCGAGGCGGTGCTGCTGCTCGATAACAGCGCGGCCGATGTCATGCGCGAAACCTACGCCGATATGCTCGTGGCGATTGATGACTTCGACACCGCCATGCTCAAGCCCGGCCTGGTCGCCCATGTGCAGGGCCGCCGCGTGCTCGCGCTCGATGGCTTTGAGGCGGCGCTGACCGACAAAGCGGCCAAGCAGCGCATGTGGGCCTACATCAAGCAGCTGACCCCGGCGGTCGCTCCACTGTAGCGGATCGGCACCGGCGAGCGATTGCCTGGCGGGCGAGGCGCGCCGCGAGATCGGCGCCGTACTTCTACATCACAGCGCGCAGCTCAAACCGATCGCCGTTAATGCGGAACTGGCAGTTGCCGTTCATGCGCTCCACGGCAAGTTTGATGCTCTTGGTTCCAAAGCCGTGGCCCGCATGCCGGGTCACGGGCATGCCGTCGACCATGCGCGGCGCGCGGTCAAACGTGTTGGAAACTAACAGCAACAGCTGGCCGTCCTCAAGTCGCAGGTCAAGGTCGACGAATCGCTTTCCTTGGGGTGCGGCGCTTGCGGCGGTGATAGCGTTTTCCAAGGCATTTGAGAGCACGCTAAACAGGTCGGCGTCACCTACGTGGACGGTTTCGGGTACGGCGGCGCGCAGGTTGGCGGTAATGCCGTTTCTATTGATATCCGAGTTAAATGACGAAAGCGCGATGTTTACGGTCTCGTTGGCGCAGAAGCGGCGTACGGCGGTGCGGTCGCCGGCTTCGCAGAGTTCGTCGATGCGTTTGAGCGCCTCGTCGGTGTGGCCCTCCTCAATTAAAGCCGCCAGGCCGCGTAGGAAGTGGCGCATATCGTGGCGAAGAATCGACAGCTCGCGCCCAGATTGACGCCAAGCCTCGAGCTCTTTGATGGCGGCGCTGTCGCGGGTTTCGAGCATCCAACGCTCTCGCTCGGCGGTTTCCTTTTCTTCGTATTCGCGCAGGTAAACGGCAAGAAACATAAGATAGAAGGCACAGAGCGCAAATGCCAAAAGCTCAACCGTCACCACCGAGCCCGAGTGGAACAGCGTGGTGTAGACGTTGGTGGCGTAGTCAAAGATGTAATAGACGAGCGGCAGGATTAAAAGGATGCTCAGCTCGGTGGGGCTTTTAATCGCCAGGCGGGGTCCAATGTCGCCGGCCCAATGCAGCAGGACGGCAAAGACGCCGAGCGTGGTCGCGATGCGCGCCAGATAGTACGCGATCTGCGAATCGGTTGCGGCAAAGGCGGCGATGCCCATCCAGTTGCTGAACTGACAGCTCAGATAGGCGCTGGTGACGCCCAATGCCGCGAGCAGCGGGCTCAGACGGTAGCGCGCACACAGGTAGACGGTAAGCGGCAGGTGCACGACGAGCGGATAGACCTGACGGGCAAAAAGCTCTCCGCCAACGACATTGGCGATCGAAAAGGCAGCGCCGGTTGCGGCTCCGACCCCCACCAACTCGAGTGCATGGCGTCGATTGATTTCGATACCGCATAGCGCCGCCGAAGCAAAGACGCCAAAGAGTAGCGTTGTGGCGTGGTGGATTGCCCAAAGGACCATTTCGACCGAGGAGATCATCAGCGCCTCCCGCCCTCGAAACGCACCGCAAAGTAGGCGTCTTGGAACCCCTGCTTGCTGCTGCGCGACAGCGGAATGCACGCGCCGGAGCGCATGACGATGTCCGTGCGATCGAAGTGGTCGATGTTGCGCAAGTTGACCTGGTAGCTACGGTGGCATTTAAAGAAGGTGGCATTTTGCGCCAAACGGTCCTCGACGCTGCGGAACGACTCGAGTGCCTCGATATCGCGTCCGTCGCGCAGGTGGAAGACCACGTGCTTGTTGCGCGCCTCGGCATATTCGATGTCGGACAGGCGCAGGGCGTGGTAGCCAAAGGACGTTTTGATCACGAGCTCGTCGGTTGCCGCCGGGCGCATGCTCGAAAGTTCGTCGAGTAACTGCGCCAGGCGTTCGTAAGTCACGGGCTTGAGCAGATAGTCGAAGGTGCGGACCTCGTAGGACTCCAGTGCAAACTCGGGCGACGAGGTAAGGAACACCAGGCGCACGGCGGTGTCGGCCTGGCGCAATTCGCGTGCGGTGTCCATGCCGTTGACGAGCGGCATGATCATGTCGAGCAGGATGATGTCGGCGCGCGACGCGGCATGGCGCGCCAGCAGGTCCTCGCCGCGCGTGACGAGCGCAACATCGACCGCCGTGCCCGTCTCGATCGACCAACGGTCGATCATCCGGTGCAGTCTATCTAGAAAAGCGACGTCATCGTCGCAGGCAATAATCTTGAGCATTCTGAGCCCCCTTAGTAGTTCGATTTTGCCACATTGGGTGCGGACCGCTCGCGGAGGCGTGTCCCGTTTGCGCCCCACGGCGTGCAACTCGCGCCGAGCGGAATTGCGGTGGCGAAAGATGCCTCCTGCGCTATCGAGAGCTCGGCTATCCTCAGCTTGCCAGTTCGAATATGGACTTGCCGCATGGTCGAATCTTTATTTCAACTTTACACCTAGGTTTACAGCTGTCTTGTCAGCTGTAAACCTAGGTGTCATACTAAAGCCCCAAGATTCGCCAAAAGAGAGGGGCCTTGATGGCACAGAGCGCGAACATGGATGCGTCGGAGCTTGCACGCGATATCGCGGCCGGCCTAGCATCGGCAACGACGGCAACGGAGCGCGCGGCACTGGTGCCCGCAGAGCTCGTCGAGGCCATTCAGCAATTAAAAACCCAGCGTGATGCGGTGATTCTGGCGCACTACTATGTGGCGCCCGAGGTGCAGGCCGTGGCTGATTACGTCGGCGACAGCTTCTACTTGGCAAAGCTTGCCAAGAGCTTACCGCAGCAGGCTATCGTGCTGTGCGGCGTGGAGTTTATGGGCGAGAGCGCCAAGCTGCTCAACCCCACCAAGACCGTGCTGCTGCCCGAGCCGGGCGCGGACTGCCCCATGGCTCACATGGTCAAGCGCGAGACGGTCGACGCGGCGCGCGCCGAGTACGGCGACGACCTTGCCGTGGTCTGCTACGTCAACTCGACGGTCGAGATCAAGAGCTGGAGCGACGTGTGCGTCACCAGCTCCAACGCCGTCAAGATCGTATCCGAGCTGCCACAGCAGCACATCCTGTTTATCCCCGATCAAAACCTGGGCCGCTTCGTAGCCGAGCGGGTGCCGCAAAAGCACGTCATTCTCAACAACGGCTACTGCCCGCGCCATCACATCATCACCGTCGAGCAGATCGTCGACGCGACGGAGGCCCACCCCGACGCGCTCGTGCTGGCGCACCCCGAGTGCAAGGCCGACGTCCTGGCCGAGGCCGACTACATCGGCTCCACCGCCGGCATCATCAAGTACGCCGAGGAGTCCGACGCGAGCGAGTTCATTATCGTGACGGTCCGCGGCGTGCTCTACGAGCTCGAGCGCCGCTGCGAGGGCACCGGCAAAAAGTTCTACTTCCCCGCGGTGCAGCCCACCTGCGTCAACATGGATCTCATCACGCTCGAAAAACTCGTGCGCTGTCTGGAGACGGGCGAGGGCGAGGTGCAGATCGGCGTGTCGGACGAGGCCGCCGACCAGGCCAAACTTACGCTCGGCCGCATGCTCGAGTACGCGGCGCGCTAAGCCAATGTGACATGAGGGACAGTCCCTTATGTCACATAACAAGGGAGAGGATTCCTGTGGAAACCAAACAATACCCCGACATGGAGTGCGACGTTGTCATTGCCGGTTGCGGCGTGGCGGGCCTGTACGCGGCCCTCAATCTGCCGACGAGCACGCGCGTGATCATGCTCTCCAAGGGCGCTGTCGACGAGTGCGATTCGATGCTCGCGCAGGGCGGCATTTGCGTGCTGCCCGAGGGCTCGGACTACGATGCCTTCTTTGAGGACACCATGCACGCCGGCCACTACGAGAACCGCCGCGAGAGCGTCGACATCATGATCCGCTCGAGCCGCTCGGTCATCAACGACCTGCTGGCGATGGGCGTGGACTTTGAGCGCAAGGCCGACGGCAGCCTCGACTTTACCCGCGAGGGTGCGCACAGCCGCCCCCGCATTGCCTTCCATGCCGACATTACGGGCAAGGAGATCACGACCAAGCTGCTTCAGGCCGTTCGCAAACTGGATAACGTGCAGATTTTGGAGCACGTGGCCATGACCGACATCCTGACGGGCGAGCGTGACGGCGCCACGGTGTGTGCCGGTGTCGTCGCCGTTCCCGTGGACGAGGACAACTCGGTCCGCCCCGCCGACGAGCTGATAAATGCCGCCGAGGGCGCGCATGCCGGCGAGCCGTTTAAGATCCATGCCCGCCACACGCTGTGGGCGACGGGCGGCATCGGCGGCGTATACGACCACTCGACCAACTATCCGCAGCTCACGGGCGATGCCTGCTACATCGCTCAGGAGCATGGCATTAAGATGGAGCACCTGGACTACGTGCAGATCCACCCCACGGGACTGTTCTCGCCGCAGCCAGGCCGCACCTTCCTGATCAGCGAGAGCTGCCGCGGCGAGGGCGCGATTCTGCTCAACGCCGCCGGTGAGCGCTTTACCGACGAGCTTCAGCCGCGCGATGTGGTCGCTGCCGCTATTCGCGAGCAGATGAAGCAGGACGGTACTGAGCACGAGTGGCTGAGCTTTGCCCCCGTCGAGCGCGATGTAGTGACCGGGCACTTTGCCAACATTCGCGCACGCTGCTTGGAGGACGGCCGCGACATCTTGGACGAGCCCATCCCCGTTACGCCTACGCAGCACTACTTTATGGGCGGCGTGTGGGTCGACAAGGACGGCCGCACCTCGATGCCCGAGCTCTACGCAGCCGGTGAGACGGCCTGCAACGGCGTTCACGGCAAGAATCGCCTTGCATCAAACAGCCTGCTCGAGGCGCTGGTCTGGGGTCGTCGCGCCGCGTGGTGCATGCGCACCGGCGAGTCGCTTGCCGTGGAGCAGGCGGGCGAGCCCGCGCTCGACGGGCGTCATCGCGCCCTGAGCGCCGACTCCCTGGCAATCGATGATTTGGCCCGTGCCGCCGGCACGCAGGCCGTGGAGGAGTAGACCATGAATCCCATTACCATGAAGCTCGTCGTCGATGATCTGATTCTGCAGGCTCTACGCGAGGACATTACGTTTGAGGACGTGAGCACGGCGAGCGTGTGCCCCACGGCGCGCCCCGCCACGGTGGAGCTCATCGCCAAGGCCGATGGCATCATCGCGGGCTTGGATGTGTTCGCCCGCACCTTTGAGCTGCTGGATTCGCAGAGCTCGGTGCTGTTTGATGTTGCCGACGGTGACGAGGTGCACGCCGGCGACCACGTGGGCCAGGTGCGCGGCGATGCGCGCGTGCTGCTTTCGGGCGAGCGCGTGGCGCTCAACTACCTGCAGCGCATGAGCGGTATCGCTACCTATACGCACAGAATGGCAGCGGCGCTCGAGGGTACCAAGACCGTGCTTGTCGACACACGCAAGACCACGCCGGGCATGCGCGTTTTCGAGAAGGCGGCGGTTGAGATCGGCGGCGGCAGCAACCATCGCTACAACCTGTCGACAGCCGTCATGCTCAAGGACAACCACATCGATGCCGCCGGTGGCGTGACGCGCGCGATCGAGATGGCGCGCGCCCACGCGTCGTTTACCACGACGGTCGAGATTGAGTGCGAGAACCTGGACATGGTACGCGAAGCCGTGGAGGCCGGTGCTGACATTATCATGTTCGACAACATGACCCATGACGACATGGCCGCCGCGATTGAGCTTATCGCCGGTCGTGCCAAGACCGAGTGTTCGGGCAATGTGGATGCCAGCAATATCCGCGCCCTGGCTGATCTGGGCGTCGACTACATTAGCTCGGGCGCCCTGACGCACTCCGCGCCGATCCTCGACCTCTCGCTTAAGCACCTGCGTCTGCTGGACGGTAAATAATGAACGCCCGCGAGCGTCGCCGTGCCATCATGGGCGTGCTCGAAGGAGCCAAGGAGCCCGTTTCGGGCAGCGCACTTGCCCGCGAGGTTGGCGTGAGCCGTCAGGTCGTGGTTCAGGATATTGCCCTGTTGCGTGCCGATGGGCACGATATCGTGGCGACCAACCGCGGCTACGTGCTGCAGGAAGCTGCGAGTAGCCCCGCCGTGCCCACGCGTCTTGTTAAGGTGCGCCACAGCGTGGAGCAGGCGGGCGACGAGCTTACGAGTATCGTCGACGCGGGTGGCGCCGTGCTCAACGTGATCGTCAACCATCGTGTGTACGGCAAGATCACGGCCGACCTGGACATCCGCAACCGCCGCGATGTCGAGCGCTACCTAGAGGGCATCGCCAGCGGCAAGAGCTTCCCGCTGCTGACGGTGACCAGCGGCTACCACTTCCATCGCATCGCCGCGGAAGACGAGCAGACCCTCGACGAGATCGAGGCCATGCTCAAGGAGAAGGGCTACCTTGCCGATTTAATGCCCTACGAGGACGACCTGTCCTAGTAACGACGAATGCAAAAGGAGGCCTCCGCGGCGATGCGGAGGCCTCCTTTTTGTGCACGGTGTACTTTTGAGTGTGCAGGTGGGGGAGCTGTTACTCCTCGACGATCTCGGTGATCGCGCCGGCGGGGCAAGCGTCCTGGCAAGCGCCACAGGCGACGCAGGAATCCTCGTCAGCGACGGTAGCGACGTCCTGGAGCTCCAGAACGCCAGCGGGGCAGGAGTCGACGCAAACGCCACAAGCGATGCACTCGTCGGCATCAATTACGGGATGAGCCATGGTAGTTTCCTCTCTGTTGACCGACGCTACAGGCGATGCGCGCCGGTTTGATTCGGGCAAAAACATACCACGGGAGCGACCGTTTGCAATACCCTCTGGCCGGCATCTTCATACCGTTCGCCGAGTATGCCAAGGTTTACTAAAAAACACGCAGGTGGGGCCGCTGAGCTGCGTAAATGTTAGCTAAAGGTGACTTGAAATATTGAGCTATTAAGCGCGCCTGCGGAAAGGGCATCCCGTTATTTGGCCGAAAAACGGGTCGCAGCTTCCGGTTGGACCGCCCGGCGGAAACTGTGTCCCAGAATTCGCGCTCAGACCGGGATACCCTTTCCGCAAGGCAGCCCCAGGCACCTTCGGACCCAAACCTCAGCCATCTCTACATAGATCTCAATAGATTTGCCGAGAACTCAATCAGCGCATCTACCTGCGCATTTAAGAACCTAAACTCTCAGCAATAAGAAATCTTATATGAATTGACTTAGATTTTGTATATTCCAGCCCATAAGGGGATACACTACATCCAGAAAGACAAGCCGAAGCGCCGCGCGACAGACCGTCGAGGCGACGCGAACGCAAAAGAGAGAGGGAATTTCTAATGAGTAAGATTCTTGGTATCGACCTTGGTACTACTAACTCCGCCATGGCCGTTCTCGAGGGCGGTTCTCCGACCATTATCGTGAACGCCGAGGGCGACCGCACCACCCCGTCCGTCGTGGGCTTCCGTGCCGACGGCGACCGCGTTGTGGGTAAGGCCGCTAAGAACCAGGCTGTCACCAACCCCAAGAACACCGTGTTCTCCATCAAGCGCTTCATGGGCCGCAAGTACTCCGAGTGCACCTCCGAGATCAAGACCGTGCCGTATGAGGTCAAGGAGGGCCAGGGTGGCCGTGCCGTCGTCGATATCGAGGGCAAGGATTATACCGCCGAGCAGGTGAGCGCCATGACGCTCGCAAAGATGAAGGCCGACGCCGAGAAGTATCTGGGCGAGACCGTCACCGACGCCGTCATCACCGTCCCGGCCTACTTCAACGACGCCCAGCGTCAGGCCACCAAGG
>URGF01000056.1 GCA_900547285.1 uncultured Collinsella sp.
CCCCCCGTCGGCACGGCTGATGCCCGGACGCGCCAACATGGGGTTGGCAGCCACGCCGGCGACGGCATCGTCATTGAGCGCACGGAAAAGCTCTGACATAAACCATGTCTGATACCCTTGCGGATAGTCGCTCCAGGTGCCACCGAGCACAATGAGCTCTATCTTGTCGGTCGCATGCCCCATCTGCGAAAGCGCCGTCAAACGGGCACTCACCTGCAGATACGGGTCAAAGCAATTTTGCTCCGCACGGGCGCATGCCGGCTCGGCGTGCAGATAGCTCTTGGGCATGCGCAGGTCGTTGGGGCAAAACAGGCAATCGCCCGAGCACGGCCAGGGCTTGGTGATGACGGTAATGGTCGCCACGCCCGAAGCCGTGCGGCGCGGCTTCATACGCAGCACCTGCAGCAGTTGACGTTCCAGATCGGAATCGACATTCCACGCAGCCCACCGAGCCGGCTCCTCACGTTTAACCCGCTGGTAAAACGGCAGCAGGCGGCGCTTGGCCAAATCGCGTTTGTCGGCACCCTCGCGGCGCGCCTCGGCATGTATCAATTTGACGAGCGCTTTGTCGTCCACGATCTCGCCGCGACGCAGAGCCTCAAGTATGTTCAAGATAATCTGTTCCATGCCCCCATTGTAAAGGCAAAGGCGCCGAAGCCCGTCACGGCTCCGGCGCCTCCATCAAACAGCGCGTCTATGGTTTATAAGTCTTCAATAACCACCCGTCACTCTGAATCAAACGACATGTCGCCCGAACCGACCTCAAAACGATACGTAGCAGACTTATCGCCGTTATCGAATTCAAGATTCAAAATGGTCTCGCCGTCGTAGCCAAGCGGAAGGAAATCGCTCTCGAAGTCGCCGCTGCCCAAGGTGAGGCTCGCCTTAAAGCCCGTCGAGTTCGGAACCGTCATCTCCACATCGCCCGAGCCCACACTCACGTCCATCGACTTCGCGGGGGCCTGGTAGAGCTCGAACGTCACATCGCCCGAACCGACCTCGGCATTCAGGGTATCGGTCACGGTGCCCGTAAACTCAACGTCTCCAGAGTCCAACGTCAAATCAAAGTCGTGGCACGCAATGTCCGCGACCGTCAGGTCTCCCAACCCCACGTTTGCCGTAATGCCCATCATGTTATCGGCAAGCTCACGCGGCAGTTCAATGGTGACCTTACGGTCATGGGCGCGCTCGTCATCGCAGTCGAACTGGCTAATCTTGAGTGTAGAGCCCTCGATCTTAACCAGATTCTGAGTGGCAGCATCGGTAGCAGACGCCCCCTTTGCAACGCGCCCGCTTTCGATGACACGTACCGGTCCGCCAGAGACACGTTTAACCTCGACCGTCCCCGACGTCACATCCAAGTCGAGCGATTGGAACGCGTCTTCGTCAAAAGTCGTGCTCGAAAGCTGCTGAGGCCGAGCGGAATAGTTACCGCCATCCAAAAGATCGTCCTCGTCAACCGCATCGTCCATACCAGACAAGCCGGATACAACATCGTCGAGATCCCACGGACCATCAAAATGAATCAATGTCCGCGAAATGCCAAAGACAAGCCCGATGATGAGCACGAACGCTCCGATGCCAACGCCCAAGCGCACCTTGGATTCATGCGAAAGCTTCATCATTCATCACTCTCTTTGGCAATCGGCTCAGCGGTAGTCGCGGTAGCCACGTCAGCATCAGATTTCGCAGAAGTATCCTTCCCCTGGGCCTTGACCGCCACCGACGCCGAACCAACCTGAATATCCCCGCGCGCCCAATCGCCATCGAGCGCACGCGCCACCCAGTGATAGATGGGAATCGTAAAGAAGATCAGTGCGGCAAAGGGGCCGGCACCAAACAGGAACATCAGCAAAAAGAACAGCAGCCAGCACACGGCCCAATACGGGAACGACTGGAACGGGCCCTTCACCGGAGTCGAGCCAACTGCGCTGCCACTCGTCGCCTGCGCCGTAGCGGCATTGGCGGCCTGCGCACTCCAGCTTGCCGCTTGCGCCGCCTTGGCGGCGGCGTCACTCGCCTGTGTTGCCGCCTCGGTAGCGCGCGCCGCCGCCTCATGGGTGCGAGCACGCTCTGCTGCCTCGGCCTCGCGCTGACGAGCGCGGTCCTCGTTCTCAAACTCGATATCGTCCTCGATCTCATCGCTCGGATTGAGCAGCTCGTCCAAGCTCACGCCATAGAGCTTGGCGAGCGAGATCAGGTTCTCGGTATCGGGCGAGCTCTCCGCGCGCTCCCATTTACTGACTGCTTGGCGCGACAGTCCCAGCTTTCGTGCCAGCCCTTCTTGGCTAAAGCCTTTGCTTCGGCGAAGGTCGGCGAGCCGCTGCGCAGTTTCTACATTCATGGTTCCTCCTATGTGATGCCAGCCGTGCCGCCGGACCGTTTTTGTTCTTAAGGCGCCTTGCACAGTTAAAAATCTATCCGCCACCGCCAAAAGCATGCCACCTATTCTAGTGAGATTTTTGACAACCGGCGGTTGCGGGTGCATATGAGCTGCGGAAATGTGTCCAAACAAAGCAATGACCCGTAGCTTGGTTGTCCCCGTTGCGGCGTTAACGGTAGTATGGTCGTATTGTTAATTCCGCACCGCCAACGGAGGGAGTTCCGCGCCGTGAACCGCGATTTCGCCTCATCGCTCATCCAGCTCAACAACACGTTCTATCGCGAGCACTCCGCCTCCTTCTCCGATACGCGCCAGGCCCCGTGGCCCGGCTGGGTGCGCACCATGGACATCGCGCTCGGGCAGCTCGACGTCGCCACGATCGAGCATCCCGTCCGCGTCTTTGATCTTGCCTGCGGCAATATGCGATTCGAGAATTTTGCCGCCGGCGGCGCACTTGCCGCCAAGGGCGTCGACGGCGCAAACCCCTCGGCAGATGCCAGCTGCCCGTTTGAGTTCTATGGTGTTGACTCGTGTCAGGATTTGGCTATCGATGCGCACGGTCACGCCCTGCGCATTCCCAACCTGCACTTCCAGGAACTCGACGTGCTCGATGCCCTTATGAAGCTCAACCCCGCCGAGACACCCGACGTGCTTTTCGACGCCCCGCTCGCCGACATCTCAGTCTGCTTTGGCTTTATGCACCACGTGCCGTCGTGCGAGTACCGCGTACGCGTGCTCGACGCCCTGGTGCGCCAGACGCGCCCAGGCGGCATCATCGCCATCAGCTTTTGGGAGTTTATGAACGACGAGCGCATGGCGCGCAAGGCCGTTCGCGCCGAGGCCCGCGCCGAGCTCACCCCGCCGTTTGAGGGTTACGATTCCGCGCAGTTTGAAGCCGGCGACCACCTCATTGGCTGGCAAAACGACCGCCACGCCTACCGCTATTGTCATCACTTTGACGATCAGCAGATCACCGACCTGGTGCGCGGCGTCCGTACGTTCTACAAGAGCGGCGAGGTCCCCGTGCGCGAGCTTGAGCGCTTCCATGCCGACGGTCGCAGCGGCGAGCTCAATCGCTATGTGATTCTCAAGCGCCTGTAGGCACCGACGACTCGCCGTCGAGCCGCACAGCGTCTTTCGGGCAAACTATGCCTACCCTTTTTTCAACCCATTGACGGAACGCGCAGCTATGCGTTCCATACTTATGACCAAGGAGCCTCATGGGAGCCGTCCACGTTCGCACGCCTAAGAACTTTGTGCTCGAGGAGCGCCTGGAGCGCTACGCCGATGCGATTGAGACGAACCCCGAGGCCTATGCCGGAGATTGGCGCGAGGCTTGTGCGCCAGTTGGCAGCAAGCCCTTCGAGCACCTTCACCTGGATCTTGGCTGTGGCAAGGGAACGTACCTTGTAGAGCGCGCGGCCCACGAGCCAAACACCCTCTTTATCGGCATGGACCAGGAGCCCATCTGCATTGCCTATGCCGCGCAGAAAATCTGCGAGCAGGAGCTATCCAACGCACTCGTCCTGCCCCGAGGCGCCGCATCGCTGCCACAGCTATTTGCCGCAGGCGAGCTCGATGCCATCACCATCAACTTTCCCACGCCGCAGCCCAAGGCCAAGTACGCCAAAAAGCGCCTCGTCCATGTCGACCATCTGATGCTCTATCGCCCGCTCTTTGCAGCCGGCGCCACCGTAACGCTGCGAACCGACAGCAAACCGTTGCGCGATTACGCCCTGGGACAGTTTGCCGCAGCCGGCTACGATACGCTTTGGGTAAGTGACGACGTCCGCCGCGACCATCCCGAGCATCCCGAGACCGAATATGAATGCCGCACGCGCGAGATGGGTGCCGTCGTCTATGGCATTTGCGCCACACCCGGCGCACGGCCCAGCGATGAACAGCTCGCGGCGGGCCGTGCGCAGGAGCAAAGTCTTGCCTGCTACCTGCCCGAAAACCTCGATGAGCTCGCCTATGTACCCCTGGGTATGGAAGAGGCCGTTGAGAACTTTAAAAACCGCGCCCGCAAGGGCAAAAAGTGCCTGCCTCAGGAACGCTAGTACCGCGCGCCCATTTCCTGCATTTTCTCGCGCGCTAGCACCCCGCGCCGCCGCTACGCCATAATAGTTGGCGGACAATCGCGAGAGAAAGCAACCACATGGCACAGACCACGACAGATACCGCCGCCAGCACCGTCTCCGGCGCCGGCGCCGCCAGCTCATTCTCGGGCGGCACGGGAACCGAAGCCGAGTTTGGCTCGCTCGGCGCGCTCTCCCCCACCTGGTGGGAGCCCGAGGACGGCAGCGAGCCCGAACCGTGGCTCACGCCCGATCAAGCCTTCGAACGCTTCTTTGAATGGACGAGCGATCGCGGCATTGAACTGTGGGATCACCAAGAAGAGGCCCTCATGGACCTGGCTGCCGGCGATCACGTCATTTTAGGCACACCGACCGGATCGGGTAAATCGCTCGTCGCGCTGGGCATGCTCTTTATGGGCATGGCGCAGGGCAAGCGCTGCTACTACACGGCTCCCATCAAGGCTCTGGTCAGCGAGAAGTTTTTCGACCTTGTGCAGGTGCTCGGCCGCGATAACGTAGGCATGATTACCGGCGACACGCATATCAACACCAAGGCACCCGTCATCTGCTGCACGGCAGAGATCCTTGCCAACGACGCACTGCGCGAGAGCGAAGATGCCGACGTGGGCTGCGTGGCCATGGACGAGTTCCACTACTTTGCCGACCCCGACCGCGGTTGGGCTTGGCAGGTGCCGCTGCTCACCCTGCCCCACACGCAATTCATGCTCATGAGCGCCACGCTCGGCGATGTCACTGCCATCGCCGCCTCACTCGAGGAACACACCGGTGCTACCTGCGACTTGGTCGTCGATGCCCCGCGCCCCGTGCCGCTGAGCTACGACTACGTGACGACCTCCCTCGAGGGCACGGTCGAGCTCGCCATGCGCCGCGGCGAGGCCCCGCTCTATATCGTGCACTTTAGCCAGGATGCCGCCCTTGCAACGGCACAGTCGCTCGCCAATTTTGGCATCGCCAGCAAGGAGCAGCGCGAGGCCATCAAAGAAGCGGCAAAGGGGACGAGCTTCTCCACGGACTTTGGTAAGATTCTCAAACGCCTGCTTGGATGCGGCGTCGGCGTGCACCATGCCGGCATGTTGCCGCGCTATCGCCTGCTGGTGGAGCGCCTGGCGCAGCAGGGCCTGCTGCCTGTCATCTGCGGCACCGATACGCTCGGCGTCGGCATCAACGTACCCATCCACACCGTGGTCCTCACCGCACTCACCAAGTTCGATGGCTACAAGATGCGTCGTCTGCGCGCCCGCGAGTTCCATCAGATTGCCGGTCGCGCCGGCCGTTCGGGCTTCGATACCGAGGGCATGGTCATCGCCGAGGCCCCGGAGCACGAGATCGAGAACGCCAAGCTCATGGCCAAGGCGGGTGACGACCCCAAGAAGCTCCGCAAGATTAAAAAGAAGAAGGCCCCCGAGGGCTTTGTCACCTGGAACAAGCAGACCTTTGAGCGCCTGATTGAGACTCAACCCGAGACGCTCAAGCCGCGCCTGCGCATCACGCACTCCATGGTGATTAGCGTGGTCGAGCAGGGCGGCGACGCCCGTGCCCGCGTACACGACCTCATCGAGACGAGCCTGCAGACCCCCGAGGAAAAGGCCAAGCTCGAGGTTCGCGCCGATGAAATCTTCGCCACACTCATCGATTCCGGCGTCGTCGTTCGCACCGAGGTGCCGCCCGCACCCGACGCCCCGACTGACGCCGCACCAGACATTGACTATGCACTGACGGTCGATCTGCCCGAGGACTTTGCGCTCGATCAGCCGCTCTCGCCGTTCTTGCTTGCCGCGTTGGAGCTGCTCGATCCCGAGAGCGAGACCTATACCATGGATCTGATCTCGATGGTCGAGGCAACGCTCGAGGACCCCAAGCAGGTGCTGCGCGCACAGGAGCGCGCTGCGCGCGACCGCGCGATGGCCGAAATGAAGGCTGACGGCGTCGAGTATGAGGAGCGCTTGGAGCGCATTCAAGACGTCACGTACGAAAAGCCGCTCGAGGATTTGCTCGACGCCGCCTTTGACAAGTACTGCCAGGAAGTGCCCTGGGCAAACGACTATCAGCTCTCTCCCAAGAGCGTCCTGCGCGATATGCTGGAAAGCGCGAGCGATTTTAAGGGCTACATTCAAAAGCTCGGCATCGCCCGCTCCGAGGGCATTCTGCTGCGCTACCTAGCCGAGGCCTACCGTTCACTCGACCGCACCGTGCCCATCGAGAAGCGCGACGAGCGCCTGCGCGACATTATCTCGTGGCTGGGCTTTGTGGTGCGCTCGGTGGACTCGAGCCTGGTGGACGAGTGGGAGAACGCCGGCAACCCGGCAGCCCTCGACGCCGCGCCGCCGCAGGGCATCGACGAGGTCGTGGCGGACCGCCGCGGCTGCACGCTGTTGGTGCGCAACGCGCTCTTCCGCCGCGTGACCCTTGCCGCTCGCGAGCACGTTCGCGACCTGGGCGAGCTCGACGACGACTGGGGCATGAGCGAAATCCGCTGGCAAAAGGCGCTCGATGCCTACCATGAGCAGCACGAGGAGATCCTCACCGACGGAGATGCCCGCAGCGCCGCGATGTTTTCCATTGACGAGTCCGGCGAGAAGACCGCGCACGTATGGCACGTGCACCAGATCTTTGCCGACGAGGATGGCGACCACGATTTTGGCATCATGGGCGATGTCGATCTGGACGCCACGCAAGACGGTGGCGAGGTCATCTTCAAAAACTACCGCGTCGGCTTTATCGAAGACCTGCTCGAGGACTAGCCGAACATACTGGAACGAAACGAAGCGGGGTCGCTGGCAACATCGCCAGCGGCCCCGCTTTTTGCGCGATACGCTATCCCCTACTCGGTATCCTCGACCTCATACGAATCCGCCTCGGCTGGCTCATCGTTTGTCTCTGTCGCAGCCCCGCGCGCCTCGTCAAACGCGGCCTTCATGGTCTTGTTGCCCCACGTGAGCTTGCGAATGGTAAGATCGTCGGCCTTCTTATTGGCTAGGCGCAGATTGTTCTCGGAGGATAGCAATGCCTCCTTGGTTTTCTGCAGATGGCTAATCGTCTTGTCGATCTCATCGATCGCCGTTTGGAACTTGCGGCTCGCGATCTCGTAGTTGCGGCCGAAATCGTTCTTGAACTTTTCCATCTTGGCTTCGAAGTTCGTGACGTCGATATTCTGCTGCTTGTACTCCGCCAGCTCCTGCTTATAGCGCAGTGAACCCATGGCGGCGTTGCGCAGCAACGTAATCATGGGAATGAAGAACTGCGGGCGGATCACGTACATCTTCTCATAGCGGTAACTCACGTCGACGATACCCGCGTTATAGAGGTCACTCTCGGGCTCCAGCAGGGTGCAGAGCACCGCATACTCGCAGCCTTTCTGACGACGATCGTGATCGAGTTTCTTAAAGAAATCCTCGTTCTTGTGTTTGGTCGCGGTCTCGTCGTTCTCGTTTTTCATCTCGAACATAATTGAGATGACCTCGTTGCCGCTCGCGTCGCACTCACGGAAGATAAAATCGCCCTTGGTGCCCTCGGACGCATCGTTATCCTTCTCGAAGTACGCGTTGGGAAACGCCGTCATGCGCAGACGGTTGAACTCGGTCTCGCAGTGCTGCTCGAGCGACTCGCCCACCATCTTGGTGGACAGGCGGACCTTCATGTCCTTAAGGCGCTCAATCTCTTCGTCCTTGTAGCGAATCAGGTCATCGCTCGCGCGCTTGGCCTGCGCGAGCTCGAGCTCATGTGCCGCCTTGACCTGTTCCTCGCGAGAATCGCGCACCGCCAGCTCGCTCGTCAGCTTGGCACGTGCCTCATCGCGCTCTCGTTCCGCCGCGGCGACCGCCTTCGACAGCTCCATTTTTGCAGAAAGTTCTTGCTCACGAAGCTGTGCACGAAGGCCCTCGGCCTCGCGCTCGGACTGAGTCTTAGCATTCAAGAACTTCTCACGCACTTCTGTCTGGTAATCGGAAAGCTTACGATTCGCTTCGTTTTGCGCAGCCTCGAGCTTACGCTGCGCCTCGGCCGCAGCAGTTGCGAGTGCCATTTCTTGAGCCTTATCTGCGGCGGCAAGCTTTGCCTGCAACTCCGCAATCTGAGCATCGCGCGCGGCGAGGTCATTTTGAGTCGCATTGCGTACCGCGGCTTCGGCAAGCTTTGCTTCGTCATCTTTGCGCCCAAGCTGCGCACGCAGGCTATCGATCTCGCGCTGAAGCTCAGCATTCTCCTTCTGAGCATCGGCACGGGCCTCAACCGCCGCACGCTGACTTGCGCTCTCGCGCTCTGCGGCAGCGCCCTCGAGCTTGGCGCGCAACTCGGCAAGCTCGGCATCGCGCTTGGCGACCTCTTGTGCCAGTTGCTGAGCCGCAGCGTTCTTCTGCTCAACGAGCTGAGCGTTGCGCTGAGACTCTGCCTCCTGCAAAGCAGCCGTCGAACGCGAGCGCTCAAGCTCCAGCGCCTGCTCGCCCTCGCGCTGGACTGCCTTCACACGCTCATCCAAGTCGCGCGAAAACTCGGCATCGCGCACCTGCTTGACGATATCCGCATAGCCGGATGCATCGACCTTAAAAACTTCGCCGCAATGCGGGCACTTGATCTCGTTCATAGCAGCTCCTCGATGGACGCAAATATCAACCGGCTACACTCTACCGCGCCGCGCGGACAAAAAAGGCGCCGCCGCCATAATGGCAACGGCGCCAGAACCACCACAAAGGTGCCTGTCCCCTTTGTGGTGGCTCTGGCGCCCTATAACCCAAAGAAGCTAAGAATCTGATCACGGCTTACGGGCTTGTAATCGTTGGCATCGAGACCGACATCGTAGCGAAAGATAGGGCGCTCGCGATCGCGGTTGCGCACGTTGGTGCGGTCTCCCCTGCTGTGGATATGCCCGTGCAGCATGACGGCGCCACGCGCCTTGCCGTTCCAGCTGAGCATGGGGTAATGGCTCAACACCAGGCGATGGCCCTTGGCATAGCCGGGAGCAATCTCCAGGTAATCGCGCACGTCTTCCCAAATCTGCGGTACGTCGGGATCTTCCCAGTCGCCGTCATGGTTACCACGGATGAGCGTCACGTTCTGACATTCGATACGCTCGCGCAGACGCACCGCCTCCGCCAGGGGCAAACGATAGGTAAAGTCTCCCAAGATATAGAGACGGTCGTCCGCCGCCACGCACTCATTGACGGCATCGATGACCTTGCGGTTCATCTCCTCGACCGAATCAAACGGCCGATCCATATCGTGCAAGATATTCGTATCGCCCAGGTGCAGGTCGGCGGTAAACCACATCATCGTCTCTGTCCTCATTTCGCAACGTGTTCAACTCGTGCTAAGTATACAGACGCAGCGATGTGGCGGTTATCCAAAGAGCCCGCCGAACAGTCCGCGGCGGCGTTTGTCTTTCTTTTTCGACGCATCACTCTGGGCGTTCTTGCCCTGCCGCATCTTACGGTCCTGTTCCAGCTCATCGTCATCGAGTAGCACATCCCACTCAAACGGATCATCTGCCAGATCAAACAGGTCATCGTCGTCAAACATGGCAGCTTCCCTTACCGACTAGCGAGCATCCACAACGTAGTTGAGAAGTCTACGGGCCCGTGCGGACACAAATTCATCCTGTCTGCGTCTTTCAATCGTTTGCCGCAACGCTTGCGCGACGGAACGCTTGCAGATAAGATAGGAACACGGATGGCACCCGTGGCAGCGGGTCTTGCCAACTCCGATACACGTTTTCATCGTGAGAAGTGGCCGTCTTCGCTTACGCGGAGACGGCCACTTTGTTTATCCCTATGTCATCTGATTCTAATGCACAAACATGCGCACGAACTTGTGCTTCCAGCTTGCGTAAGGGGCATAGCGGAACGGCACGTCCAGCCACGTTGCCTTGTTCACGATGCTCTTCTTGTGGCTAAACGTATCGAAGCTCTCGCGTCCATGGTACTGTCCCATACCGCTCGCCCCCATGCCGCCAAAGCCCATATGGCTCGTGGCCAAATGCATAATGGTGTCATTAACACAGCCACCACCAAAGGGCACGTAACGCACAAAGCGCTGCTGAACCTCACGGTCCTGGCTAAAGATATACAGGGCCAGCGGCGTCGGACGATCCGTAATAAACGTCTCGGCCTCGTCTAGGCTCTCAAACGTCAGCACCGGCAAGATGGGGCCGAAAATCTCCTCCTGCATCACGGCGTCATCGGGGGACACGCCGTCCAAAATCGTCGGCTCGATCTTGAGCGAAGCCTCGCGCGCGGCGCCTCCAAGCACGACCTTATCGGGATCGATCAGTCCGCGCACGCGCGCAAAGTGCTTGGCGTTGACGATATGCCCGTAATCCTCGTTGTCAAGCGGATGCTCGCCAAACATACGATGGACTTCCTCCTTGATGAGGCCCAGCAGCTCGTCGTGCACGCGCGCATCGACCAGCAGATAGTCGGGCGCCACGCAGGTCTGCCCCACGTTGAGCCATTTGCCAAAGGCGATGCGCCGTGCCGCGACCTTCAAGTTTGCCGTCGCGTCCACGATGCAGGGGCTCTTTCCGCCCAGCTCAAGCGTCACGGGCGTAAGGTTTTTACTTGCGCGCTCTATGACGAGCTTGCCGACCGGAACGCTGCCGGTAAAGAAGATCTTGTCCCAGCACTCATCGAGCAGCGCTTCGTTCTCGGCGCGCCCGCCCTCGACAACCGTCACCAGGCGCGGATCAAATGCCTCTTCGCAGATTTGCTTGAGCACCGCGCTCGATGCCGGAGCATAGGCGCTCGGTTTGATGACCACGGTATTGCCCGCGGCAAGGGCGCCAGCGAGCGGCTCGAGCGTTAGCAAAAACGGATAGTTCCATGGAGCCATGATGAGCGTGACTCCGTAGGGCACGGCTTGCGTCTTGCACACGCTTACGGCGTTGGCGAGGTCACACGGGCGCAGGAGCGGGCTGCTCCATCGACCCACATGCGCAATCTGATGACGAATCTCGGAAAG
>URGF01000057.1 GCA_900547285.1 uncultured Collinsella sp.
CTATGAGCGTCAGCATACGGCGCTCGATCTGCATGATCGCAAGTGCGATCTGAATCTCGCTCGTCTGCATAAGGCCGGTATTCAGGGCGTTCGCACGGTTTCGGGTGATGCCTGCGAGCTTAATGAGGGGCTCACATCGTTTGATGCCATGCTTGGCGAGCCGGTTAAGTTCGACACGGTCTTTATCGATGCGCCGTGCTCTGGCACCGGAACCATGCGCCGTCATCCTGAGATACCGTGGCGCCTGACCGAAAAAGATGTGACGGTTGAGCTGCCCAAACTGCAGCTTACGATGCTCAAAGAGGCTGCTGCGCGCGTGGCTACCGGCGGCGAGCTCATCTATGCGACGTGCTCGGTTTTCGACGAGGAGAACACGCAGGTCGTGGAAGCGTTCTTGAGCTCTCCCGAGGGTACCGGTTTTAGCCTGGAGCCGCTCTCCGAGGCGCAGATTCTGCAACTTCCCGAGTTCGATCCGGCCAAGAAGCTCGTCTCCGTACGCCAAAACGACCGAGGCCTCTTCCAAAGCGTGCCGGTAAACGCCGACTCCTACGACGGCCACTTCTGCGCCAGGCTAGTGCGCAACTCATAGAGCTATCCATAGCGCAAAGAAATAGCCCCGCGATTGGTGTCGGTCGCGGGGCTGATTGGTTTCTAGTGGCTGGGCGGGCAGTTGGCGCAGCAGCCGCTCGTGGCGCTGGTGCTGGAGCCGCCGCTTCGCTGGTCGGTGTTGTAGAAACCGCTGCCCTCAAATTTAATGCCGCTGGCCGAGAACGTCTTGGCCGCCGGGGCACCGCAGCTGGGGCACACGACCTCGGGAGTCTCGGACATGGGATGCTCAACCTCAAACACGTTGCCGCAGCTCGAGCACTTGTAATCGTAGCGCGCCATAATACTTCCTTTTCAGCACAAAGCGGGCAGATTACTCTGCCCGCAAAAATTCAAACGTCTGTAACTGTACCCTATATCGGGGGTTTTATCACGCTTCGCCCCAGAATCTATGGTTGTTGCGCAGGAGCTGTGCGGTTTTGTTTTCGGCGGCTGCAATGTCCGCCTCGTCAGCCTGCCAAGTCCAGTTGCCCGTTGCCACGCCCGGTACGTTCATGCGCGCGTCATCGCCCAGCCCCAGGACATCCTGCAGCGGCATCATCACCAGGGGAGCGTCGCTTGCCAGCGCGTCGCTCATCAGCTTGGCCGCCACCTCAACACCGCTTGGTTCATCACCGCCCGCAAAGTAACGCGTGCTCCAACCGGCCAATGTCGACGTATCGTGCGTCGAGGTGTACAGGATCTTGCCCGGCGTGGGGTGCACGCCGTTGCGGACGTCGTAGTCGCTAAACTCCAGCACGTCCATGCCGGGAAAGCCGCAGGTCGAAGCCATGGCGCGAACACCGGGCGTCAGGTAGCCCAGGTCCTCGGCGATAAAGTTGAGCGGCCCCAGCTCGTCATAGGCGGTCTGGAACAGGTCCTTGCCCGGGCCTGCCAGCCAACGCCCGTCGGCGCAGGCCTTACCCGCGGGAATGCTAAAGTAGCTGTGGAAGCCCAGGAAGTGATCCAGGCGCACGCGGTCGTAGAGCGAAAACGCACGACGTAGGCGATCCATCCACCAGCTATAGCCGTTCTGCTTCATGTGGTCCCAGCGGAACGTCGGGTTGCCCCACACCTGGCCCTCGGGCGCAAAGTTGTCGGGCGGCGCGCCGGAAATCTCGATTGCCTTGCCGGTATCGGACAGCCAGAAGTTCTCGGGTTCGCTCCACGCGTCTGCCGAATCGTCGGACACGTACATAGGAATATCGCCGATAACCTCGATGCCCTTCTTGTGCGCGTAGTTCATGAGCTCACACCAAGCGAGGTCAAAGCGGTACTGCATGTACGCCTGAAGCTCGGCCTCGTCGTGGAAGCGCTTGTCGTCGATCAGATGCTCGTTGTAGCGCGCGACATCCGTCGGCCAATCGTGGCGCGACTCGCCCTCAAAGTACTTCTTAACGGCCATGTAGACGCAGTATTTCTCGAGCCAATCGGCGTTGCGATGTTTAAACGCGGTGTAGAGCGGATCGGCATCTTCGCCGCCACGGGCCTTCCAGGTCTCAAAGTCGGCGGCTAGCTCCTTGTGACTCTCGGGCAGCAGGTCGATATTGCCAGCAAAAGCCGAGGGCCCGGCATAGGGAGAGCGGAAGAAATCCGTCGGGTTGACGGGCAGGACCTGCCAGTAGCGCATGCCCATAGCGGACAGATGGTCGATAAAACGACGCGTTGGTGCGCCGATCGTGCCGGGCTTTCCGTCATCGGTCGGTACCGAGGTGATATGGCACACAACGCCCGCGCCGTGATCGAGCGGCTCCTGCAAGCGCTGCTCGGCATGGTGATAGATGATCGACGAGCCCAGCGGATACAAATCGAGCGTGACCGTGCCGTTGTGGATCTCGCACTCGTGACCGCTAATCACGTCACTCGCGCATTCGTCGAGCGCCGGAATCGTCACGCGGTGTGAATTGCGCAGGCTGCGGTTGATGATGACGGTCGCGGACTCGCCGTCTTTACCGGTACGGTTGTAGGCCAGCACCTCGTCATTGAGTGCGAAGGCCTTGATTTCACCGTCGATCATAAACGGCAGCGCGCGGCGCACAGCAGATGCGTTCTTGACGATCGCGAACGTATCGAAGTCGTGCAGGTCTTCCTTGGTCGGCATGGTGCGGCGATTACCCGGATCGGTGAGACCCTCCAAGCCGTACTCGTCACCGTAATAGATTGAGGGAACGCCCGGGAACGTCATCTGCATGAGCGTCGCGAGCCAAAAACGGCTCTTGGCCAGGCCCATCGAGTTCTCGTCCAGGCGCCATTTGCTGCGCTCGCACTCGGGCAGCTGTGACTCATCGGGGCCGCCGCCGAGCACCGAGATAATGCGCGGACGGTCGTGGCTCGAAAGTAGATTAAGCGCGCAAGACAGGGCCTCACGCGGGTAGTTCTCGCGTAGGGTCTCGATATCCTCAGCTGCTTGGTAGGCGTTTTTGTAGCCCATCAAAAAGCCGATGACCATGTCGCGGAAGGGGTAATCCATGGCCGAGTCGAGCTCGGAGCCCTGCAGGTAACGACGCAAGTGGCCATAGCTGATCTTGTTGGAGGCATCTTCCCAGACCTCGCCGAGCAGCAGAGCGTCGGGCTTCTCGGCGAGCACAGCCCTTTTGATTTCGGCCAGGAAGTCATCGGAAAGCTCGTCGGCCACATCCAGGCGCCAGCCGTGAGCGCCGGCGCGCAGCCATTTACGAATGACGCCGTCCTTGCCCAGGAGCCGCTCGCGTACCAGTTCGGAGCTCTCATTGATAGCGGGCATATTGCCCACGCCCCACCAGCAGTCGTATGAGCCGTCCTCGTGGAAATAAAACGCATCGCGCCACGGCGAATCCTCGCTCTGCCACGCGCCCACGCCGGGGTAGTTGCCGTAGCGGTTGAAGTAGATCGAATCGTCGCCCGTGTGGTTGAACACACCGTCCAGAATGATGGAAATGCCCAGCTTCTCGGCTGCCTGGCACAGCTCGGTAAAGTCCTGCTCGGTGCCCAGGATTGGGTCGATCTTGGTGTAATCGGCGGTGTCGTAGCGGTGGTTGCTCGCGGCTTCAAAAATGGGGTTGAGGTAGATGGCTGTAAATCCCAACTCGGCGATGCGGGGCAGGTCTTCCTGGATGCCTTTGAGCGAGCCGCCGTAGAAGTCCCAGGTCTTGATGGAGCCGTCCTCGGCGCGCTCGTACACGGGCGGCTCGTTCCAGTCCTCGACCATACGGCGCTGGATTCCGTTGCGCGGTTTTTCGACCTCGGCCAGCGTGCGCTCGCGCCAGTTTTCGTCACGGGCGTAGCGATCGGGGAAGATCTGGTAGACCATGCCGCGCTCGTACCACTCGGGACGCACTTCGCGGTGCTTATAGACGGTAATCTGGAAGGACGGAACCTCGGCGTAGTCGTAAGTTACGCCCTCGCCACCGGTGCGGCCTTGCGGCGCGCCCAGGCGAACCTCGGGCTGGCCCTCGATATTGCAGATAAAGCTGTACCAGATAAGACAGGGCTCGGTGCACTCAAGCTCTACGGTAAATATGCCGTCGCCCTCGTGCGTCATGGGATACAGAGACTCACCGATCTCATCTACCCAGGTGCGCAGCGTAAGCGTTGCCTGGTTGGGATCGGCATCCTCCAAAATCACCGAGAGTGCAACGGAAGTTCCAGTGGTCACAGCGCCAAACGGAGTGCGAAACTGCGGTAGACGGCTGTTGTGTATCAATCTCATAGTACGGTCCAGTTCAATAGAATCACGGCCTGCGGGCCATGGGCTTTACGCACAGGAAGTAAGTATATCTGTTGTACACAGGCTGTATAAACAACATCCGTTTACCATCGGCGAACGGTTGTCCTAGAAAATCGTTTTACCACCCAAATTATCGCGATATTTAAAAACATCTATACCGATACTATTTGTAGCCAACCAAAAGTACTTCGGTTTACTACGATGAATTGGATGATCTCAACCTTGGTCATTTTCATGATATTAAAACCGCAGGTAGAGGCGTTGCCAATTTCGTAGATTACCCGCCGTGGTCAGCCGGAGCCATTTTGTCGTAGTAAACCGGGCTTCTTTTTACTAGAGAAGTTCAACCAAGAAGAGGGGGGCTGGGTGGGGCGCCCTCTTTTGCGTTGAGGATTAAGTTTGAATCGTCCGGATTAGTGGCGCTTGCGGGTGGCCGTTGCCTTGCGGACGGAAGTCTTCTTCGATGGCGCCTTTTTCTCGGTTGCGGCGGCGGGGGAGACCGGGGTCTCCATTGTGGGCTCGGGCTTGGCCTTTACTGCGGGTTTGGCCTCGGCCTTAGCTTCCGCCTTAGGAGCAGCAGCCTTGGTCGTGGCCTTTTTGGCCGTCGTGGTAGTGCGCTTGCGCGTGGTAGTCTTGGCAGCCGGCTTTGCCTCGACTGCTGCCTCGGCCTTGGACTCGGAGGGCGTCTCCTCGACTTTGCCGGCCGGCTTTGCGACTGCCTTCGGGGTCGTCTTCGCAGCGGCCTTCGTCGTAGTAGCCTTCGTGGTCGTCAACTTCGTTGCCGTGGTCTTCTTGGCTGCCGTTGCCTTCTTGGTAGTCGCGGCCGTCTTCTTGGCAGCGGTCTTGGCCGGAGCCTTTGCCGCAGGCTTAGCCTCGGCGGTGGCGGTCTCGGCCTTTACCTCGGGAGCGACCTCGGCCTCGGCGGCCTTCTTGGCAGCGGCGGTCGTACGCTTGCGCGTGGTCGTTGCCTTGGCAGCCGTTGTTTTGGTCGCGGCAGCCTTGGTCGTCGTAGTCTTCTTAGCGGTCGTCTTGCGGGTCGTGGTCTTCTTAGCTGCGGGCTTTGCAGCGGTCTTGACCTCGTCCTCTGCCTCAAGTGCAACCTCAGCCTTCACCTTAGGCTCGGCCTTTGCGGGCTCAGCCTCAACAGGCTTCTCCTCGGCCTTGGGCTCCTCGGCGGCCACCGGTTCAGCAACAACCTCAGGCTCGTCGACAACAGCCGCCGGCCTCTCAATCTCCGGATGCATAAAGAAGTACAGGTCCAGATACTTATCGGCCGAGCGCGTCCAGCTAAAGTCCTGGCTCATGGCCTGCGTGACCAGCTGGTTCCAGGCGTCGCGGTTATCCCAGAACAGACGCGCCGCGCGGAATACCGCATCGCCCATCTCGTCGCCGTTAAAGTTGCTAAACGAGAAGCCCGTGCCCTCGCCGGTAAACTCGTTGTACGGCTGCACGGTGTCCTTCAGGCCACCGGTCTCGCGAACAATCGGCAGCGTGCCGTAGCGCATGGCGATGATCTGCGACAGGCCGCAGGGCTCAAACTTCGAAGGCATCAGGAACATGTCGGCGGCGGCATACATGCGCTGCGACAGCGCCGGATCGAACTCGATGCGTGCGGCCATGGTGCCGGGGTACTTGTCCTGGAAGTAGCGCAGGCCGTCCTCGTAGTCGCGGTCGCCGGTGCCCAGCACGGCCACCTGCACGCCGCCGGACAGGATGCGGTCGAGCGCGTACATGACCAGATCCATGCCCTTCTGGCGCGTCAGGCGCGTGACCATCACCATGAGCGGACGGTCGTCGCGAACCTCGAGGCCCAGTTCCTCCTGCAGCTTGGCCTTGCACACGGCCTTGCCGGAACGGTCCTCCACGGTGTAGTTGGCGGCAATTCGCTTGTCTGTTGCCGGGTCAAAGCCCGCAACGTCAATGCCGTTCAAAATGCCCTGCAGCGCGTAGGAACGCTCGCGCAGTACGCCGTCCAGGCCCTCGCCAAACTCGGGCGTCTGGATCTCGTTGGCATAGGTGGGGCTCACCGTGGTGATGGCGTCGGCATAGCGCAGGGCGCCCAGCATGTAGTTGATGCTGCAGGCGTCGCAACGCAGCTGCGAGGCGGCCGCCGGAATGTGCGCCACGCCCAGGATATCCTCCATCACGGTGTCGCTAAACTGGCCCTGGAACGCCACGTTGTGGATCGAGAACACGGTCTTGACGCGGTCATACAGCGGCAGGCCCTGGTAAAACTCGCGCAAGAACACGGGCGCCAGCGCCGTTTGCCAGTCGTTGCAGTGCAGGATGTCGCACTCAAAGCCGGCCGGCAGGTGCTGCAGGCTCTCGGTGATGGCCTTGGAGAAGAACGCAAAGCGCTCGCCGTCGTCAAAGAAGCCGTACGGATAGTCGCGCGCAAAGTAGCGCTCGTTGTCGATGAACATATAGGTGACGCCGTCGTGCTCGAGCTTCTCGAGTCCGCAGTACTCATTGCGCCAGCCCAGGCTTACGTAAAAGTCGGAGAAGTGCTCCATCTGCGCCTTGTACTCGTCCTTGATGGTGGCGTACTTGGGTACCATAACGATAACTTCGGCGCCGGCGCGTACAAGCGCCGCAGGCAGCGAGCCCGCCACGTCACCCAGGCCACCGGTCTTAACAAACGGTGCGCACTCGGCCGAGGCAAACACGATCTGCATCTTTTTGCTGGAATCAGCCATATTGTCTCCCATGTTGTTATTCGAGAATAGCCGCCAGGCGCGAACCGGGCGGCTATTCTACATGTTACGAGCGATGTTGCGGTGCCAACGTTAACGTACGATGGTGGTGTCGGAAGTTAACGGAGCCTTGCCCAGCACCAGGATGTTCTCGGGCGTGCCGCGAAGCTCGGTGTTGGTGGGAACCACGTTGTTCTTGTCCAGGATGGCGTTCTCGACGCGTGCGCCGCTCTTGATGATGCAGCTCTGGTTAATGATCGAGTTGGTCACCGAGGCGCCTTCCTCAACCACGACGCCGCGCGACAAGATCGAGTTGCGCACGGTGCCCTTGATGATGCAGCCGGCCGAAATGATCGAGTTGCAGGCGTGGCTGCCGGTCGCATAGCGCGAAGGCGGCACGTCGTGAGCCTTGGTCAGGATCGGGCGCTCGGGATCGAAGAGCTGGTCGGCCACGGTCTGGTCGAGCAGGTCCATGCTGCGGCGATACAGCGATTTCTCGCTAAATACGCCCACGACCTCGCCCTTGTACTCGTAGCTGCACACGTCGATGTTGCCAAAGTCGCCCTGGAGTGCCTCGAGCAGGTCCAGATAGTCGGCGGCCTGGTAGTGGTCGATGATCTCGAGCAGCGTCTCGCGGTTGACGATGCAGCAGTCCATGGAGGCGTTGTCGCCGTACACGACGCCGGCGCTCACGCCCGTCAGGCGACCGTTCTCGTTAATCTCGAGCTTGGTCTCGTCATCGACGTTGCGCGTGGCCTTGCAGTACACCACGGTCATCTGGGCACCGGAGTTCTCGTGCGCCTCGATGATGGTGTTGAGGTCCATGTTAAAGATGATGTTGGTACCCATCATCACAACATAGGGCTTGTCCGAGCGCTGGAACAGCGTCTTATTGGAAATGATGTCGCGCAGCAGGAAGCGCATGCCGCCCTTGGTGGTGCCATACGCGTTGCCGGGGACCATGAACAGGCCGCCCTTCTTGCGGTCCAGGCCCCAGTCCTTGCCCGAGCCCACGTGGTCGATCAGCGAGCGGTAGTTACCCGGCATGACGACTCCAACGGTCTTGATGCCGGCATTCATCATGTTGGACAACGGAAAGTCGATCAGGCGGTAGCGGCCCAAAAACGGAACGGACGCGATGGGGCGGTCCTTGAGCAGGACACTGCCGTAGGACGAAGAGTAGTTAGCGGTGATATAACCGATGGCCTTACGATTGATCATCGGATCATTCCCCCTTCCCGATAACGACGTCATTTCCAACGACGGCCGTATCCTTGGTGGTATCGACAGAGCCGAGCTTCACGCCCTCTTCGACCGTGGAGTTCTCGCCCAAAATAGCGCGGCAGATGTGTGCGCCGCTCTTAACGTGCGCACCCGGCAGCAGCACAGAGTCCTCGACCACGGCGCGCTCCTCGATGATGACATCGGTCGAAAGGATCGAGTGGCGAGCGGTGCCGTAGATCTTGCAGCCGTTGGAGACCAGGCAGTCGTCCAGGCGGCCGTCCGGGCCAATGTAGTGCGGCGGACGCGTGGTGATGTTGGACATGATGGGGAAGTTCTTGTCGAACAGATCGAACTCGGGGTTGTTACCCAGCAGGTCCATCGAGGTCTCATGGAAGCTGGCGATGGTGCCGACGTCCTTCCAGAAGCCGTGGAACTCGTAGCTGTACAGGCGCTTGTTCTCACCGAGCAGCTTGGGGATGATGTCCTTGCCAAAGTCGTGGCTCGAGCGCTGGTCCAGAGCGTCCTCCTCGAGCGCCTCGATCAGCACGTCGGCCGAGAAGATGTAGATGCCCATGGACGCGAGGTTCGAATCGGGCTTCTCGGGCTTCTCGGTGAACTTGGTGATGCGGCCGTCTTCGGGGTCGGTGGTCAGGATGCCAAAGCGGCTGGCCTCCTCCCACGGCACGGGCATAACGCTCACCGTGAGGTCGGCGTTGTTCTCAATGTGCGTCTTGAGCATCTTGCGGTAGTCCATGCGATACAGGTGATCGCCCGAAAGAATCAGGACGTACTTGGGGTCGTTGGCCTTGATGTAGTCGAGGTTCTGCGTAATGGCGTCGGCCGTGCCCGCATACCAGGCGCCACCGGTCTGCGTCTCGTACGGCGGCAGGATCGACACGCCGCCGTCGCGGCTGTCCAGATCCCAGGCCTCGCCGGAGCCCACATAGGCATGCAGCAGGTAGGGACGGTACTGCGTCAGAACGCCCACCGTGTCGATGCCCGAGTTGGAGCAGTTGGAGAGCGAAAAGTCGATAATGCGGAACTTGCCACCAAAGCTAACCGCCGGCTTGGCGATCTTTTGGGTGAGTGCCCCCAATCGGCTGCCCTGTCCTCCTGCGAGGAGCATCGCGATGCATTCTTTCTTACTCATCGATTTCTCCTTCTGTCATCGATGTTCCTAACCCATTAGCGACGGGCGCGGCGCACTGTCACGCCCGTCGAGTAATGCCGTGCGGCAAAGGGAGCTCGCGCGCTTTATGCGTGCCAGATCTCGTCGCGATACTCGCGAATGGTGCGGTCGGACGAGAACCAGCCACTCGAGGCGGTATTGAGCAGGGCCTTGCGGTTCCAGGTCTCCTGGTCGCCGTAGCTGCCGGTGAGCTTCTCCCAGGCGTCGACGTAGCTGCGGAAGTCTGCCATGACCAGGTCGGGGTCGTTGTTGTTCATGAGCTCGTTGTAGATGCTCTCAAAGTTGCCCGAAAGACCCGCAAAGGTGTTGTCCTTGAGCTCGTCCATCACGCGGCCCAGACGTTCGCGGTCGCCGTTGAGGGTATCCCACGCAAAGTAGCTGTTGGATGCCCAGAGCTGCTCGACCTCGGGAGCGGTCAGGCCAAAGATGGCCTCGTTCTCGCGGCCGGCAAGGTCGGCGATCTCGATGTTCGCGCCGTCGAGGGTGCCCAGCGTAATGGCGCCGTTCATCATGAGCTTCATGTTGGACGTGCCCGAGGCCTCCTTGCCGGCCGTGGAGATCTGCTCCGAGATCTCGGCGGCGGGGTAGATGAGCTGGGCGTTGCTCACGCGGAAGTTGGGGATAAAGCAGACCTTCATGACCTCGTTGACGCGCGGGTCATTGTTGATGACGTCGGCAACGGAGTTAATGAGGCGGATGGTCTCCTTGGCGAAGGTGTAGCTCGAGGCAGCCTTGCCGCTAAAGATGAAGGTCGTCGGCGTCACGTGGAAGTTGGGATCGGCGATGCGGCGGTTGTAGATGTCCATCACCTTCATGATGTTCATGAGCTGGCGCTTGTAGGCGTGGAAGCGCTTCACCTGAACATCGAAGACGGTGTTGGGGTCGATGACCAGACCGGTCTCGGCCTTAACGTAGGCGGCCAGGCGCTCCTTGTTGGCGCGCTTGGAGGCACCCACGGCCTGGAGGAACTCAGCGTCGTTCTGGAACTCCTTGAGTTTCTCCAGCTCAAAGGCGTCCTTGAGCCAGCCGTCGCCAATGGCCTCGGTCACGAGCTTGGCGTAGGTGGGGTTGGCCTCGGCAAAGAAGCGACGGTGCGAGATTCCGTTGGTCTTGTTGTTGAACTTCTCGGGCGTCAGGGCATAGAAGTTCTTGAGCACGATGTTCTTGATGATGTCGGAGTGGATCTTGGCCACGCCGTTGACGCTATGGCTGCAGATCACGGACAGGTTGGCCATGCGAATCTCGCCGTCCCACAGAATGGCGGTCTGGCGCAGACGCTCCTGCCAGCCCTCCTTCGTGGTGTCGAACGACTCGTGCCAACGACGGCTGATCTCGTCGATGATCTGGTACACGCGGGGGAGGAGCTTGGAGAACGTGCCGATGGGCCACTTCTCCAGAGCCTCGGGCAGGATGGTGTGGTTGGTGTAGCTCACGACCTGCGTCACGATGTTCCAGGCGTCGTCCCACTCGAGCTTCTTCTCGTCGATGAGGATGCGCATGAGCTCGGGGCCGCACATGGCGGGGTGCGTGTCGTTGGTGTGGATGGCCACAAACTGCGGCAGCAGCTCCCAGTTTTCGCCGTGCTCCTTCTCAAAGGTATCGAGCAGGCTGTAGATGCCGGCCGAAACAAACAGGTACTCCTGCTTCAGGCGCAGCAGACGGCCGTGCTCGCCGGCGTCGTTGGGGTAGAGGATGGCGCTGATGGCCTCGGCCTCGGCGCGCTCGGC
>URGF01000058.1 GCA_900547285.1 uncultured Collinsella sp.
GCGGCGTCGGCCTCGGCGGCGTCCGTCTCGGTTGCGGGGACCACGCCGTGCTCGTCGCTCACCAGGAACAGCGCGCCCTTAAGCTGCGCGGGAATATCTACGCGCGTGACCGGGATGCCCTTGGTCTGGGCCAGCTGCTCGATGAGCGTCGCCGTGCCGCACAGGCACTCGTCCGCCGGCGCCACAAAGGCGAGTTCGCCGTTGTTGACGGCGGCGAGCAGCTCGGGCGCCACGCCAGTTTCGTCAGCCTCGGAGCGGGCCTCAGCGGAGCGGGCACGCAGCGCCTTGGCCGACGTATCGGCGAGCGGCTCGTACTCCCCCACCGTCATGGCGGCGTTGCCGTTGATGTCGATCACCAGCATGAGCACACCGTCGTGTGCGGTGTAATCGCCCTCGGCTAGCGACCACTCAACGTGCTGCTTGGCCCAGCTGAGCATGTTATGGGTAAGTAGCTCGCCCTGCACCAGGCGCTCGGACAGCGCGCGGATGTGGCGGTTGAGCATGGGCACCTTTTTATTGGACATGCGCCAACGGCAGACAAGCGCGGGCTTGTCGAGCGTGAACTTCTCGACCGCCTCCTGATTGGCGCAAAAGTCCTCGTACGCACGCTGATCCTCGGCATTGCCAAACAGCTCGGCATCATCAATCTGGGGCATGGTTGTACCTTTCGTGTTAGTCATTCCGTCCTCTTATACCAAAAAGACGGCCCTCCAAACGGAGCAGCCGTCTTTTGCAGAGATTATTTTGACGATATGGTCAGGCGACCGAACAGTTTAATGGGATAGAGAAACATCCCATTAAGGGTTTTCCAAGTGCCCGAGATTGCCCCGAAAGAGGAGCGCCGCGTACTAAATGTACGCAAGCGACGGTTTGAGGGGCAAGGTCGGGTGCTTGGGAAAGCCTCTAGTGCCTAAAATGCCTGGCTCCGGTGAAGACCATCGCAATACCATGCTCGTTGCAGGCCTGGATGCTCTCGTCGTCACGCTTGGAGCCGCCGGGCTGGATGATGCAGGTCACGCCGTGCGCGGCAAGCACGTCGACGTTGTCGCGGAACGGGAAGAACGCGTCGCTTGCGCAAGCAAAGCCGCCCTTCTCCACGCCCTCGCGCTCGCAGAAGTCCTCGGCGCGCTCGCAGGCAAGCAGCGCAGAGTCAACGCGGTTAGGCTGACCCGGGCCCATGCCAATGCCGGCCTTATCCTTGGAGACCAGGATGGCGTTGGACTTGACGCCCTTGCAGACCTTCCAGGCAAACTCGAGCTCGGCCATCTCGGCGTCGGTGGGCTTGCGGTCGGTGGGGAACGTAAAGGTCGCGGGGTCCTCGGTCACGTGGTCGACTTCCTGCACCAGCATGCCGCCGTCGACGGAGCGCAGCTCCACCTGGGCGCCGTGGTCCACGCCGCCGGTAGCCAGCACGCGCAGGTTGGGACGCTTGGACATGCGCTCGAGCGCCTCGGCAGTGTAGCTCGGGGCGATGATAACCTCGACGAACTGCTTGTTCTGATCGGCAAAGTGCTCGACCAGCTCATAGGGAACCTCGCGGTTGCAGGCGATGATGCCGCCGAAGGCGCTCTTGGGATCGCAGGCGAAGGCGCGGTCGTAGGCGGCCGTGATGTCCTCGGCAACGGCGGAACCGCAGGGGTTCTGGTGCTTGAGGATCACGCAGGCCGGCTCGTCGAACTCGCGGACCAGGTTCCAAGCGGCGTCGGCATCCAGATAGTTGTTGTAGCTGAGCGGCTTGCCCTGGATCTGCTCGGAGCCAACGAGCGGGAACTGCGAGCTCGCGGTGTTCTCGCAGCCCTCGGCAAAGCGGTAGACCGTAGCCTTCTGCTGCGGGTTCTCGCCATAGCGCAGGTCGTCGACCTTCTCCAGCGAAATCTCGAGCTTGGCAGAGGTGTCCGCCACGTCGCTTGCCTGGGCGGCAAGCCAACGGGAGATAGCCGTGTCGTAGGCGGCGGTGGTCTGGTAGACCTTCACCTGCAGACGACGACGGGTAGAAAGCGTGGTGCAGCCACCGGTCTCGTGCATCTCGGCCAGGACGGCATCATAGTCGGCCGGGTCGGAAATGACGGTAACGCTCGCGGCGTTCTTGGCGGCAGAGCGCAGCATGGAGGGACCGCCGATGTCGATGTGCTCGATGGCATCCGCGAAGGTGACCTCAGGGTTGGCGACGGTCTTCTCGAACTCGTACAGGTTGACGACGACCAGGTCGATCAGCTTAATGCCGTGCTGAGCGGCCTCCTGCATGTGCTGCTCGGAATCGCGGCGGGCCAGCAGCGCGCCGTGAACCTTGGGGTGCAGGGTCTTAACGCGGCCGTCCATCATCTCGGGATAGCCCGTGAACTCCTCGATGGGGGTTACGGGAACGCCCGCGTCCTCGATGGCACGAGCCGTGCCGCCCGTAGAGATGATCTCGACGCCAAAGTCATCGACCAGCGTCCGTGCGAAATCGACGACGCCCGTCTTATCGGTAACCGAGATCAACGCGCGTGCGATCTTCACATCAGATCCCATGCAGTCCTCCTGTCTGGTACGCCGCCGTGCTCTGTGAGTCGGTGATACGTCGATCTGCAGCGCTCGCGCAGCGGCATTGAAAATACTGATTTAATGTAGCGCATCGAGCGCATCGATGCACCCCGCAACGGACGCATGTGCAGAAAAAGTTTGCGAGCGGAGGGGATGGGCACGGCACCGGGCACGGTGAGTTCATGGAACACAGGGGCACCATAATTAGATGCCAATAGCGTGGTAGAACTGTGCTCGATATGCATCCGCAAAAGAAAGAGGCACCATGGTCTCGCGGGTTCTCTACCGACCGTTTGATACCGAAGACTTCGACGCCATCGCGCTGATTCTGCAGCAGCTTTGGCATAACAATTCGGATAACGATGAGTACAACCGCCTTGAGGCCGCGTGCGACCTCGCCTATTGCCTTTCGTCGTCGACCTTTTCGCAGGTTGCCGTAATCGACGGTCAGGCGCGCGGCATTGCGCTCGCGCGTGCGGGACAAAGCTCCGGCGCCACCGTTAAGGAACATTGGATGGATACCGAACGCGCGCTGCTATCGCAAATGCGCGAGCTGGAGCCCGATGCCTGCGCCGAGTATCTATCGTTTGTGCGCGCAACCATCCGAACCAACAACCGCCTGCTCGAAAGCAGCCCGTTGCCACACGACAACGAGGTCACGCTGCTTGCCGTTGATCACGATGTCCACGGATTGGGCGTTGGCTCGGTGTTGCTCGACGCCGCAGTCTCGTACCTGTCCTCGCGCGGGGCGACGAGGGCGCACCTGTACACCGACTCCAACTGCTCGTGGAAGTTCTATGAGCTGCACGGCTTTAAGCGCGCGGCCACGCACCGCGCCAACCGCGAAGAGCGCCGTCACGACATGCCGCGCGAAAGCTTCCTCTACGAACTCGACCTAACAGCCTAGGCCCAGCAGCCATACCTAGTCATTTAGGAACGTCCCCAGTGACTAGTCGTTGGGGACAGTCTTCGTAGGTAGCGCATAAAAATGGGATGGGCTTCCCCGACGGCTGTCGAGAAAAGCCCATCCCATGATTTACGACCGTTAGAACGTTCCGCCGCCGCCTCCGCCGACGCCGCCGCCTCCGCCGCCAGAGAAGCCGCCGCCTCCGCCGCCGCTCGAGCTGTCGGAGCTCGACGCCAGCTCACGGATGCTCTCGTGATACACGTCATCGAACGAATCGAGCGGAGACTCGATACCGTAATGATGGTAGTACCACCAGTAACAGGGATAATTGTCGTAGAAGCCGTCGGCCTCGCGCACCTCGGGCGGCACGGCCTCGGCCAGCTGTCGCAGCACTTCTTTCGAAACGCCCAGGGCAACGCCCATCACCAGCAGCTTGTTCCACAGCACCAAATCGCCGGGGACGGCTTCCTTTAGACGCGTAAAGTCCTCGAGCCAATGCTTAAGTGCCTTGCAGCGAGCCGCCACCTCGGCGCCCTCCGGCGTAAAGCGGCGGAACGTAAGGCCCACGCCGATACCCACCAGCACAATCGGCACCGAGATAACCGCGGCGGTAATGTTCGCCTGTGCGCCATCGGTAAAGAAGATAGATCCCACGGGAACAAAGGCAATCAGGATACCAAGAACCAGGCAAAACACCATTGCAACAATGCCGTCCGAGGCAACGTACTCGCTATCAGCCAGCTTGCCCTTAACGGTGTTCTGATAGTCCTCGAGCTTGTCGCCCACGGGTGTAGCGTGCTGCTTGACGTAGTGCTGCAGCTCGTCGAACGTGCGCGAGCGATCGCCGTTCTCGTCAGGCTTAGTACCGGCAAAGAAGACCTTGAGCACCATGTGGTCAATGCCCTTGGCCGACTTCCAGCCCGCATCACTCACCGTCACGCGATACGTCTGCTCTTCTTTTTCACGCCCCAACAGACCCTTCTTGGCCTTGGTCACGGTCGCCTGCTCCAGCTTGATCACACGGTCGTCAGTGAGCTTCATGAGCGTGGCGATATATGCCCGATCGGGCACCTCGTTCCAGCTCATGAGGGCCGAAAGCACGGCGGGATGGTCGGCCGAAGGCACATCGCGGAAATATTCGTCCTGGAAAAGCGGCTTGGGCTTGCGCTTGCGCAGCTTGAGCATAACGATTGTGCCGGTAAAGGCCACCGCCGCAACAACACTTAGCACGGCAAGTGCATTGGCAATCATGCGAGCGTGAGCGCGGCGGGCGTTAGCTTCGTCGGCCCATTCCTTCTCTTCGCTCAGGATCGTTGACATGCGCTCTTCGCCCGAAGCGGCAAGCTGCGGCACCCAGTCGCTAGGGAAGGCGATGCGTGCCTCGGCGAATTCGCCCTGGCGCACGCAGGGAATGGTATAGGTGACCATGGGCTCGTCCTCATCGAGCGACACGTCGCCCGTCAGCGGACCATGGCCCCATGCGCGGAAGTTATCGCCCTTGACGGCCGCCGTCCCGGCAGCGGCATTCGCGAAGCACACTTCCATCTCGACGTCATCGGAATCCGCAGACCAGCCGTCACCTACGAACTTCCAGTAGAGCTCGGCGGTATCGGCCCAGTTCATAACCGCACCGGTCATGGTGTAGCTCACGTAGTAGATTGCGCTGTCGCCGCTCTCGTGAGGGCTGAACACCTTAATCCTTACGCCGTCACCGGTCTGCTCGACCGTGTAGACGCCAGAGTCGCCCTTGTTCGCGCTATCGACTTTGTTAAACGCGGTGTCCTCTTCCTCGACACTCAGCACGTCGACGCCCGCCGTGCCGCCCTGCTGGTTGGAGCCCGTATTGATCTCCCAAAACACGCCGTTGATGTCGTCGTCGAAATCAAACTGGCGTCCCTCGACAACGGTCAGCGATCCATCGGCCTCGACCGTGGCACTGATATAGGTCTGGGCCATGGAGTAGCCGTCGGCGTGCGCGGCGGCGGGCAGTAGCAGCAATGCAAGCGCGACGAGCGCGCAAATGGAAGCAAATCGCGCAAACGGGCAGCGCTGCCGACAGGTCTTGGCAACGGGGGCGTTCATAGGCACATCCTTTGTCTGTGATACCAGTAGCGTCATTGTCCCACGTTTGCGGGTTCATGTGACGAACATCTAGGTCAGCGGAGTATCAAACGGGACGAAAGTCACGCCCGCGGCCGCCACCTGGGGACGTTCCTTATTTGCCGGCAATCTGGGACACTCCTTGGCATAGCCCGCTCCGGCAATAGATACCACTTCATAGCTCCGTCACAGGTGTAGCGGCTTTGTGTGGGCGCGGCGTGAGCCGATTAAGCCGGCGAGCGAGGGGGATAAAGCAGTTGAGCGAAAACGGTTTGCCCCTTTGTCGTTCGCTCGAGGATCATGTCCCCCTTTTCCGCGGAAACCCCGGCAGTTGCGAAGAGCTGCCGGGGTTTCTGTCGTTTGAGGGGTTGGGCTGGCGGGCGGCGATCGAGCTGTCGAGCCGGTGGTCCGGCACGCGCAACGCGCGGCCTCGGCAACTTGCAGGCCACGGCAGCGTCTCTCCCACCGCGCCCCGCGCTATACTCGTCCGCATGGATATCAACGCACGCAACATAGCAACACACGCCGCGGACGCACCAGCAACGGCAGCGCCCACCCCCGTCGTGGGCCGCTTTGCCCCGTCGCCCTCGGGCCGCATGCACTTGGGCAACGTGTTCAGCTGCCTGTGCTCGTGGCTTTCGACCCGCAGCCAAGGCGGCAGCATCGTGCTGCGCATCGAGGACCTGGACGATCGCTGCAAGCGCCCGGAACTTGCCACTCAATTGATTGACGACCTGGCCTGGCTGGGACTGGAGTGGGACGAAGGCCCCTACTACCAGCACGATCGCCTGGATCTGTACGAGGACGCCCTGCGTCAGCTGCAAGACGCCGGCCTCACCTATCCCTGTTTTTGCACGCGTGCCGAACTCCACGCCGCGAGCGCGCCGCACGCGAGCGACGGCACGCCCATCTACCGCGGCGCCTGCCGAGACCTTTCTGCCGAGGAGGTTGCCCGCCGCAGCGCTCTGCGCGCTCCGGCCACGCGCCTGCGCGTACCCGCCGTCGACGACCTCGCAAACGATGTGATCGAATTCGTGGACCGCACGTATGGAGCCCAATGCGAAGCACTCGCCACCGAATGCGGCGACTTTTTGGTGCGCCGCAGCGACGGCGTTTTTGCCTACCAGCTAGCCGTGGTGGTCGACGACGCTGCCATGGGCGTCACCGAGGTCGTGCGCGGATGCGATCTGCTGGGCTCCACGCCGCGCCAAATCTACCTGCAGCATTTGCTGGAACTTCCCACGCCGCACTACGCGCACATTCCGCTGCTCATGTCGCCGGATGGCCGCCGCCTTTCCAAGCGCGACCGCGACCTGGACCTGGGCGAGCTCCGCACCCGCTTTGGCGCGCCCGAGGCACTACTGGGCTGGCTCGCCGGGCAAACAGGCATCGCGCCGGACGCCACACCGCGCTCTGCCGAGCAGCTGGTCGAGCACTTTAGCTGGAACGTCATCCGCGCGCATCGGGAGAACATCACTGTAACGGTCGAGTAACCAGCCACCCCGCCCCTACGCAACATCCCAGGGCTGGAGTTCGTCGCCCAAGCGAACGATGCAGTCGTAGAGCACGGTGTGACGCTCGGCCGGGTTGGTATCCCGATGAAAATGCCCGTAGTACCAGCGCTTGTAGTCCAAGCGGTCTTCCAGCTCATCGAAAAATGCCGTAAGCCGATCAACGGAGGGGCAATTCCAGCCGGACGCTGGATAAAGCGTGGACGAAAGCATGCGCGTAGAGCAGGTGTGAGTGATCACGTAGTCGACCGTCCAGCCCACGCTGTCGAGCTTTGCCCGCGCCTCCTCAAAGTTGCGCTCGTCCGGCAGCTCCTGCGGCCACCAGCTGGAATACGGAATGCGGTATTCCTTGTCCACGCTCGTGGCGCCGCCCATGGTAAAGACCGTTGAGCCGTCGAGCTCAAAAACCTCGCCGCGCGTCAGGCGCCGTATGGGCGAGGTATCCGACAGGCGCTGCGTCAGCCCACCGTGCCACAACTCCATGGGGCGTTCCGCCCAGTGATCGAAACGCTCGTGGTTGCCGTCGACAAACAGCACGGTGTAGGGGCGCGACTCCAGCCAAGCAATATCGGCACATTCCTCGGTAGAAAAGTCCCAGGGAAAGCCAAAGTCGCCCGCGATGATGAGATAGTCGTCGCTCGCCAGGCTATCCCCAAGCTCCCAATCGCGGAGCTTTTGCATGTCAGCGCCGCCATGAATATCGCCTGTTACATAGACCGTCATCGGATTACCACTTCCCTGTAAGTCGCTAGCCCACATTCTGCACGATCACTAAGCCAACCGTTCCAGCCCTTCCATCCCTTAGGGCTTACCCTTCGTTCTTCCATCCAAACGGGTCAAGCACCCAAAAAACCAGATCGAGCACGCCGCCGGTCATCATGGCGCCGGCAAGAGCCATGCAAACATGCAGAGAACTGGCACTTCGGAGCACATCAAACGGCCCCAGAACAGCCAGCAGCGCGACCGTTGCGCCGGCAAGGCACAGCGCGAGGCACGGCCCCGCGTTCTTGACGCACTTCTTTGCGAGATGCTTGGTGTTATCACTCATCGATATCGAACTCCTTAGAGGACCGTTGTTTGGGTACATGCCGCCGCGGCAGAGCAGGGCGGCAGGGCAAGCGTCACATGTCGTGCGGACATCAATGGAGAAACCGCCTGCTCGACCAACCCTTGACGCCGTTTTGCACCGGCACCCCATCCCCCGCTATCGAGGTCTAATACTTTTCCCGAGAAGTGAACGGCTGTTTTTGGACCCCTGAAACAGCCGCATTTTTCGGCGGCAAAATCGTGGGATTTCAGCATTGAAACCGCAGGAAACGGCACCTTTAAAGTGTCGATGCTTCGGGGGTCCGTTTTAGCTCGTTCACTTCTCGGGAAAAGTATTAGACCTCGCTGCTAGCTATCCAGAAAGGCATCTCTCCCTTCCCCACCGCCACCCAAAAACTCATCCAACATTAATCTTGGCTCAAGAATCGCTTAATCTATAACCTGCACTATAGAGTTCGACCAAGGGCGGGGCGGCGCCACGCAGGCCGCCGAACGCAACGCTCGCGCCCGGGCAGATCGCCCGGCGTCGCGCCCATCGAACGAAAGGACAGGTCATGGACGACCTCGAAAAAGTTGAAACCATCCGCACCAAGTGCAACGTGAGCTACACCGATGCCAAGGCCGCGCTCGACGCCGCCGACGGTAACGTTCTGGATGCCATCATTTGGCTCGAGTCGCAGGGCAAGACGCAAACCACGTCGGCGCACGCCGCCACCGAGTCCGTGCCGGTCGATGAGCCCTCGGCCGAGATGGTCGCCGCGCAGGCCGCCTACGAGAAGTCGAGCGAAAAGACCGACTTCTCCAAGAAGATGGACAGCGTGTGGGAGTACCTCAAAAAGCTCTTCCGCCTGAGCCTGGGCACCAAGTTTATTGCCACGCGCCGCGATGCGATCATCCTCAACATCCCCATCCTGATCCCCATCGTCGCGCTGTTTGCTTGGGGCGCCACGATATGGCTGATGCTGATTGGCCTGTTCTTTGGCATGCGCTACCGCATCGACAGCGACGGCGACGTGCCCGGCAGCATCAACAACCTTATGAATCACGCTGCCGATGCCGCGGACGACATCAAACAAAATCTCAACGACGACAAGTAATCGCAGACGGGGGGCACGCATGGCACGGATCCTAATCGTAGAGGACGAGGAGAAAATCGCCCGCTTTGTGACGCTCGAGCTGGAGCACGAGGGCTACCAGGTGGAGCACGCCGCCGACGGCCGCACCGCCGTGGACCTGGCGCTGGAGCGCGACTACGATCTGATTCTGCTCGACGTGCTGTTACCGCAGCTCAACGGCATGGAGGTCCTGCGGCGCGTCCGCAAGCACAAGGATGTGCCGGTGATAATGGTCACCGCGCGCGATGCCGTGATGGACAAGGTGGCCGGGCTCGATGCCGGCGCCGACGATTACCTGACCAAGCCGTTTGCGATTGAGGAGCTGTTCGCACGGATCCGCGTGGCGTTGAAGCGCTCGGAGGCCGTGCGGGCGGCTTCGGGCGTTGGCGGCATCGGGACGGGCGCGGCAGGCGGCACGGGTGTCGGCGCCACTGCGATGCCCCCGGTCAGTGACTCGACCCAGGTTTCCGCCTCGCTCTCCCCCGCCACGCTCGCCGTGGGCTCGGTTGCGCTCGACCCCGACCGCCGCGAAGTCACGGTCGGCGGCTCGCCCATTGCGCTCACGGCCCGCGAGTTCGATGTCCTCGCCCTGCTTATGGCGCATGCCGAGACCGTGCTCACGCGCGAACGCATCGCGCACGAAGCGCTGGGCTACGAATACATGGGCGACACCAACAACGTCGACGTGCACATCGCGCATCTACGCGCCAAGATCGAGGACGCCGGCGGCGCCCGCATCATCCAGACCGTGCGCGGGGTGGGCTATGTCTGCCGCGCGTAACGCCGAGGCCAAGCGCGTCACCTCCATCGCCCGCGCCATCAACTGGAGCTATATGTGGCGCCGCCTGATGAGCTACGTTTGGCTCGACCTGCTGCTAGTAGTGATTGTGGCGGCGATCCTTGTCTATGGATACAACCAGACGCTGCCCAACGGCGCGTTTACCGCAGGATGGATCCCCAGCGCCACCGTTCGCGGCATGACGCTGACGCCCGCGCGCGGCTGGGACCTGACAACGCTCACCTATACCGTCGAGCTTGCGCGTACCACCAAGACTTTCCCCCTCGCGCAGGACCTCGTCACGCTATGGCCTCTCTACCTTGTCGTTGTGGGTTGGCAGGTCATCAGCGTGCTCAACATGCTCGGCGGCGCCCGCCGCGTGCGCCGCACCATGGCGCCGCTCAACGATCTGGCCCTGCGCGTGGACGAACTCGGCCGCATGCAACTCGCCGGCGGCAAAATGGAAACACTGGAGCAGGCCATCGAGCGCGCAAGCGTCGACTCGCCGAGCGTCACCACCGGCGACGCCGACCTGGCAAGCATCGAGGTCGCACTCAACCGCCTGCTGCGCCAGATGCAAGAGGCCAAGCTGCAGCAGATGCGCTTTGTCAACGACGCGAGTCACGAACTGCGCACGCCCATCGCGGTGATTCAGGGCTACGTAAACATGCTCGACCGCTGGGGCAAAAACGACCCGGACGTGCTGGCGGAGTCCATCGCATCCCTCAAGGCCGAAAGCGAGCACATGCAAGAGCTCGTGGAGCAGCTGCTGTTTTTGGCGCGCGGCGATGCCGGCCGCACGGTCCTGCGGCGCGCGAATACCAACCTGGCCGCACTGGTCGGCGAGGTATGCGAGGAATCGCAGATGATCGATGGCGCGCACACATATCGGCTGGCCTTTGACGCTGCGCTTGTCAGCGACCCGCGCTGCGACGCGCCCGTCGACGTGGCGCTCGTGAAGCAGGCTCTGCGCGTGATCGTGCAAAACGCCGCCAAGTACTCGGATGCGGGAACGACCGTCACATT
>URGF01000059.1 GCA_900547285.1 uncultured Collinsella sp.
GCCGCACGAAGTGCGCAGCGAGGGCTTCTTGCATGTCCGAGGACGCGCCGGGAGGGAACTTGTTCTCTGCCCGGATAGGTAAGACAAATTACGCGACGGTGTAAACCCAGTTGTGCTTGTCCTCGACAGCACCAGACTGGATACCAGTCAGGGTCTCGCGAAGCTTCTTCATCACAGGGCCGATCTCGGTGTATCCAGCCGGGAAGGTCACGGTCTCGTCGGCGCCGTAAACCTTGTTGTCGATTTCGCCAACCGGAGAGATGACGGCAGCGGTGCCGCACAGGCCGCACTCCACAAAGGTGCCGGCCTTGACCTCGGCCCACTCGACGGGGCGCTGGTCAACGGTCATGCCCAGGTCCTGAGCAACCTGAACGAGCGAACGACGGGTGATAGAGGGCAGGATGGAGTCGGTGTGCGACTGCGGAACGACGAGCGTGCCATCCTCTTTCACGAACAGGACGTTGGCGCCACCGGTCTCCTCGACATAGGTGCGGGACTCGGAGTCGAGATACAGGTTCTCGGCATAGCCCTCGCGATGGGCCTCCATCGTGGGCTTAAGGGACATGGCGTAGTTCAGGCCGGCCTTGATGTTGCCGGTGCCGTGCGGTGCAGCACGGTCATACTCGGAAACGCGCAGCTTGACGGGCTTGAGGCCGCCCTTAAAGTACGGACCGACCGGGGTCACGAGAATGCGGAACGTGTACTCAGGAGCGGGAGCCACGCCGATCACGTCACCGGAGCCGATCATAAACGGACGCACGTACAGGGTCGCGCCGGAACCGAAGGGCGGAACCCAGGCGGCGTTGGCAGAAACGACCTGCTTGACGGCCTCAACGAACTTGTCCTTGGGAAACGGGGGCATCTCGAGGCGCTGGGCAGAGTTATACATACGCTCAGCGTTCATGTCGGGACGGAAGCAGACGATGCTGCCGTCCTCGGCGGTGTAGGCCTTCAGGCCCTCAAAGACCTCCTGGCAGTAATGGAAGATACCGCCGCACTCGGAGACATGCAGGGTGTGGTCGGTGGTCAGGCCGCCCTCGTCCCACTCGCCATCCTTCCAATGAGCCTCGTAGCTGTAATCGGTCTTCATGTAGCCAAAGCCGAGGCTACCCCAATCGATATCCTTCTTCTCGACAGTCATATGTCGCTCCTTACATACACAGTTGCATACTCGCGAACCCGCACGCAAGGACCGAGGCCGACCGCGTCGCAACGTCGCACGCCCGGAGCGTAGAGCCGGACGGGACACGCGAGCAGCATCAAAGCCGATGGCACGTCGATTCGCATGCACGAGATTGTACTCCCCGCACGCGTCTGATAAAACGCTTTTCTTTAACTAAGTAAAGTATTTTCATTTGACCGAAGCAAAAAGGCCCGCCACCGTAAGCGGTGACGGGCCTCAACTGTACGGTCTGCGCGCTGGCTCGAGCTAGGCGTTCTATTTACCCAGCTTGGCCTTAACCAGACCGACCACGGTCGGGATGATCGACACGGCAACGATGCCGATAATCAGCAGCTCAAAGTGCTCTTGCACAAAGGGAATGCCGCCAAAGAAGTAGCCCAGCAGCGTAAAGACCGTCGACCAGGTAATGCCGCCCAGCACGTTAAAGACGACAAAGTTGCGCCAGTGCATGCCGCCCATGCCAGCGATAAAGGGCACAAAGGTGCGGATAAACGGGAAGAAGCGACCCAGGAAGATGGCCAGGTGACCCCACTTGTCCAAGAAGTCCTCGGACTTTTTGATGCGCTCGGGCGTCATGGCCTTGACCTTGCCCGAAGCGATGATCTTGCGGCCAAAGAAGTGACCGATCATAAAGTTGCACTGATCGCCCAAAATGGCAGCGGCCCATGCGGTGGCCAGAAGCGCCACGATGTTAAAGCCGCCGTTGTGGGCAAAGAAACCCGAGGCGAACAGCAGCGAATCACCGGGAAGGAACGGGCAGAACACCACGCCCGTCTCGATAAAGATGATCAGGAACACGCAGCCGTAGGCCATAAGCGGGCCGGCGGCGATCCAGCTGGCGATCGCGGTGCGCGGGTCCTTAAGCAGCTCGGCAATAAAATTGATGAAACCCATGAAGTAAAACCTCTCAGTTGTGGGCGCGGATACATCCAAGTTGACCAGTATACGGTTGCGGTGCCCCCTCGTGCGCAACCCCACAAAAGCATGACTCCATTACCAGCAAGTTTGCATAACTGACACTTGTAGCGCAAAGCCGCCAAGATTGTCCTTTTTAATCCCTAGCGAATCGCTATACTTTATTGAATCGCATTGCCATGGCGCTAAGGGAGGGCGGCCGGTGAGCTTTATCAATACCATTCGCGAGGACATCAAGACCGTCCAGGCGCAGGACCCCGCCGCGCAAAACGGTCTGGTCATCTTTCTTTCCTATCCTGGCCTGCACGCCAAGTGGAACCACGTGCCCGAGCACTGGCTGTGGGAGCACGGTCATCGCTCGCTCGCCCGCGTGCTCTCGCAAATCACCCGCCACATCACCGGCGTCGAGATTCACCCTGCCGCGCAGATTGGCAAGCACTTCTTTATCGACCACGCCATGGGCGTCGTCATCGGCGAGACCACCATTGTGGGCGACAACTGTGTGCTCTACCAGGGCGTCACGCTCGGCGGCACCGGCAACGAGACCGGCAAGCGTCACCCCACCCTGGGCAACAATGTCACGGTGGGCACGGGCGCCAAGGTGCTCGGCAACATCCGCATCGGCAACAACGTCAAGATCGGCGGCAACTCGGTCGTCGTTAAGGACGTCCCCGACAACTGCACCGTCGTGGGGGTGCCGGGACGCATCATCAAGCGCAACGGCTGCCGTGTGTTCGAGGAGAGTTTCGACGCCAAGCAGCATCGCGAGTACATGCCCGATGACGCCGCCGAGCAGTCCGCCCTCAACCGCCAGGGCATCACCGAGAATGCCCGCCGCGTCAAGGAACTCGAGCGAGAGGTGGCCGAGCTCAAGGCCCTCGTCGCCAAGCTCGTGGACGAACGCTAGGAACGCAAGCGGCACAAAACGACATCGGCATCAACGCAAAGGCGCGCCAGGGAATTCATCCCCGGCGCGCCTTATTTGTGATGTGGCAAAGAGACTGTCCCTTTGTCACATTATGCGAACTGGCTCAGATAGAGGTCGGCGTAGGCACCCTCGGCAGCCAGCAGCTCCTTATGCGTGCCCTGCTCGATAATGTTGCCGTGATCCATGACCAAGATCAGGTCGGCGTCCACGATCGTCGACAGGCGGTGCGCGATCACAAAGCTCGTGCGCCCGCGCATGAGCGCGTCCATGGCACGACCGATGGCAAGCTCGGTACGCGTATCCACGCTTGAGGTCGCCTCGTCCAGGATGAGAATCGCCGGGTTATTGAGCAGCACGCGTGCGATGGTCAGCAGCTGACGCTGGCCCTGGCTGATGCTTTCGGCATCGTTGGCCACGCGCGTGTCATAGCCCTGCGGCATGGTGCGCACAAAGAAGTCGACCTGCGCGGCGCGCGCAGCCGCCACGATCTCCTCACGCGTCGCCTCGGGACAGCCGTAGGCGATGTTTTCGGCAATCGTGCCATCGAACAGCCAGGCGTCCTGCAGCACCATGCCAAACTGCTGCCGTAGCTCGCCGCGGTCCATGCGGCTCGTATCCACGCCGTCGAGCGTAATACGCCCGCCGTCAATCTCGTAGAAGCGCATGAGCAGGTTGATGAGCGTCGTCTTGCCCGCGCCCGTGGTTCCCACCACGGCAATCTTCTGGCCCGGCTCGGCGGTAAACGACACGTCGTGCATAAGCGGCTTGTCGGGCGAATAACCAAAGCGCACGTGCTCAAAGGAGACGCGACCCTCAACGCGACCCGGCAGCTTGGCGGCCTCGTCCGGCAGCGGATCGGCCTCCATCTCGGGCTCATCGAGCAGGTCGAACACGCGCTCCGCACTCGCCAACGCGCTCTGCAGCGAGTTGAAGGTAAACGACAGCTGCGTCATGGGTTCGGACGCCTCGTAGATAAACTGGAAGAACGCCTGGAACACGCCGACGGTCATGTGACCGGCAACCAGCATGCTGCAGCCCACCAGCGCGATCACGATCTGCGCCAAACGGCCGATAAAGCGCACCGCAGGGCCGACGGCATTGATCATAAAGTCGGCCTTGGCACTCACGCGTGCCAGCTCGCCCGAGGCCTGGTGCACCTCGGCAGAACTTTGGCGTTCGCGGTTAAACGCGCGGATCACCAGACGGCCCGAATAGCCTTCCTCGACCGCACTCGTAATCTTGGACACCCACTCCTGGCGCTCGCCCGTCACATCGTGTGTGCGGCGCGAGACGACCTTCGTCACCAGCAGCGACAGTGCCGTAAAGAACAGAAAGACGAGCGTAAGCTGCACGCTGAACACGAACATCACGCTCACAGCACCAACAACCGTGCCGATCGACACGAGCAGCTGCAGCAATCCGCGCTGCATGCTCTCGGACATCTTGTCCAGGTCGTTGGTCGCGCGGCTGACGACCTCGCCGGGACGATGCGCGTCAAAATAGGCGAGCGGCAGACGGTTGAGCTTTTGCGCGATGCGGTTGCGCAGGCGCAGATTGAGACGCTCAGCGACGCTCGACATCAAAAAGCTCTGGAGCGCATAGAACGAGGCAGCGGCAGTCCAGATCATAAAGTAGACGAAAATGGTCTTGCCGCAGTTCTCCCAGGTGATGCTGAAAGTGGTGTCGTTGGCAAACGCCACCTGAATGTGGCCCCACAGCTCATCGATCACGCGGGCGCTATATGCCGGCGCGGCGGTGTTAAAGATGACATAGAACACAATGCTCGCGAACACGATATAGAAGCGCCAATGGTCGCCGGCAGCCTCACTCCACAGGCGGCGCACCGTCGCCCAGGTATCCCGAGGCGTCTCGTCCTCGTCTTCGTCGTCCACGTCGCGCATACGCTCTGCCTCGGCGCGGGCGCGCTCGTCCTCGGCACGTTCGTTTTCCTCGTAGAGCGCTTGGCGGCGAGCCTCGCGCTCCGCCGCCTTGGCGGCTTCGTCCAGGTCGGGCGCGACGCCCGTCTCCTCGACTGTCTCTACAACCGCAGCGCCATCGACGATGCCCTGCTTCTTGAGCTCCTCGGTCATGCTACTCACCTCCCTTCATCTGCGATTCCGCGATTGCGCGGTACACCTCGCAGGTTTCCATGAGCTCGTCGTGCGTGCCTAGGCCCACGATCTCGCCGTCTTTGAGCACCACGATCTGATCGGCATGCAAAATAGTCGAGATGCGCTGGGCGATGATGAGCACCGCGGCATCGCACGTCTCGTCCTGCAGCGCATGGCGCAGTGCCGCATCGGTCTTAAAGTCCAGGGCCGAAAAACTGTCGTCGAAGATATATAGATCGGCATGCTTCATGAGTGCGCGGGCAATCGCCAGGCGCTGGCGCTGACCACCCGAGAAGTTCGTGCCGCCCTGGGCCACCGGCGTATCGAGCCCCTGGGGCTGGTCGAGCACAAAGGTGCTCTGGGCAACCTCCAGCGCATGGAGCATGTCAGCCTCAGTCGCGTCTTCGTTGCCAAAGCGCAGGTTGCTCGCCACCGTACCCGAGAACAGCCATGCCTTCTGCGGCACATAGGCGATACGCCCGCGGATGTCGTCTTGCGAAAGGTCGCGCAGATCGATGCCATTCAGGCGAATGGCGCCCTTCGTGGCATCGTGGAAGCGAAGCAAGAGCTTGGCCACCGTCGACTTGCCCGAACCCGTCGAGCCTACAATCGCCGTGGTCTGGCTACGGCGACAGGCAAAGCTCAGGTCGCACAGGGTATCCTCGTCGGCATCGTCAAAACGGAACGACATGTGGTCGAACACGGCCACCGCGTCGGCACCGTCAACAGACTCCGCCGCGCACGTGTCCAGCGTGCGCTTGCCGTCCACGATGCTCGGCTCAATCTCCAACACCTGCTGCGCACGGTTCAGGCATGCGGCGGCGCGTGGGAGCGTCAGAATCACCATCTGCGCCGTCATCACAAAGAACAGGATCAGGATCGCGTACTCCAGCACGGCCGAGATGCTACCGATTTGCATGGCGTGGACGCCCACGCGGTTGCCGCCCACCCACAGCACCGCCACCTCGGCGATATTCATCAAAAAGAAGCTGGAGCTGTCGAGACCCACAAACAGGTGGTTGACCTTGATGGCATTGGCCGCGTAATCGCTAAACACCTCGTCCAGGCGCTGCTCCTCGTGGCGCTCCTTGTTAAATGCGCGGATGACGCGCACGCCCACGATGTTCTCGCGCAGCACCACGTTCATGCGGTCGATAAAGCTCTGCAGGCGCATAAAGATCGGCGCGGCGTTGGCAACGGTAAAGACCGCCGCCACCAGCACGATCGCAACCACCACGCCCAGCAGCGTACCCATGGCGGGATCGATGAACCAAGCAAAAATGATGCCTGCCACGGCCAAGAACGGCACCGGCAGCACCAGCTGAATCGTCTGAAGGACAGCTTGCTGAATCACGTTGATGTCGTTGAGCGAGCGCGTGATCATCGAACCCGTGCCAAAGCGCTCAAAGTCGCTGGCGGACAGCTCGAGCGACTTGTCGTACACGGCATTGCGGATATCGCAGGCCACGTTGGCGGCCAGGCGCGCCGAAAGATAGCAGCCCAGCACCGTGCCGCCGCTGGCCATGCCGGTCGCGATAAGCATGTACAGGCCGTTGCGTAATATATAGTCGACATCACCCGTGGTAATACCGGTGTTGACCATGTTCGCCAGCATCGTGGGAACCAACAGCGTACCGACGTTATCTATCAGCACCGCAAACAGCGTCACCGCAATCAGACCGCGGTACGGCCTCATAAACCTCATTAAGAGTCGCATGCGTCCCCCTCGCCCTTATCGTCAGTCTCGTTCTCGGCGGCCACTTGCCGTTTAAATGCCTCGCACTCTTCGTTAAGAACATGGGAGAACTTACCGACCAAGCGCATGATCTCGCACTGTTCCCACGGCTCGAGCGCCTCGAATGCCTGTTGCTCGGCTTTTTGCGCCGGCAACGCGTAGCGCTTGGCAAACCGCACGCCTTCTTCGGTCAGTCGTACAACCTTGTTTTTACGACTGCCCTCGGCAAACTCCAACGTCGCAAGCCCTCGCGCCCTAAGCGTTTTAATCGCCGAATTGATGGTCTGTTTGCTGTAGAACCATTCACTCGTCAGCCGACTCACGGCAACGCTTCCGCCCGCTGCACTCGTGCCGACGAGCATCCAGTAGGCGCAGTCCGAAAGGCCGCAGGCGCGCGAGAACTCCGAATAGATATGGTCGAGTCCATTGAGCAACCGATCGAAGTCGACCAGCGTAACCGCACTATTCATCTATCCCACCATTCAATTGTCCGATTTTTGACCAATTATGTGTCTCTAGATTAGTCCGAGTTTTGACTATCGTCAACAGGCTCTCCGCAAATGCGTGCATTTTTATGGCCTATCGGCAGAAAAAGACCGCCGGCGCGGGGGCGGCGCCAGCGGTCACGTGAAAATCGGGTTTTATTGCCTGTTAAGCGGCGACGGCCTCATAGACCGTAGCGCCCGAGAAGCTGTCATGCAGACTCTTGCCGGCAATCCACGGCAGCTCGACGACCTCGCAGACCGTGTTGACCAACTCAGAACAGTCAGTAAAGTGGCCCTTGTCGTTGAGGGCCTCGCAATCCTGAACACGCCAATAGCCATCGGTGTGCGTGATGTAGTACTCGTGATCGTTGATCGACACGAAAGCGCGCGTCTTGGAACGCAGCAGCTTCAGAAATCCTTCGAAATCGGTCTCGACGACATCTCCAGCCTGGAACATGATGTTACCTCCTGGCCCGGCGCCACCACGGCGCATTGATAAACGTTGGTACTCCTTTAGTAAAACCCTTATCAGAGGTTATGCGTTCGTCATTTAGGCAAGTGGTAAAAAACCGCAGGGTAGACGGGATAAAACGTTTAACCATCCCATTTGTTTGTCACATTCTGAAGGTACTTTTATGCAAACCTACTTTCCCAATTGGAATCTATCCTTTTGGCCGGGCAATTGACCGTCTATCGTTTGAGCCCGACGGGTATGAACGGGGCATCTGCAACGCCACCGCAAGGAGACACCATGGAGACTATCGAAGCACTCATTCACCGCCGCAGCTGCCGCAACTACAGCGATCGTCCCGTCGAGGCCGAAAAGCTTGCACGTATTATCGAAGCCGGCCAATATGCACCGAGCGGCATGGGCCGCCAGCCGGTGACGTTTGTCGCCGTCACCGACCCCGCGACCGTCGAGCGTCTCTCGCAGCTCAACGCGCAAGTCATGGGCAGCAACAGCGACCCCTTCTATGGCGCCAAGACCGTTGTGGTGGTGCTGGTTGACCGCAGCGTGCCCACACATCTGGAAGACGGCTCGCTCGCCATGGGCAACCTGCTCAACGCTGCCTATGCGCTGGGCGTTGATTCGTGCTGGATTCATCGCGCCCACGAGGTTTTCGATTCGCCCGAGGGCCTGGAGCTACTGGCCAGTTGGGGTCTACCCGCCGACGGCAGCCTGCGCGGTGTCGGTCACTGCATTCTGGGCTATGCCGAGGACACGCTGCCCGAGCCCAAACCCCGCCGCGACAACGTGGTCTACGTAAGGTAATTAGTTCCGCCATTCTACCGAACGGCGGGCTCGTTGACGCTGCGCGGGCCGCATTCACGCCAATCTGACGTTCAATTTCGAGGGCGCGACCAGAAGGTCAGCGCCCTCTCATTTCACGTCACCTTGGCGCAAATGCGGCTCGCTCGCTTTTGGCGACTGACATCGAATGAGCCACTGTCTTGGGCAGCTAAAAAAGCCCCGTCCCAAATTAGCTGCCCCACTCGCAACTTATCCCGCCGATGGAGTTATTGCCGTTTCGCTCGTCTGATTCGCATCGACGTCGTCGCCTTGCTTGTCTTCGTCCTTTTGCACATCGGCGATGGTGGAGGCCGCCGCAACGATACCGCGCTGGGGCGCGACGCTCGTCTGGGCCTGAGCGCCCTCGACAACTTCTGTACCTACATGCGCGAGCTCGGGCGATTTAAACATTGCGTCCAAGTTGGCGCCACCGCCGGCATATCCGAGCGCAGCGAGCACGATGACGATCACTGCAACGGCGGCCACGATCGGCACGTAGCGATGCCAGCCGGCGGGATTGAGCCCGCTGCGGCGAGCCGCCCCGCGGCTGATGTAGCCGAGCGTTCCGTCGTGCTTGAGCTTTGAGCCCACCACGCGTTTGCGGCCCCACAGCGAGGACTCTGCCTGCATTGCCAAGCGGGCGCTTGCCGAAGGATAGCCGTATTTAGTGCGCTTGAACGAGCCATCAAACCCCGAGGCGTGTTTGCCCCACGTCACCGATGTTGTGCGTCGGTTGACCGGCGCGGCACTCCGCCTTCTGCGGCTCGGTTTTGAAGTCTCAGCCATATGCCCTCGCACGCCGTAACCAAATCGAAACAATAACGCTTTGGACTGTAGCACACGCGTCGCGTGCGGTCACGGGCGCCTCGCTCAACGGTCATCGTCCTTCAGCAAGCGCCACAGCGTTGTACGGCTTATGCCCAGCACCTCCGCCGCACGGGTTCGGTTGCCGTGGAGATGGTCTACAACCAGATGCGCGATATCTCGCTCGGTATCGGCCAGCGGTCGCAGGATATACAGGTCACTTTCAAGCGTCGGGGCGCCAAAGGTTGCGGTCTTAATCACGTCCTCTTGGGCGAACACTTCCTCCGCCACAGCGCGGTCCACCGTGCCCGTCCCCACCAATATATACAGTCGTTCCGAGACCTCGCGGAGCTGCAGATAGTTGCGCGGCCAGCGGTAAGCATCGAGCGTCTTCGTCGCCGCGGCAGACAGCGTGGGCGCTGCCGTCCCAAATGCATCAGCGAGATATTCCAAATAGCGCGCGACCTTCGTCGACGCGGCTCCCTGCTCGGCGATTGCCGGCGCGACGCTCACCGCACAGGCGAAGCGCTCGGTCACAAAGGCGGCTTGATCACTTTCGCCGCCGCCCGGCATGTCATTCGCCGTCAGCACCACATGGCAGCGCGTCGCCAACGCGGTGTCGGTCATCGTGGAGACCAGCTCGCGGAGGCGCTGGGGGCCAACCGCATTCCAGCCCTCAATGCAAAGGGTCAGCCCCGTTTGGAACAGCGGCGATTCGGAGCTTTTGAGCACATGGCGCCAACCGCGATCGGTGAGTTCATCGAGCGCGACGGAAACAAAGGGCTGATCGACAAAAGGGCCATCCAGATAGAGGCGCTTGGCAATCTCGACCTGACCCGCTCCCAGCTCGCCCTCGAGCATAAGGGGCACGCCGCGCGCATAGCTCTCGGTAACCGGTACAGCCACCGAGGCCGCCCCCTCAACGATGCCGTACGCGCTCGATTCATAGCGGACCTCAACTTCGTCGGCGTTGAGCCACTCGATGCCCGCATGCGCCGCGGCACCGCGCACCTCGCGGACCACAACGACCCAAAGCCTCCCGCCCTCTTTGTCGGTGGGGCGAACGGTCAGGCTCAGGCGCGTACCCTCACGCCCCATAACCAGACGCGCGCCGTCTCCTATACGGTCGAGACGCTCAGCGACAAAAGCCGCCACATCCCGCTCAAGCGCCGCGTCATTCATGGTCGAGATCGCGACGTCCCCACGCGCATCGATTGCCAATGCCGAGGCCCCGGCAGCAGCTAGGGCATCGGTCAAGATGTTCAGCTTAGCATTGCTATCCATGATTTGCCCCTGTCCGCGGCGACGTGCAACCGCCGACGGTCGCACGACCGAGTGTTTCAAAATTGAACGATATTGCTCACCAAACACTATAGGGCAGAAAGCGCCGTCCTGCGAGTATAGGTGTTGCCCCGCATCGCCATCCTGGCGGGGCGATAAGAGCTCTTCGGGACTTATAACCCTGCGGACAAG
>URGF01000060.1 GCA_900547285.1 uncultured Collinsella sp.
CGGGTTGGCGGTGTTGGGACCGCTCGCGACGATGGAGCCAAAGGCCAGGCTGTCGGCGCCATTGGCGAACATAAAGTTCTCGAGCTCATTGCGAACCTGCTTCTCGGTCATGCCGGGCTTAATAAAGCCGAGCATATGCTGGAAGGCGGCATCGGTGATCGACTGCGCATGGCGCATGAGCTCGATCTCCTCGGCGTCCTTGATGGCGCGCATCTTGCGAATGTCGTCATGCATCAGCGGCAGCATGCAGGCGACGGAACGATCCTCCAGACCACGCTGAATGCCCTGGTAGAAGTTGATCTGCATGTCGTCCTCGACAGCGCAGACGCGGCACTTGTTGGCCGCGATCTTGCCGGCGACCCAACCGGGGATGGTACCCTCGTCCATGTCGTAGACCCAAGGGCTGCCGGCGGGCGTGTTCTCCTCAAAGCTGTTGAGGTAGCGCGAGTCGGTATGGAACAGGCACTGGTCGGCCGTAATAAACGCCGCGTGCGGGAACTCGAAGGTGTAATCGAAGACGCCCTTCACGCCCGTAAGCCAACGAAGATTGGCCTCGTCGCGCACCACGATAGCGTCGTAGCCACGCTCGGCCATCAGGGCACGGACACGCTCGATACGACCGGCAGGACCGGCAGCAAACTCAGACATGCAGATTCCTTTCTTGTTGCCTCTATAAAGACGGGACGGGTCTCAACCGAATGACGGAATCGCATGCGATCCGCAACCGATTGGAAACCCGCCCCTCAACATGATACGAAAGACGATGGATGTCAATAAACTTAGAGAAGTTCCTTACGAGAAGCCAAGTACGCCTGAGCGTGACGCTCGAGAACCTCGTCCTCGACGTTCGTCAGGCGAATAGCGCCGAGCGCCGCGGGCAGCGGCAGCATACTGCGGTTTGAGCGGGCAAACTGCTGTTTGCGGAACTCCGCGATAAACGCAATGGGCTCCAGATCGAAAGCAAGCTCCTCGATACCGAAGTCTTCCAGACAGTCGTCGACTTCAAATACGTAGTCGATATCGAAGTCGCAGGCATCATGTGCAAGGCGCGCCTCAAAGCGCATGCCCTCGGACAACAGCTGGTAGGCAGGGACCTGCGAAGCGGCATCGCCCAAGCAGGCGCGCAGGGTGCGTTCCCCCATCTTGCCAAAATCGAGCGCATGGCGAGCGCTCGGGTTCGTGGCCGTCAGCACATCCTTGCGGGCAGTCTGAGACCATTGGACGGCATTGACGAGCGCGACCTCCTCACCAGCAAGAATCTCGGGGACAGTCTCAATAAACTGATTCCAGCGCGACTTGCTGCTCGAAAGCATGGTGCCAACAAGTACCGCATAGCCGAGCTTGAGGTCCTCGGGGTCCGCCTCGCGAACAAGGTCGAGGTCACACACGACCAAGCCCGGTTCGGGACGGAACGCGATAGCGGGAAGCGCATTGGCCGACGAGGCGACGAGCGGCTTCATGGTCGTCGCGACCGTGAGCATGGCGTCGAAGGTCGTCGGCAACAGCGCGCACTCAGTTCGGCCGCACCACTGGTTGGCGCACCAGCTAACAACCGAGCAGGTTGCGGCATCGCCAACGGCGACAACCAGATCGTCGCAGGTAACGCCGTTGGCAGACAGGGCGCCAAAGATAGCATCGGCATCGGCCAGCGTAGCACCGGCAGGCGAAACCTCGAGGACGAGCGGCGACACGGCAAAGCCGGCATCGACCAGAGCGTGCTCAACGATCTCGCCAAAGCGGTCGGAAACAGCGCTGTTCCAGACAACCATCGCACGCTTGGGCTTGCCCACGGCCGAGGCAAACATACGCGACAGCTCACTAAAAGCGTTAAAGCCGACGCGAACATCGATACTGCGATTTTGGAAATTGATCAGTTGACGGCGAATCATAGCAGTCCACGCTCCAAAAGCATCTCGGCACAAAGGTAGGAAACGTCCTCGAAGGACTTGTTGCGAATATCAAGGGTAATGTCTGCGGCCTGACGATACAGCGGACGGCGATGCTCAAACAGGCGCGCGGCATGCTCGGGCGAGCGGAAATCGGGGCGCGTGTCGGACCGACGAATCTGGCGAATCGAATCCTCGAAGTCGCCCTCGAGGTACACGCACGTACCCATATCGTGCATCAGCTCAATATTCACCGGTGTCTCGACGATACCGCCACCGCACGAAACCAACAGGCTGCGCTCGCTTTGGAGCGAACGGAGCGCCGAGGTCTCGAGCTCGCGAAAACGGTCCTCGCCCTCGGTCTCAAAAATCTCGGTTACCGACTTGCCGCAACGGCGCACGACCAGGCGGTCGGTATCGATAAAACGCCGCTTGAACATGGTGCCGACGTTGCGCGCGAGCGTCGACTTGCCCGCGCCCAAAAAGCCGATAAAGAAGATATGGTCGCAGCCGTGTTTGATGTGCTGAGACATGGCGAAACCTATTCCTCGCAGGGAAGGTCGCGCAGGGCCCGGCGCTCAAAAATACGGAAGATCTGCGTATACCACAGGTCCTGCGTCGCCTGCGGCTTTACCAGGATGGTATCGACGCCGGCTAAATTGCCACTCCACACGTCAGTGTAGAGCTGATCACCGATCAGTACCGCCTCGTCGGCCGTGGCGCCGAGGCGCTGAAGACCCGCCTTGAGGGCAAACGGCGCCGGCTTCATGGCGTGGCTAATGGCCTCGAGTCCCAGCTCGCGTGCAGAGCTCATGACCTGGTCGCGATGCCAGTTGTTGGACACCATGCACAGCTTAAAGCCTTTGGCGCGGGCGGCGTCAAGCCAAGCGGAAACCGCGGCGGGAACCTGCTCGGTGTCGCGCGGCACCAGGGTGTTATCGCGATCGAGCAGAATGGCGCGTTTGCCGTCGGCCCACAGGGTATCAAGGTCGATGCGATCGACCGAGGCAACGTATCGTTTGGGGCTAAAAATCCTCATGCTAATTCCAAGACTGTTGATGCTCTTCGTAGGTTTGCGAGAAGTACTCCTCGTCCTGTGTAATGTAGAAATACAGGTCATCGGAGTCGGTCGGCTCAAGGGTGGCCTTGAGCGCCTCGAGCGACGGAGAGCAGATGGGCGTGGGCGGCAGGCCCTCGTGCTTATAGGTGTTATACGGGCTATCGCTCTGCAGGTCGTCGGCGGTAACCTCGCCGCCGGTGACATACATCATGGTCGCATCGCTGTTGAGATAACGCAGACCGTCGAGTTTGCCGGCAAGGCGGTTGTAAAAAACCGAGGCCACGTGCGCACGTTGATCGGCGTTGAGGCCCTCGCGCTCGACGATCGAGGCAAGGTTAACGATGTCGTAATCGGACATCTCCACGCCATAGCGCTCCTTGATCTTGGCCTCGCAGCTCGCAAAGTCAAGCGATTTGTACTCGGTGTTGAACTGGTCAAGCATGGCGCGAATCACATCATCGGCAGAAGGGTCCTTACCCAACGAATAGGTCTTGGGGAATAGGAAGCCCTCGAGTGAATCGTTTGCAGCGTCTTTAAGGAAAGCGTAATCATTCACATAATTGCTCGCCTTGGCCTGGTTAAGGAAATCTTCCTTAGAAATGCTGTCGTATGCCGCGGCCACACGATCGGCGACCTGGTCGACCGTCAGGCCCTCAGGGATAGTCAGTGCATCGGAGCCCGCATTGGGGCCTTCCATGAGCTGCTGAACAACCTTGGTCGCGTCCATGAGCGTGGTAAACGAGTAGGTGCCAGGCTTAAGCGACATATCGGCATTGAGCTTTTTGACCGCCGCGTAATAATCCTTGGGGTCTTCGACGATATGGTTCTCGGAGAGAATCGAAGCGATGGCATCACCCGAGGCGCCATCGGGAATCGTAATAGTAACTTGCTGGCCAGCAGCGACTTTCGCATCCTCGCCGGCAAAGAAGCCCTTGACGGCCGGCACAACAAAGAAAACGATCGCGACAAGCGCAAGCACGGCGATGACGCCACCGATAATCATAGGCACCGGAGAGCTTTTCTTTTGGACGCCACGGCGGGCATGCGTGTTATAGCTCGAGCGCGTGGCCGGAGCAACGCCGTGCGAGTCATGAGCATGATGTGCGTGGGGGCGTGATTGCCGGGCCTGCCCCTGCGTGCGCTGGGCAGGAGCCTGCTGCTTAAAACGAGCGCCGCCAGCGGGCTGCGCGGGACGAGCTGCGGGCTGTTGAGCGGCACGCTGAGCAGGTTGAGCCGAACGCTGCGTCGGCTGCGCCGGGCGCTGGCCAGGCTGAGCAGGGCGCGGCGCAGGCTGCCGTGTACGATTCTGCTGGCGCGGATCGGAAGCGCTAGGCATGCGAAACCTCCTCGTTTTTACGATCGAGCCATGTCTGCAAGAAAAGGCTGGCGGCGATCATGTCAATCTTGCCCCTCATCTGCTTTTCGTTGAGTCCCTGCTCTCGCAGGATTCGCTTGGCCTCCTGCGAGGACAGACGCTCGTCCTCAAACTCCAGCGGAAGTTCGAGCTCGTCGGCAATCTTTTGGGCCACTGCGGCGACGCGCTCGGCCTGGGGGCCGGGCTCACCTGCCATGGTCAAGGGACGTCCACTTACCAGGATATCGGGCTCATAGTCCTCGACCAGGTAGCGAAACGTCTTTGCCATACCAGTGACCTCGGCAGCCGGAAGCACCTTGACAGGCATCGCCATCTTGCCATCACGGCTCGAGACGGCAATGCCAATCCTGGTCTCCCCTATGTCCAGTGCGAGCGCGACCACAGCGACTACTTAGGTTCTTAGGCGCCGAGCGCGGTCTTGGCGGCCGCGAGGGCATCGGCGATACCGGCAGCATTCTTGCCACCGGCCTGGGCCATGTTGGGACGACCGCCACCGCGACCATCGACCAGGCCCGCGATCTGCTTGATCACGTTGCCGGCGTGGAAACCGGCCTTCACGGCGTCATCGGAGCCGGCGGCGAGCAGGGCCGGGGTGCCCTTCTCGGTAACGCTGGCAACGACGCAGGCGACGGGGCCGGCAACCTTCTGGTGCACGGTATCCCACACATTGCGCAGGTCAGCAGCCTCAAGACCCTGAAGCTCAGCGACGACGAGCTTGTAGCCGTTCAGCTCGACAGCGCCCTCGATGGCGCCAGAGATAGCGTCGGAGGAGCCACCGGTGAGTGCCTTCTTGAGCTTGTTGGACGTCTCGCGCAGCTCGGCCTGCAGGTTCTCCACGCGGGCGGGAACCTCGTCAACACGGCACTTGAGCGCAGCAGCAGCGGCGTCAACGAGCGCCAGGCGGTCGGCCATGTAGTCGAGGGCGCCCTTGGAGGTCACGGCCTCGATACGGCGGACGTTGGAGCCCGTAGAGGACTCGGAAATGATCTTGAACAGGCCGATCTCGGCAGTATTGGCGGCATGCGTACCGCCGCAGAGCTCACGGGAGAACGGCTGATCCTCGGCGCCCACGGAGACGACGCGGACGACGTCGCCGTACTTCTCGCCAAAGAGGGCGACAGCACCGGCGGCCTTGGCCTCGTCGATGCCCATGACGCGGGTCACGACCGGTTTGGAAGCGAAGATCTGCTGGTTGACCAGGTCCTCGACAGCCTTGAGCTGCTCGGAGGACAGGGCCTCGAAGTGCGTGAAGTCAAAGCGCAGGTGCTCGGGCGTCACCAACGAGCCAGCCTGGGAGACATGCTCGCCCAGGACCTGCTTAAGCGCGGCGTCGAGCAGGTGCGTGGCAGTGTGGTTGCGGCGCAGGAAGCCACGGCGCTCGGCGTCGAGCGCGGCTGTCACGGTAGCACCGACGGTCAGTGTGCCCTCGGCAACGTGCGCAACGTGAGCATACAGGCCATTGTGGTTCTTGGTGTCGGCAACAGTCAGCGCAACGCCCTCGGCGGAAAGCTCACCGGCATCGCCCTGCTGGCCACCCATCTCGGCGTAGAACGGGGTGCGGTCGAGCACGACCTCGACGTCCTCACCGGCGGAAGCAGACTCGACGGACTCGCCGTTGCGAACGATGGCGACAACCTTGGCACCCTCGATCACATCGTTGTCATAGCCGTCGAACTCGGTCGCGGCAACCTTGTCGGAAAGCTCGACCCACACGTCGTTGAAGCTGCCCCAAGCATCGCCCTTGACGTTGGCGCGAGCGCGGGCCTTCTGGTCCTCCATGCAAGCGGTGAAGCCGTCCATATCGACGTCGTGGCCAGCGACGCCGGCAATCTCGACGGTCAGGTCAATGGGGAAACCAAAGGTGTCATGCAGCTTAAAGGCGACGTCGCCCGGAAGGACAGCACCCTCGGCAAGCGCGGCCAGAGCCTCATCCAGGTAGACGCGGCCGTTGTCGAGCGTCGTGGAGAAACGCTCCTCCTCGGAAGCGACGATACCCTTAACGAGCGCGACGTTCTTGAGCAGCTCGGGATAGGCCTCGCCCATCTGGGCGTTGACCTCGTCAATGAACTTGGTCAGGAAGGCGCCCTCGATGCCCAGCAGGCGACCGTGGAACACGGCGCGGCGGAGCAGGCGGCGAAGGACGTACTCGCGACCCTCGTTACCGGGGAGAATGCCGTCCGAGATCATAAAGTCGACGGCACGAGAGTGATCTGCGATGATGCGCAGGGAGCGGCTAGCACCGGAGTAATCGTCGGCGTCATAGGTCTTGCCGCTGATCTTCTCGCCCAGCTTGATGAGGTGCTGCATCAGATCGCCGTCGTAGTTAGCGGTCTTGTGCTGCATGATGGCGGCCATGCGCTCCAGACCCATGCCCGTATCGAGGTTGCGGTGCGGCAGCTCCGGCATGGAGCCATCCTCCTGGCGGTCGTACTGGGTAAAGACGAGATTCCAGAACTCCAGGAAGCGGTCGCAGTCGCAGCCGGGCTTGCAGTCGGGGCTGCCGCAGCCGACCTCCTCGCCCATGTCAAAGTAGATCTCGGAGCACGGACCGCAGGGGCCGGTGGGGCCAGCGGCCCAGAAGTTGTCGTCCTCGCCCAGGCGGGAGATGTGATCCTCGGCAACGCCCAGGGAGCGCCACACGTCATGGGTCTCGTCGTCCTCGGTAAAGACGGTGAAGTACAGGCGGTCGAGCGGCAGCTTGAACTCCTTGGTGATGAGCTCAAAGGCCCAAGCGCAGGCCTGCTGCTTGGAGACGCCGCCAAAGGAGAAGTCGCCGAGCATCTCAAAGAAGGACAGGTGACGGCCGTCCTCACCGATGCAGTCGATGTCGTTGGTGCGGACACACTTCTGGCAGGAGATCGCGCCGATCTCCTTCATGGTCTTCTTGCCCTGGTAGTACTCCTTAAACTGGTTCATGCCGGCGTTGGCAAGCAGCAGCGAAGGATCGTCGGGGACGAGGGACGAAGAAGGATAGAGCTTAAGACCGCGCTCCTCAAAGAAGTTGAGGAACTTGGAGCGAATCTCGGCCGTAGTCATTGACGGGTAGTCAGCACTCATAGAGGGAATCTCCTCGGTTTCACATCGAAACAGTTCAAACGTAACGATATTACCATCCCACCGCGCCTGTGCAAAAAAGAGGGCCGCCAAACAGCGACCCTCCAGCGAAAGTGCACGTTATTTAGGTCTGTCAAATACTTTGAAAAAAAATGATTTCGGTAAAATTTCATATAAGAATCGTCCGGAAGGAGCGATCGATGAATAGCAAACGGTTTGTCGTGAATGCACTGACCTCAGTAGCCCTTTTAGCAATCTTCGCTTACTCGAGCTGGTATGTGAACCAGCCGAGATTTGGCTACGCATTGTACGCAGTAACATCTGGCGATAAAGCGTATTACACCCTAAGCGCAATTGACGCCATCTTTTTCTATGTGGCTGGCCCCTTATCAATCGCTTTGATCGCGTTTATTGTTATTTACAACATCAAGAAACGCTAACAGGGCCTATTTGGAATCCGAATCGTCCATGGAGCCGTCGATGCCGGTTTTGGTGTCGTCATCCGTGTTGGAATCATCATCCTTGGCGAAGGGGTTCTTGAAGAAACCCGTGGCATCGGGCTGAAGACCCGAGAGCTTGATCCAGGGATTATCGAGCTCGGGCTTGGGCATAGCCTTGGCCTCGGGCGCGGTCTCGTTGCCGATGAGCTCGGACTCGTAGATGAAGGTGTCGTCGCCGAGCGCGTCGTAGGCGGCGACCGGGTTGCCCTCGGCATCGCGGTACGGCGTGCCCTTAAACACGGCGCCGTCATAGGCCACAAGCTGGCGGCCGGTCTCGTTCTCAAAGTAGTAGACGAAAATGCCCTTGAGGGCTGCGCACAGCGGAATGGCAATGATCATGCCAATGGGACCCATGAGCGCCGACCCAATAACGAGCGCCGTGAGGCTCATGATGGGATGCACCTGCACCGAGCTCTGCATGACCTTAGGCGAAATTACGTTATCGGTGACGTTTTGCGCGACCATCGTCACGATGAGCGTCCATAACGCCAACATGGGGCTGAACATGAAACCGAGCACTGTGGCGATTGCTGCACTCACCCAGGGACCGACGACCGGAACCAAATGCATGATGCCGGTAAAGATGGCCATGAGCGCCGCATACGGATGGCCGATGATCATAAAACCGATAAAGGCGAGGAAACCACCGCAGATGGACGTCACGACCATACCGCGCATGTAGCCGCCGACAGAGCGAGAAAGGATGGCGACCATAAAGCGGTACGAGGTCTCCTTCTCCTGACCGATGATGGTGCAAATCTCGTGGTGCATGCGAGGGTAGTCGCAGGCCATCCAGTACGCAAGCACCAGACCAAGGAAGATCACGAACAACTGCGAGGCTGTATTGGTGATGAGCGGGAACACACCGCGGCCAAGCTCGGCAGCGATCTGAGACACATACTTCGATGCCACGGCAACCAGCGACGAAAGATTATCGTCCAGATACTCCTTGAGCGGCGTGTTGTTGAGCGTCTTGGCATGCGAGATCATCTCGTTGAGGTCGCCACCCGCAACACGAAGCTGCTCGGGCAGGCGGCTAAGGACTTCCATGATCTGACCAAAGAGAATCGGCGACAAGATGCAAACGACACCGACGAGCACAGCAACGACCACAATAAGCGCGATAAGCGAACCGATGCCGCGATTCACGCCATGGTGCTCGAGCCAGTTGGTGATCGGGGACATCACAAAAGCAATGATGGAGCCAACGGCAAGGAACTCAATAACCGGTGCCAGGATGCCCATAAGGTTAAAGATGACAGCAGCAATAACAATGCAGCCGACAACAGCCCAAATGCGAAGCGTCAGAATGCGGGTGTCGCGCAGCGCGCGATCGGTTTGTTGGGGATGCTCACTCATGAACGAACCATCACTCCGTCGGGGTCGATCTTATCCTGAATCTTCTTGAGGGTGCGGCGCAGCAGGCGCGAGACCTGCACCTGCGAGATGCCCAGCTTCTTGGCGATCTCGATCTGGGTCATGCCCTTCACAAAGCGCAGCTCGATCACCTCGCGCTCGCGCGGCGAGAAATCGCGGATGGCTTCCTCTATCACCAGGCGGTCATCGGTAAAGTCGAGCTCGTTGTCGTCGTCGGCGTAACGGTCAAGAATCGAGGGCGCATCGTCGGAATCGGACGCTCCAGGAGCCTCAATGGGCACCGACGTATAGGCCGACGACGATTCCATGGCCTCCAGAACCTCGTCGACGGTCACGCCAAGGAACTCGGCGATTTCCTCAACCTTGGGCGAGCGCTGCAACTCGTTGGTAAGCTTGTCGGTAGCCTGGTTAACCTTGGCAGAAAGCTCCTGCAGGCGACGAGGCACGCGCACGCTCCAGCCCTTGTCACGGAAGTGACGCTTGATCTCGCCCAAGATGGTGGGCGTGGCAAACGTGGTGAACTCGAGTCCGCGCTCAGGGTCAAAGCGGTCGATTGCCTTGAGCAGGCCCAGATAGCCGACCTGCATGAGGTCGTCGAGCGGCTCACCGCGATTCTTAAATTTGTTGGCAAGGAACCTTACCAGGTTCATATGGGACATGACGAGCTGCTCGCGGGCGTCCGGATCACCGGTCTCCTTGTAGCGACGAAACAGCTCGCGGGTTTTCTCCTTGTCCCAAGCGGTCTTGCCGCTCCGGGAACGTTCGGTCATATTAGATATCCGCCTTGAGATCGAGGGAAAGCGTCAGGGGCGCCGCAGTCTTTTCGTAGGAATCGCACACGCTCGCGAGGATGAGCTCGGCATACACCGCAGCCTGGTCGTTTTCATCAACCGTAGCCTGGTCTCCAAAGGTAATAGTCATGCCAACGTGAGTCTCATCGACATCGAATTTGATGGTGATGTCGTCGCAGTCGACCGCGGTGCACCCAAAGATGAAAGCCTCCTCGGCAGCCATGCGGATGTCCTCGATGCGATCGACAGACATGGAGCACAGGGCACCAACGTTGGCTGCCGTCATGCGCACAAGGCGAGCGAGACGCGGGTCGCCGGCAACGGTCAGCGTGATGGGGCAGGTTGCTTCGCTACTCATCGCAGGACTCCTCAGAGGACTCGGCGGGCGTATAGGTGTAATACTGAGCCGGCTTGGCTGCGGGCTTCTGAGCCGCATCCGCACCATCGGCGGCCTCGTCCTCAGCCTCACCGATCAGAACGCGCTCGGTAGGCTGCTCGGCCTCGGCGGCGGCAGCGGCGAGCTTACGATCGGCGTCGGCTGCAGGAGCCTTCACCTTATTGAAGAGCTTCTGCACGGCGCCGGCCGCAGAATCTGTCACGCTCGATACGGCATTGCTGGCCTCGGCCATACTGCCCGTGACCTCGGAGATGTCGCGAACGACCGCCTCAACCTCAACGAGGTTGGACGTCAGGGCGTCAATGGCAGTCTTGCTCGACTTGAGGAGCGGCTCCATCTGGGCAAGTGCCGGCGTAAGCTCGTCAACGGCGCCATCAAGCTTTGCCACCACGGGCTGCGCCTCGGCAATCGTATTATTGAGGTCGGTTACCGTCTTGTCGAGCTA
>URGF01000061.1 GCA_900547285.1 uncultured Collinsella sp.
AGCCAGCTGGCGAGGCAAGGTGCCGTCGAAGCTGAGCGGCAGATTGCCCGCCAGATGGCTTCGCAGCGTCAACCGGTCCGGCGTTTGTTAAAACGCCGGAACAAAATTAGCCGTGATATTCGCCGTTGTACTGGATGAGCGTCAGGTCCTCAACGCCGTCGAGCGCGCGGATGGCGTCCGCATAGGGCATGTCCACGCCGTCCGAGAACACCTCGACGGCCATCTCGACCTTGTCGCCGCGCATGGTCTTAGACTTGACGGTGAACTTGGTACGCCCAAACGCGCGCACGATATCGTCGCCGGTGGTCTGACCCGTGTAGTGGATGACCATCATGTACACGCGCGCTTTGTCCTGGTGGCTCGCAAAGCCGGCGATCATCGCCACGATCACCACTGCCGTGAGCCCCACGAGCGCATACATGCCGGCGCCGGCCGTAATGCCCGTCGTAATAGCCCAAAACAGATACAGCAGGTCGAGCGGGTCCTTGACCGCCGTACGGTAGCGGACGATAGACAGAGCACCGACCATACCGAGCGAGATGACCACGTTTGTCGAGATCGCGAGCGTGACCATGCAGGTGAGCACGCACATCCCCACAAGCGTCACGGCAAAGCTGCGCGAATACACCACGCCGGTAAAAAAGCGCTTGTACACGCAGTAGATCAGGATGCCCATAGCGAGCGCCACGAGCAGCGACAGGCCAATCTTGGCAGGGTCGACCTGACCAAACGCCTCCAAGACGGAGTTCTTAAAAAAGTCCCTGGTGCTCATGGTCTAAATATCCCCTCGGTTCTCAAAATCCGATTCCCAGTAATTAAAACCGCGTAGGTAGGCGGTCTTTTCGTAACACAGACAGTACTTGGAGACCGCCGTGAGTTCGGCCGCGCCCGGCGGCACCATATCGCGCACAAGCTGCGGGCAAAACTCCGTATACTTGACCTCCATCACCAGCTTGCCGGGCTCCAGGACCGGCAGCGCGGGCAGCGTCGCGTCAAAGATATCGAAGCTTCCCACCGCGGCACGCACGTTCATGTCAAACGTAATGCGCACGGTGCCCTCATCCATCACCCACGGCTCGCGCTCGTAGTCCACGATGGTCCGTGGGCGCATCATATTGCAGATGCACTCGATGTAGAACTCGCGACAGAGCGGATAGGGGCTCCTCAGCAAAAAGTCGTAGTCACCGGCCAGAATCTGCTCATACTCGCCACGCGTGAGCGGCGCGTCCTCCTTGTAGATCCAGCTGCCGTACTTCTTTTTGCGCTCGAGCTTAATCACCTTGTCGCTGCCGTTATAGATGCGTACACGATACTTTTTGCGCATGAGAATGCCGGCGTCTTTTTCCTCGTAGGCCGAGTTGCAGTAGTCGTCAAAGTACAGGCTGCGAATGGTGTAACCACCCGCCCGCGCATGCTTATCCAGTTTAAAAACCGGCGCCATGCGGCAGGCAAGCGCGGCCTGCTCGCCCTCGTTAATGAGATATTTGAGCTCGTGGCGGTAACGCTCCTGCGTGGCGCGTGCGGGCGGGGCCGCCAAGCGCTCAAGCAGCGCGCTAGCCCTCCTCATACGTGTCCTCCACGACCTTACCGCCGTCTTGCACGTAAAAACACTTCATGCCGTAGTGCTTGCCGTCGTCGGTCACATAGTAGTCAAACGCATCTTGGGCATAGCCGTCTGAGTTGGTGGCGCGCACGCGCACAAAATACTGGCCGGCATCGGGCGCATCACAGGTCACCTCGGGAAGCAGCACGTCCTCGGCCTTAAAAAGCACGTCGCTTATGGCATAGTCGCGCGCCAGCTCCACGGCATAGCGAATGTCACGCGCCTTAAAGTCGTAGGACGCATCCCAGTTAATGCGCAGCTTACCGTTATCGATCTGCGGCACGCCAATGTAGAACGGCATAGGCTTTTTATAGCTCTCGCGAAAGCTCTTGTAGTTCTCCTCGATCTCGGAGGGAATCGCCGCGGCAATCTGCTCGTATTGGTCCTTGGTGACAGGCAGATTGTCGATATCGGGCGAAGCAAAAATCAGCGATTCGGTAACCTCGCGATAATGTTTGATCATCTTGGCCAAGCGTGCCTCGGTCATATACGAGCGCAGGTCCTTTACGGCGCGGTCGAGCTCGCTGCGAAACGATTTGCTGCGCAACGCGCGATTGAATAGCACGTTGCCCCAGTAGTTGCTTACGCCGCGCTCCCAGCTCGCATAGTCCGAAAACCCGGTAAGAGAAAGCTCCATCTTACGCAGCATGCCATCGTTGTCCCAATCGAGGATGTACCACGTATTGGAGTTGAGCGGGCTGTACAGATAGCAGTTACGGTTCTGCGTATCGCAGTTGCCCGTCAGGATCTGAAACGCCAGCCAATAGACCAGGTTCTCGGTATCAAAGTAGGTGTCGAGCACGTCATCGATCTTTTGCGATTCGTCGTTGAGGGCGTCGAGCATCTCGATGAGCTTGGTGTGGTCCGAATCGCCCTTAATCTCGAGCATGCCCTCAAAGCTTGCCTGGTTGTAGTCGGGATCGTCGGCAAGTTTAATGGTGTCCTCGCAGCGATGGAAATCAAAGCTGTTCACCTTATACAGGTGCCCGCTCTTATCCAGGCCATGTGCCTTAAGCGCCGTCTTGTTGAGCTGCTCCACCTGCGTAAACAGGCCGTAGTCCTCAAAGGTATCGTTGGACTTTTCGGTCTGGTCGCACACCCACAGATGCACAAACTGCGTGCGCAGGCCCATCATCTGGGGAATCCCGCGGATAAGGTCGTAGGCCATCTTGTTGCGAAAACGCATACCCTCGCCCATGTGCTTGTTGAGCGCAATCGCGCGCTGTTGGCGCCAGGTGCCCTTGCCTTTTTTGAGCTCCACCTTGTAATTCTTTTGCGAGTTCATGCTCGATGTCTGACCGCGCACCTGCACGGTGGCATTGGGCGCTTCCTCGCCATAGCCAACCTCGCCGGCCACCGGGCCGTCTTCGTCGCCCGGCTGCAGCAGGCCCCTAACCTGATAGCGCGTCACGCCCATGTCGGCATAGTCATACACCGAGTACGTGTTGATCTCGGCCCAGCTGTGGTCGGTGTTCTCGGAGCTGTTGCCGCGAGAGACCGTCAGATACATGGTCACAATGCCCGAGTCATCATAGACCTCGTACAGCTCGTCCTTATCGCGCAGATGCTTGGACTGGACGGAGGCCTCGGCCTTTTTAATCTTGTCCTGCTTTTTTACCTTATTTGTCGAGGATTCGTCCTGAGATGAGCAGCCCGAAAGCAGCAGCGCGCCGGCAGCCGCCTCGATCAGACAGCGGCGAGACATCAACTTATCGATCATCAGAACCTCCCCAATGGTTGCGATACACGCGAACTACTGCGCGCTCAAACGCGCCGTGCGGCACGCCCTTGCGGCGGCACTCCTCATAGCGCTGCTCGGCACGGTCGAGCAAGCGGCCCAGCTGTGTAAAGCGACCCGTTTTGTCGGTCGCCACAATGGGCTGCTGGCTCAGGATACGATACGGCAAGTTGGCGGTATAGGTATCGAGCCGCAGCAGGGCCACGATAAAAAACACCACCGCACCCAACAAAAAGCCAAAGCCGTAAAACTGCTGCGGCAAAAGCAACGACACGGCGGTCGCCAGCCCCGCCACACCGGCAAACAGGCCCGAGGCCAGAACGGCTCCCTTGTAGTCGGTAAAGTACAGCAAGATAAGCAGGATCGTGTTGCCCACGGCATACAGGCCGTAGCCTACGCATAACGTGCGAAAATACCCGTGCATAAGGTTGTTAAAGCCCAGCGGCAGGGCCGAGAGCACTGTGGTCTCGAGCGAAATGACCGCCGCCGTCACAAACAGCTGCTTGAGCGCGCAAAAGCGCAGTTCGCTGTTGAGCGTGGAGAGCATCTCCTCCTCGGCCACCACAATATCGCCCACCACGCCGCCGTCGTTAAACAGGCTGTAGTAGTCACGGTAGCGCGGATAGAAATTGACCTCGACCGACACCACAAAGTTGACGGTCGTGACGAGTGTGGTCAAAAACGCGATAAGCGCCGGCACGTCGTGGTAGGGCGCGCCATAAAACAAGCCCTTGACCTGCACGCCGATGGGTCCCGCCCAAATAATCACCAGGTGCGCAAAGAGCCCCAGGTTGGTAAACAGGCCCGTGAGCGCCAGCGGCATAAACTGATCGAGCCATTGCAAAAAGAGCCAGGGGCTGCGGTCACTCTGCGGAAAATACCGGTACAGCAGCACCACGTCCCAAACGAGCATGACGCCGTAGCCCAGAGCAACTGATGCCAACAGGCCCTCGACCGGCGGCAGCCCCAGTGCCAGCGCGGCCAGGGCGCACAGGCACGCCACGCCAATGGCAGCCGCAAAGCTGCATAGGATACCGCGGTAATCCTTGATGGCCGTGAGGTAACTCATGCCGTTCCAGTTGACGATCATAATGTTGAACAGCCACAGGCATAGCAGCCCCTGCAGCAGCGTGGCGCCCGAGAACAGCAGAAAGACACCGTAGAGCACCGTGCCCGCAACGAGCATGACAGCATTGGAGCCCCAAAACGAGGGCAGAATCTCGTCCTCGCGCTCGGCAAACAACATATCAGCCAAAAAGCGCGTGACCGGCATGGAGAAAAAGCTCGTGAGCGTAAGCGAGGCCAGCAGTGTGAAGGTCACCATGCACACCAGCAAGTCCTGGTTGGCACGGCCCACACCCCACAGACCGCACAGCACCAAAATACCTACCTGCAGCAGCACACCCAGCAGCATGGGGCCCGTGCATACGATGCCGGCGTAGCCGTAAGCGCGCATCGTGGCAAACAGGCCCTTGCGCCTAAACAGGCGCTTGAGCTCAAAACCAATTCCGGCCACCGGCTACTCCCCCTCTCTGGGCAGGTTAAACGCACACGCCGTCTCGTCGTACAGCGCGCGATAGTTGGCGAGCATCTGCTCGTGCAAAAAGTACGTGGCAACGCGACGCTGCCCGCGCTCCCCCATCTCAATGCGACGGGCGCGGCTTGTGCACATGCGTTCCATGGCATCGGCCAAGCCCTTGCGATACATGGGCGGCGTCACAAAACCCGCCACGCCAAAGTCGTCGCCCGGGGCACCTTCGAGCAGCTCGCGGCAGCAGCCCACCTCGGTCGTCACGCAGGGACGACGCGCAGCGAGCGACTCCAGCACGCTGAGCGGCTGGCCCTCGGAAATACTCGTCAAAATGGTAAAGTCGAGCTTTTCCATGTACTCGACCACGTTGACGCGGCCGGTAAAGATCAGGTCGCGCACGCCCAGGGTATCGACCAGCGCGTGGCACTCAGCGCCGTACTCCTCGTCGTCCACGCCGCCCATAATGTGCAGGCGCACCTTGGGCAGGCGCTCGTGCAGCTCAAAGAACGCATAGATCATGGTCTTGACGTCCTTGATGGGCGCCAGGCGCACCACCGCGCCAATGTCCACCCAGCCGTCATCGGGCTTTAAGGGAATGTCCTTAAAGCGGTCGAACTGGATGCCGTTGGGGATGACCAGGCATTTGTCCGCATCGCAGCCCATATCGATCTGCGTCTTGCGGGCGTTATGGAACAAACTCGTCACGCGGAAGGCGCGGCGGTAGATCTCCTCCGAAAGCAGGTAGAAAAAGCGAATCCAGCGATCCTTAAACGACGGCACCACCCAGTCGGCGCGAATGATCTCTTCCTCGCGCTCGCGGGTATAGATGCCGTGCTCGGTGAGCAGCACCGGCGCATGGTGAACGCTTGAGCCCAGGCAGGCGAGCAGGCCGCCGTAGCCGGTCGAGATGGCATGGTACACATCGGCCACCGGCACCTCGCTGCCCAACAGGTAGAGCACGGGCAGCAACATGGAGCGCATGGTGTGGAATGCATCGGCAAAGGGCGTGTAGGGATACTCGGCCAGGCACACGTCGCGGAAGATGTCCATAAACGTTCGGCTCTGCAAAAACGAGAGCGGATGCACGCGACGGCGCTGGAAGATATCAAATAGTACGTCCCAGTCCGGATTGGAGAGCGATACCAGGCGACGCAGCGCCTCGCGCTCGCGGGCGTTAAAGTCGGCCTCTTCTTGCTCGCCCGAAAGCCGCAGGGCATCGTCCAGGAACACCTCGTGCACCTCGACCACGTTGCCGGGCAGCTCGTAGACAAACTTGCCGCGGTCGGCAGCATGCGCGCCGATCACCCACAGCACAAACTCGTGCTCGGGCATGGCCTGGATATAGCCATGCATCCAGGTAGATACGCCGCCGTGCACATAGGGGTAGCAACCCTCGAGTACCAAGCAGATTCTCATCTGTCGCCACCCTCCTTGCGCGCAATGGTCACCGTCTTGTCCGTGGCTTTGACCAGGTACAGGTCGCCCGTCAGATGCGTAATCTCGCCACCCGTGACTGCACCCGGCTCACCGTTGTTGGCGCGGAACATGAGCCACGCCTCGTCGTGGAAATTGCCCAGGCTGAGCGTCCAAGCATCCGCACTGGTATCCACGCTCACCGTCACGGACGAAAAGCGCTGGATGGCGCCCGAGCATTCCGAACCGGTCTGACGCCGCAGGTCGGGCGCAGACTTGCTAAGCCAGTCCAGGTAGTCGGTCAGGCCGCCCTTGTAGACCTCCCAGCCCTCCTTGGCGCCGCGATCGGGATCGAGCAGGTCGTCCGGGTGCATAAAATGCGTGCTCACATAGTGCATGTTTAGCTCGGACACGGCAGCCAGGCGCATATAGGAATCGTCGACCATGCCGCCCGAAACAATGCGCGGCTGCTCCACAATGCCATCGCTCGCCACGCCAAACTCCTGAACGTAGGGCAGATCGGTGCCATCCTCAAAATACGTACTGGCGATGGTCTTAATGCGCGGAACGTCGGTGCCGATAAGCTTGCGCGCACGGGCCGAAAGGATATTTGACGGCGGCACGTAAACCGAGCCGTGCGCGTTGGGCAGCACCTCGTCCTGGAAAGCGATAAGCTCGTTGAGCGATGCGACGAGCGTTTCCTTGTTCTTCCAGGTCTTGTAGTCATACAGCGTGCCGTAATCGGTATCCCAGAGCGCCAGAGGCTGATGGTTGTAGCCGTGAAAGCCCAGCTCTCCGCCCATCTGCAGCAGCATGCCGCCAAAGTAGCGAAACTGCGTGGTATCGGCCTGGCGCGCAGGCTCGGTCTGGTTGACCGCGTCCTCGTAGTTTTCGATCATCACGCCGGTATAGCGAATGCCGTATTTTTGCGCAAGCTTTTGTAGATCGGGCCACCAGACCTTGGTGTAAAAATCCGCAATGGAAAGGCCGTAGTCACGCTTGATATAAGTACCATCGCCCGAGGGCACGGGGCTAGGAAAGTCGTCCAAATAGAACACGGCGCTGTTGATGACCGGATAGGCCGAGGCATCACCCAGCAAGCTTATGGCCGAAGCATAGAACCCACGCATGACCTTGTCGTAGATACCAATGTTGCACACCACGGTGTGACCACTGCCGCAATCGTTAGACCAAATGAGCGGCGTGCCCGCGTCACCGGTCTTTGCCCATACGTGCGCCGTTTCGCGCAATGAAACCGAAAGCGAAGAATCGAAGGGATCCGAGAACTCGTAGCGCTCTCCTCCGCCCAACATAAAGTCATCGCTCGGCACAATGCTTTCGGCGGCGACGACCGCGGGGCGCTGGCCCTCGGCCGGTACACACCGGAGATCCGGGAGGAAGGCAATTACGAGATGCTGCTGGTCGTGAACCGCGCGCGGCCGCTGACGCGCACGGCAGAGGATACCGTGCAGGTCCTGCGCGAGATCGAAGCGGCCTGCGGCCTGCCGTTCACCGGCATCGTCAACAACACGAACCTCGGCCCGCAAACTGCGGCGGAGGACGTTCTGTCCAGCGTCCCGTATGCCGAAGCCGTCAGCCGTCTGACCGGCCTGCCGGTCTTCATGACCTGCTGCGCCGAAGCGCTGTATCCCGAGCTCGCGGGGACGATCGACCGGCTGTTCCCCCTGAAGCTTCAGAAACTATATTATCAACTTACACAGGAGGTGTCTTATGGCAAGACTAACATTTCAGGAAGAGCTCTGTAAGGGCTGCGGGCTGTGCGTGAACGCCTGTCCGAAGCACCTGCTGGCCCTGTCCAGGACGAGACTCAATCAGAAGGGCCATACCCCCGTCGAGCTGACCGACCCGGACCAGTGCGTCGGCTGCGCGTTCTGCGCTACGATGTGTCCGGACTGCGTCATCACGGTCGAAAAGTGAGAAAGGAGCGGACTATGCAGGAAAAAGTATTGATGAAGGGCAACGAGGCCATCGCAGAAGCCGCCATCCGCTGCGGCTGCCGCCATTACCTCGGCTACCCCATTACCCCGCAGACGGAGATCGCGGCCTATATGGCCAAGCGCATGCCGAAGATCGGCGGCGTGTTCCTCCAGGCGGAAAGTGAGATCGCGGCCATCAACATGGTCTACGGCGTCGCGTCCACCGGCAAGCTCGCCATGACCTCCTCGTCCAGCCCCGGCATCGCGCTCAAGTGCGAGGGCATCTCGTATCTGGCGGGCGCGGATCTGCCCGCGCTGATCGTCAACGTCCAGCGCGGCGGCCCGGGCCTCGGCGGCATCCAGCCGTCGCAGTCCGATTACTTCCTCGCAACAAGAGGCCCCGGCCACGGCGATTTCCATGTGCTCGTCCTCGCGCCCGCGTCCGTGCAGGAGATGGCGGACCTGACGCAGAAGGCCTTCCGTCTGGCGTTCCAATACCGCATGCCCGCCATGCTGCTGGCCGACGGCACGATGGGCCAGATGATGGAGCCCGTCGTCCTGCCCGAAGAGACCGTGCTGGAAAAAAGCGCGCCCGACTGGGCCGTCACCGGCACGGAATGCAAACGCCCGCACAACATCATCAACTCCCTGTATCTCTCTCCGGCCGAGCTCGAGCAGAAGAACATCGAGCGCTTCGAGCGCTATGCCCGCCTGGCCGAAAAAGAGACCATGTGGGAGGAGTTCATGATGGAGGACGCCGAGGTCTGCATCGTCTCCTGCGGCATCACCGCCCGCGTCTCACGCAACGCCATCGTGGAAGCGCGCAAATGCGGCATCAAGGCCGGCATGATCCGTCCGATCACGCTCTGGCCCTTCCCGGATAAGCCCCTGCTCGCCGCAGCCGACAAGGTCAAAGGCTTTGTGTGCGTCGAGCTCAATATGGGCCAGATGAAGCAGGATGTGGAGCTGGCCGTCCGCTGCAAAAAGCCCGTTTCGCTCTGCCGCCGCGTCGGCGGTATGATCCCCACCCCGGATGAGGTGCTTGCCAGCATCCAGACTATGGCCGAAGGAGGCGCAAACGCATGACTACCGTCTTTGAAAAACCGAGATCGCTGACCGACGCCGTTCTGCACTACTGCCCCGGCTGTACGCACGGCATCGTCCACCGCCTCGTCGCCGAGTGCATCGACGAGCTGGGCATCGAGGGCCGGACCATCGGCATCGCGCCGGTCGGCTGCTCCGTGCTCGCCTATAACTACTTCACCTGCGACATGATCGAGGCCTCCCACGGCCGCGCCCCCGCGGTCGCCACGGGCGTGAAGCGGTCGCTGCCCGACAACGTCGTCTTCACCTATCAGGGCGACGGCGACCTTGCCTCCATCGGCCTGTGCGAGACCGTCAGCGCCGCCGCCAGAGGCGAAAACATCACCGTGATCTTCATCAACAACGCCATCTACGGCATGACCGGCGGCCAGATGGCCCCGACGAGCCTGCCTGGACAGATCACGCAGACCTCCCCCTACGGCCGCGACGTCAAGACCCAGGGCTACCCCATCCGCATCTGCGAGCTGCTCGCCACCCTCGACGCGCCCGCGTATCTCGCCCGCGTGACCGTCAACAAGGTCAAAAACGTCAAAAATGCCAAGGCCTGCATCAAAAAGGCCTTTGAAAATCAGATCCAGGGCAAGGGCTTCTCGCTGGTCGAGGTGCTCTCCGCCTGTCCGACCAACTGGGGCCTCGAGCCGCAGAAGGCGCTCGAGTGGATCGACGAGAAGATGATCCCGTACTATCCGCTCGGCGTGTACCGCGATAAGGAGGGTGAAGCAAATGGCTGATTTCCAGATCGTCATCGCCGGTTTCGGCGGGCAGGGCCTGCTGTTTTCCGGCAAGGTCCTGGCCTACGCGGGTCTGCTGGAGGGGCGCGAGCTCAGCTGGCTGCCGTCCTACGGCCCGGAAATGCGCGGCGGCACGGCCAACTGCAATGTCATCCTGTCCGACACGCCCGTCGGCTCGCCCATCGTGCAGCACCCGAACGTGCTCATGGTCATGAACAACCCCTCGCTCGATAAATACGAGGATACCGTCGCCCCCGGCGGCAAGATCTTCGTCGATTCCACGCTCATCGGCCGCAAGGTCCGCCGCACCGACGTCGAGGCGTATTACATCCCCGCCACCGGTCTTGCCGGCGAGATGGGCGTGCCGACGCTCGCCAACATGCTGCTGCTCGGCGCGCTGGTCGAAAAAACCGGCTGCGTCCGCTTTGACTCCATCGCCCCCGCCCTGCACAAAGTCATCCCCGCCCGCAAAGCCGACCTCTTCGACGTCAACATGAAAGCCGTCGAAGCAGGCAAAGCGTATCAGGGCTGACCGCCCTGCAGCGGTCCAAAGGCTTCCCCTACGAGGGGAAGCTGTCGCCGGAGGCGACTGATGAGGTGGACAGTGCCGCGTAAACGAAACTGCTCCCACCTCATCCGTCACGGCTTCGCCGTGCCCCTTCCCCTCATAGATGCGAATCAATAGTAGAAACCGAAAAAAGATGACAAAAGGCGCAAGAAGAGAGATAGTAAGGTGTGAACAAACTGAT
>URGF01000062.1 GCA_900547285.1 uncultured Collinsella sp.
AGCGGCAGACGCTGGGCTCCGAGATGCCCAGCGCGGTGGCGGCGCAGGCCACGGCGCCCTTGAGCATGAACACCCCGTTGCCGTTGAGGTGGCGAATGACGTCCACGCGGTCGCTCTGACCAAGCGACGCTACATCCAGCCCGCGCGCGCTCAGCAACTCGGCAATGCTGCGATCGATGAGCTCCTGGGTGGACTCCGAAAGGCTTTCGACCTCGATAGGGGCGGGCTCCGTGCGCGTCGGCGCCGCGTCGAAGCACGCCATGAGCTGCTGCGCCATGGCGTTGATGGAGCGCACGGTCGAAAGATCGGTGTTGACGCAGAGCATACCGACGATCTCGTCATTCTCGCGGATAAAGTACGTCGCTGACTCCAACGTCTTGCCTCCGGCGCCGCGGCCCTCGTAGCCCGTAATAAACGGCAGGTCGCGATACTTGGGGTCGTGCATGATCTTGAGCGCCAGATCGGTGGCAGGACCGCCGATCTTACGGCCGCTCACGATGCCGTTGCGAATATCGACGATGGCGTGGTCGGGATCCGAGAAATCGTGCAGCACGATTTCGCTGTTTTTGCCGAGTATCTGCTCCAGAAAATCGACCATCGGCAAAAAGCGGCGTACGGTCTCGTTCACGGGCAACTCCTTTGAGTGAAATCGGAAATGTTCATAACAATTTTTTCTCATGGTAACACGCTGCCCATCATCTCGTATATCCGCAGGTACATTACGTAATGCAGACGAACGGTAGGAATTTAGCGGTAAACGGTTGACCAAAAGAAAAGTTAGATGTTATTTTGACCAGACACTTTCCTGACCTGCGGAAATGCGTTATTTCAGCTCAAGAATAGTCTGATAACAAAAAATTATTATTGAGAATGAGAATCATCTTTAATACGATATGCAATGAAGGCACAACCTCAACCCCGCACTGCGTCACAATAGAGCGTTAGATGCGAAAACAACTACTTCGAGGATTGGTGGTCAAATGACCCAGGAGACGGTTACGAACGGCACTGAAGCCCTGTTCACTCGCGAAGGCATGCCTCCCGTTAAGGAAATGATCCCGTGTGCCCTTCAGCACGTACTGGCATCGTTTGCCGGCATCATTACCCCGGCGGTCATCATGGCCGGCGTCTACGGCTTTAATAGCCAGCAGAGTACCGACATCATCCAGGTCGCGCTCATTCTTTCGGCGATCGACACGGCCCTTCAGGCCTTCGCTCCCTTCCGTCGCATCGGCGGCGGCCTGCCCATCGTCATGGGCGTTTCGTTCGCGTTCCTGCCGGCCCTGCAGGCCATGGGTGCCTCGGGCTTTAGCTTTGGTGCGCTGCTGGGTGGCGAGATCGTCGGCGGCGCCGTCGCGGTCCTCTTTGGTCTGGCCTACAGCAAGATCAAGTGGCTGTTCCCGCCCGTCGTGACCGGTACGGTCATCTTCTCCATCGGCGTTTCGCTGTATCCCACGGCCGTCAAGTATATGGCCGGCGGTATGGGTACGCCGCTGTGGGGCACCCCGCAGGCCTGGTGCGTCGCTCTTATCACCTTTGCCGTGGTCTTTGCGCTCGCCAACTTTGGCAAGGGCACGCTCAAGCTGGGATCCGTGTTCTTTGGCATGATCGTCGGTATGATCGTCTCCATCCCCTTTGGCATGATCGACTTCTCCAGCGTCGCCACCGCTCAGGTCTTCGCCCTTCCCAAGCTCATGCCCTACGCGCTCGAGTTTGATCCCGAAGTCTGCATTACCCTCGCTGTTGTGTTCCCCATGGTTGCCATCCAGGTTATCGGTGACGTCTCCGCCGCCTGCCTGGGCTCCATCGACCGTATGCCCACCGAGCGCGAGCTCTCCGGCGCTATCGTGTCCCAGGGCCTCACCTCTATGGTCGGCGGCCTGCTGGGCGGTCTTCCCACCAGCGCCCTTGGCCAGAACGTGGGCATCATCTGCTCCAACAAGGTCGTCAACAAGTGGGTCTTTGTGATCATCGCGGCCGTCTTTGCCATCGCCGGTCTGTTCCCGCAGCTCTCTGCCGTCCTTTCCGCTATCCCGCAGCCCGTTATCGGCGGCGCGACCGTCGGCGTCTTTGGCACCATCACCATGAACGGCGTGCGCATGTTCACCCGCGAGGGCCTCACGCAGCGCACTACCACCATCGTCGGTACCTCCGTCGTCTTTGGCCTGGGTATCTGGATGGCCAGCGGTTGCCTTGCCGGCGAGGGTATGCCCGCCTGGGTGTCCACCGTCATCGGCTCCAATGCCGTAACCCCCACCGCCATCATGGCCATTGTCCTTAACCTGATCCTTCCGCAGACGCCGGTCGTGGCTCAGCACATCGATGCTGCCAAGGACGCTGCCGTGGATCTGGTCTTGCCCGAGAGCAAGAAGTAACCAATTCGGTGCTATTCGTCGGCGGACGCATCGCCTCGTCCGCCGACGTCATGCGGCGCCAAGCCGCACTTCAAAGGGTTTGTCCCTTTGGTGAAGCGTTGACGGGAGAGGGCCCGTTTCCGGTGTAGGCCGGCGCTTCGCACTCCGCTATGTCAGAGGTGTCAAACCCCGCCCCTGATGTTGAAGGGAGCATTTATGCTTCTGGTCGCTAACGGTTCCGTCTTTACCCGCAATGCTCAGGCCCCGTTCATTCCAAACGGTGCGGTCGCCATTGACGGAGATACGATCGTCGAAGTGGGCCTCGAGCTCGAGCTCAAGGCCAAGTACCCGGATGCCGAGTACGTCGATGCCCAGGGCAACCTCATCATGCCCGGACTCATCAACTGCCACACCCACATCTACTCGGGTCTGGCCCGTGGCCTTGCCATTAAGGGCTGCAACCCCACCAACTTCCTGGAGAATCTTGAGCAGCAGTGGTGGAAGATCGACGACAACCTGACGCTCGACGGCACCAAGGCCAGCGCCTATGCCACGATTTTGGACTCCATCCGTGATGGCGTCACCACGATCTTCGATCACCATGCGAGCTTCTGTGAGATCCCGGGTAGCCTCTTTACCATTAAGGACGCAGCTCAGGAGCTGGGCATGCGTTCGTGCCTGTGCTACGAGGTCTCCGATCGCCGCGGCCAGGAAAAGTGCGACCAGGCCATTGCCGAGAACGCTGAGTTTGCCCAGTGGGCCGCCAAGGAGCGTCGCGATAACGACAACCATATGATCGCCGCCATGTTTGGCGGTCACGCCACCTTTACGCTGTCGGACGAGACCATGGACAAGATGGCCGAGGCCAACAATGGCCTGACCGGCTTCCACATCCATGTGTGTGAGGGCATGAATGACGTGTGGGATTCCCGCCTCAACCGCGGCGGCATCAGCCCCGTCGAGCGCCTGCTGCAGCACAACCTGCTGGGTCCCGACACCATGCTCGGCCACTGCATCCACGTGACGCCTGCCGAGATGGATATCGTCAAGGAGTCCGGCACCTGGCTCGTCAACAACCCCGAATCCAATATGGGCAACGCCGTAGGCTGCGCCCCCGTGCTCGAGTTCTTCCGCCGCGGCATTCCCGTGTGCATGGGCACCGACGCCTACACCCACGATATGCTCGAGAGCCTCAAGGTCTTCCTGATCATTCAGCGTCACAACGCCGCCATGCCCAACGTGGGCTGGTGCGAGGCCATGACGATGCTGTTCGAGAACAACGCCAAGATGGCGAGCAAGTACTTCGATCGCAAGCTCGGTGTGCTCGAGGCCGGCGCTGCCGCCGACGTCATCGTCATGGACTACAAGCCCTTTACGCCGCTGAGCGAGGAGAACATCGACGGCCACATGCTCTTTGGCATGATGGGCAAAAACTGCCGTACCACCATCATCAACGGCCGCGTCCTGTACAAGGATCGCGAGTTCGTTGGCATTGATGAGGAAAAGATCAACGCGTGGACCATGGCTGAGTCCAAGAAGCTCTGGAGCACGCTCAACGATCGCGCCTACTAATTACAAGTAGATTCACGCGCGTCGGATGTTTCGCCGCATCCGGCGCGCGTATAGGCGGCCTCCGCGGGGTCGCCGGCGCTGTGCTAGCGCTACACCGTATTTGCGCCCGCCGCGCGGTCTCGCCGGGCGTTACAGAGAGGAGCTCACTATGAGCGACATCATGAGGCCGATCCCGTTTTCGCAGCTGATGAACTGGATCATCGAGGAGCACAAGACTCAGGGCGCCGTCTTTGGCGTGCGCAAGATGGTCACGACCAACCAGGAGGGTGCGCTTCCCATTTTTGACGAGCGCATCGAGACTCCGTTTGGCCCGGCCGCCGGTCCCAATACGCAGCTGGCCCAGAACATCGTGGCATCCTATGTGGCTGGTTCCCGCTTCTTTGAGCTCAAGACCGTTCAGGTGATGGACGGCGAGGAGCTCTCCAAGTGTGTGAACAAGCCCTGCATCGTGGCGCAGGACGAGTGCTACAACTGCGAGTGGTCGACCGAGCTCGAGGTTCCGCAGGCCTTTGCCGAGTACGTGAAGGCATGGTTTGCCTGCCACCTGATTGCCCGCGAGTATGGCCTGGGCAGCCCGGACGGCTTTGTCTTTAACATGTCCGTGGGCTATGACCTCGAGGGCATCAAGAGCCCCAAGGTCGACGCCTACATCGAGGGCATGAAGGACGCCAGCGGCTCCGACGTCTGGAACGAGTGCCGCGCATGGGCACTCGCCAACCTGGACAAGTTTGAGCATGTCGACGCTGCGTTTGTCGAGTCCATCCCGGCGCGCGTCTCCAACTCCATCACCGAGTCTACCCTGCACGGCTGCCCGCCTGCCGAGATCGAGCGCATCGCGACCTACCTCATCACCGAGAAGGGCCTTAACACCTACATCAAGTGTAACCCCACGCTGTTGGGCTATGAGTTTGCCCGCCAGCGTCTGAACGAGCTGGGCTTTGACTACATCGTCTTCGATGACACGCACTTCCGCGAGGACCTGCAGTGGGCCGACGCCGTGCCCATGTTCGAGCGCCTGATTGCCCTGTGTGCCGAGCGCGGTCTTGAGTTTGGTGTCAAGCTCACCAATACCTTCCCTGTCGATGTGACGAGGAACGAGCTGCCCTCCACCGAGATGTACATGTCGGGCCGTTCGCTGTTCTCGCTGACCATCGAGGCCGCCCGTCGCATTACCGAGCAGTTCGATGGTAAGCTGCGTATCAGCTACTCCGGCGGTGCCACGGTCTACAACATCCGCGCCCTGTACGATGCCGGCATTTGGCCCGTTACCCTGGCGACCGACGTGCTCAAGCCCGGTGGCTACGAGCGCTTTAGCCAGATGGCTGGTGAGTTTACCGATCTGGACGGCAAGCCGTTCGCGGGCGTCTCTCTCGAGGCCGTGACCGCGATCCAGGCCGATTCGCTCACCAACCCGCTCTACAAGAAGCCGCTGCGCCCGCTGCCCGACCGCAAGGTCGCTGGCAAGAGCCCGCTTTCCGACTGCTTTACCACGCCGTGCCGTACGAGCTGCCCCATCCAGCAGGATACCCCTGCCTATCTGGCGGCTGTTGACGAGGGCCGCTACGAGGACGCGCTCAACATCATCATCGAGCGCAACGCCCTGCCGTTCATTACCGGTACCATCTGCCCGCATCCCTGCGGCCGTGCCTGCGAGCGTGCATTTTACGAGCCCGAGGGCGCCCAGATTCGCGCCAGCAAGCTCAAGGCCGCCCGCGAGGCCATGACCGCCGTGCTGCCCAAGCTGCGCGCCCAGGCCATTGCCAACGACGCCGAGCGCAACGTTGCCGTTATCGGCGGCGGCCCGGCCGGCCTGGCGACCGCTTTCTTCCTGACGCGTGCCGGCGTGCCCGTCACCATCTTTGAGGCCCGCGATTCGCTCGGTGGCGTGGTCCGTCACGTGATCCCCGAGTTCCGTATCGCGAGCGACGATATCTCCCACGATGCCGAGCTCTGTCTGGCCTTTGGCGCCAAGGTGCAGCTCAACGCCCGCGTGGAGTCCATTGACGAGCTCAAGGCCCAGGGCTTTACCGACGTAGTCGTGGCCACTGGTGCCTGGATGCCCGGCTCTGCGGGCCTGGGCGAGGGTGCCGAGCTCGACGTGCTGGAGTTCCTCGAGGCCGCCAAGAAGGGCGAGAAGCTCGAGCTGGGCGAGGACGTCGTGGTCATTGGCGCCGGCAACACCGCCATGGACGCGGCCCGCGTGGCCAAGCGCCTGGCTGGCGTGAAGAACGTGCGCCTGGTGTATCGCCGCACCAAGAAGCAGATGCCCGCCGACGAGGAAGAGCTCGATCTTGCTCTTGCCGACGGCGTTGAGTTCTGCGAGCTGCTGGCGCCCAAGGCGCTCAACGGTGCCGTGCTGACCTGCGACGTTATGGAGCTTGGCGAGCCGGATGCAAGCGGCCGTCGCAGCCCTGTCGCCACGGGCGAGACCGTCGAGCTTTCCGCCACCACGGTGATCTGCGCCGTGGGCGAGGGCATCGATGCCAGCCTGTACGATGCCGCGGGCGTCGAGCACGACCGTCGCGGCCGTCTTGCCGCCACCTCCACCGGCGTCGAGGGCGTTTGGGCTGCGGGCGACTGCCGCCGCGGTCCTGCCACCGTGGTCGAGGCTATCGCCGATGCCGCCGAGGTTGCCCGTGCCATCGCCGGTGTGGACTTTAACAAGTACGCCGACTGCAACGAGCAGGCCGGTCGCGAGGACACCTGCTACGAGCGCAAGGGAACGCTGTGCCGCGACAAGCGCAACTGCACCAAGACCCGCTGCCTGGGCTGCGGCTCGGTGTGCGAGGTCTGCTGCGACGTGTGCCCCAACCGCGCCAACGTTGCCATTAAGGTGCCGGGTCTCGCCAAGCATCAGGTCGTCCACGTCGACGGCATGTGCAACGAGTGCGGCAACTGCGCTGTGTTCTGCCCCTACCGGGAGGGTCGTCCCTACAAGGACAAGCTCACCCTGTTCTGGAGCGAGCAGGACATGGAGAACTCCGAGAACGAGGGCTTCCTGGCTGTGGACGAGGACCACTTTAAGGTCCGCGTCGCCGGCACGGTCCGCACCGTCTCGGTCGATGCCGTCAACACTGGTCTTCCCGAGGCCGTCCGCCTGACCATCAGGGCCGTGCGCGACAACTATTCGTACCTTCTTAAGAAATAGGCGAGTCTCTTATGGCCAAATCCATTCAACATAACGTGGCCTACGTTGCCTGCGGAAGCGGTTGCGCCTCCGCAGGCGGCGACGCCCGCTGCAGCGAAGGCTGCATTGGCTGTGGCGCCTGCGTCACGGCCTGCCCCCACGGTGCCATTGCGCTGGTCGATGGCATCGCCCGCGTGGATCGCTCCAAGTGCACGGGCTGTGGCCTGTGCGGCATGGCGTGCCCGCAGCGCGTGATTGCCTTCGTTCCCGGCTACCAGAACATCCTGGTGCGCTGCAACAACACCGATAAGGGCGCCATTGCGCGCAAGATCTGCGACACGAGCTGCATCGGTTGCGGCATGTGCGCCAAAAAGTGCCCTGCCGGCGCTATCCGCATCGAGGACAACTGCGCCCATATCGACGGCGTGGACTGCCTGTCGTGCGGCATGTGCGCTGTCGTCTGCCCGCATGGCGCCATCCACGACCGCACCGGCATCGCCGCCGGCGTGTAGAAGGGAATCACCATGGCACAGGAATTCACTTTTACCGTTAACGGCGTCGAGCGCACGACGACGGAGAATAAACCGCTGCTGCGCTACCTGCGCGACGACCTGCATATCCATTCCGCCAAGGACGGCTGCTCCGAAGGTGCTTGCGGTACCTGCACCATCCATGTGGACGGTGCGGCCGTCAAGGCGTGCGTGCTGACCACCGCTCTTGCCGCCGGTCGCAACATCGTGACCGTCGAGGGCCTGCCCGAGGACGTGCGCGAGGCCTTTGTGTACGCCTTTGGCGCCGTGGGCGCCGTGCAGTGCGGTTTTTGCATTCCCGGCATGGTCATGGCGGGCGCAGCGCTCATCGCCGAGGACCCCGAGCCCACCGAGGAGCAGATTAAGTACGCCATTCGCGGTAACGTCTGCCGCTGCACCGGCTACAAAAAGATTATCGAGGGCATTTCGCTGGCCGCTGCGGTGCTTCGCGGCGAAAAGCAGATTGACGAGGGCCTGGAGCGCGGCGACGACTACGGTGTGGGCAAGCGCGCCTTCCGTATCGACGTGCGCAAGAAGGTGCTCGGCGAGGGCAAGTATCCCGACGACATCGACGAGCTCGATCAGCCAGGCCTGACCTATGCCAGCGCCGTGCGCTCCAAGTATCCGCGCGCCCGTGTGCTCTCCATCGATACCTCCAAGGCCGAGGCCCTGCCCGGCGTGGTGGGGATCCTGCGCGCCGAGGACGTGCCGGTCAACCAGGTCGGCCACCTTATCCAGGACTGGGACGTCATGATCGCCCAGGGCGATATCACCCGCTGCGCGGGCGATGCCATCGTGCTGGTGGTTGCCGAGGACGAGGCGACGCTCGAGAAGGCCAAGAAGCTCGTAAAGATCGATTACGAGCCGCTGAAGCCCGTGCGCAACATTGTCGAGGCCAGGGCTGCCGACGCCCCGCGTCTGCACGACAGCTTCTTTGCCTTTGGCAACACGGTGGAGCTCAAGGACAACGTGTGCCAGAGCCGCCATGTGACGCGCGGCGACGCCGCCAAGGCGCTGGCAGAGAGCGCGTTCACCGTGACGCAGCGCTTTACCACGCCCTTTACCGAGCATGCCTTCTTGGAGCCCGAGTGCGCCGTTGCCTTCCCGTACAAGAACGGCGTCAAGGTGCAGTCGACCGACCAGGGTGCCTACGACACGCGCAAAGAGTGTGCCCACATGTTTGGCTGGGATAGCGAGCCCGAGCGCGTGGTCGTCGAGACCATGCTCGTGGGTGGCGGCTTTGGCGGCAAGGAGGACGTGTCCATCCAGCACCTGGCCGCGCTCGCCGCATATAAGTTCCAGCGTCCCGTGAAGTGCAAACTCACGCGCGCCGAGTCGCTCGCGTTCCATCCCAAGCGCCACGCCATGGACGGCACCTTTACACTGGGTTGCGACGTCGAGGGCAACTTTACCGGTCTGGATTGCGAGATCAATTTTGATACCGGCGCCTACGCGTCGCTGTGCGGCCCGGTGCTCGAGCGCGCCTGCACGCACGCCGTCGGCCCCTACAAGTACCAGAACACCGACATTCGCGGCTTTGGCTACTACACCAACAACCCGCCCGCCGGCGCGTACCGCGGCTTTGGCGTTTGCCAGTCCGAGTTTGCGCTCGAGAGCCTGATCGACCTGCTGGCAGAAAAGGTCGGCCTGGATCCGTGGGAGATTCGCTACCGAAACGCTATCGAGCCGGGCGAGGTTTTGCCCAACGGCCAGATTGCCGACTGCTCCACGGCGCTTAAGGAGACGCTGCTCGAGGTCAAGGATGCCTACTACGCGCATCCCGGACACGCTGGCATTGCCTGCGCCATGAAGAATGCCGGTGTGGGCGTGGGCCTGCCCGATGCCGGCCGCTGCAAGATTCGCGTCGAGGGTGGCCGCGCCGTGGTCTACGCCGCCACGTCCGACATCGGCCAGGGCTGCAACACGGTCTTTTTGCAGGACGTTGCCGAGGCATGCGGTCTGCCGCTGAGCTGCATCGCCAACGGCGAGTGCTCCACCGAGAACGCTCCCGACTCCGGCACCACGTCTGGTTCGCGCCAGACGGTCGTGACCGGCGAGGCCGTGCGCGGCGCCGCCTTCCTGCTGCGCGATGCCATGGTTGGCATCGAGGCCGGCAAGCCTGCGCCTACCGCCCCGGTGAGCGCGCACGGCGACGGCGTCAAGATCGAGTACGACGACGGTCGCGCCTATCAGCTGCGCACGCAGGAACTCGTCGCCGGCCAGGGCATGCATCCTCAGGATCCCGCGGCCGCCATCAAGGCGCTCGAGGGATGCGAGTTTGGCTACGTGTACCTGGAGCCGACCGACAAGCTGGGCGCCGATGTTCCCAACCCCAAGAGCCACATCTGCTACGGTTTTGCCACACATGTGGTCATTCTGGATGATGACGGCCGCGTGAGCGAGATCTATGCCGCGCACGATTCCGGCAAGGTGGTCAACCCCATCTCGATCCAAGGTCAGATCGAAGGCGGCGTGCTTATGGGCATGGGCTATGCGCTTACCGAGGACTGGCCGCTTAAGGACTGCGTACCCCAGGCAAGGTACGGTACGCTCGGACTGTTCCGTGCACCCGAGATTCCGGATATCCATGCCATCTACGTGGAGAAGGACGAGCTGCTGCCCGTGGCATACGGCGGCAAGGGCATCGGCGAGATCGCAACTATCCCCACGGCGCCCGCCGTGCAGAACGCCTACCGCGCGTTTGACGGCAAGCTGCGTCCAAATCTGCCCATGGTGGATACGCCCTACAGCCGCGTCCGCAACCGCGGGTAGGGTGGGGCGCGGACGGCCATTGCTGACAGATCGTCCGCGCTCAACATCAACTGTATATGCCGTGCCTTCCATCGCCCCTCGGTCACAACAAAAGCCCGACCCCTCTTTCGAAGGGCCGGGCAGGAGGCATTGGATTATATGAGGCAGAACCAAAAAACCGCCGCATCGCTCAATCGCCCAAGCGCCGCGGTGTGTGCGGCAACCATGTCTAGGCGGTCATGCCACCGTCGACGATGAGCTGCGTTCCCGTTACGTAGCTGGAATCATCGCTCGCAAAGAACACGGCGACCGTGCCAATCTCACGCGGCTCTCCGCCGCGACCCATGGGAATCTTTGCCAGCGTGTATTGGGTGAATTCGCCGTCGCGCGGCATCATCTCGGAGAAGATCGTTCCGGGACAGAT
>URGF01000063.1 GCA_900547285.1 uncultured Collinsella sp.
CGGACATGCAAAGAGGCTCCGCATCGCGCTTCGCGCTGCGGAGCCTCTTTGCGTCCTGCGGAATGTTCCGGAGAGAAACCCCGTCACGCCCCCGGATCCCCTGCGTTTACGGCCTTGAGGTGGGCGTGGGCGGAGATCGTGGCTGATGGGGATACGTGTCCCGGTCGCATTTCTGGAGCGTTCCCCCGCCATAAATTAGCCTCAGCATACTTGCACGAATACCCTCTCGTGCTACACTTGCAATTGCTGTTTCAGGGCGGGGTGAAATTCCCCACTGGCGGTAAATCGGGCGGTGCCAAAGGGGTGCCGTGGCGCAGGCGAGGACCTGCGTCGAGCCGATGAGTCCGCGACCCGTGTGTGCGTTGGTTCGCATGCCGGCTGAACTGGTGAGATCCCAGTACCAACGGTTAGAGTCCGGATGAAAGAGGCAGGTGATCTTATGTCTGAACAGTCGCAGCATATCCATTTTGAGAACACGAATAGGTGGAGCACCAAACAGCTCGTTACCATGGCGCTGATGTGCGCCTTGGGTGCCCTGTTTATGTACGTGCAGTTGCCCATCCTTCCTTCGGCGCCGTTTTTGACCTATGATCCGTCGCTGGTGCCGGCGATGGTGTGTGGGTTTGCATATGGCCCCGGTGCCGGTACCGCTGTTGCCGCCATGGCGATCGTTATCCATGCGCTCACTACGGGTGACTGGGTCGGCGCGCTTATGAACCTGGTTGCCACGCTGGGCTACATTCTGCCCGCGGCTATCGTCTATCAGAAGATGCATACCTATAAGGGTGCCGTGATTGGCCTGGTGCTCGGCGTTATTGCCGCTACGGCGTTGTCTATGGTCGCAAACCTTACCATTGGCGTATGGTTCTGGTATGGCTCGGTCGATGCGATCGCTCCGCTCATGATTCCTGCCGTGCTGCCGTTCAACCTCATCAAGACCGTGCTCAACTCGGTGTTGACGCTGGCGGTGTACAAGGCGGTCTCCAACCTCATCACGCCTAAAAAGGACCAGGTCAAAGGCCGCGCATGATTGAGTGTCGGGGCGTTTCCTTTAGCTATGACGGTGCTGCGAAAGCACTCGACGGCGTCGATCTGAACATCGAGGATGGCGAGTTTTTCTGCATCCTCGGTGGCAATGGGTCGGGCAAGTCGACGTTTGCCAAGCATCTGAATGCGCTGTTGCAGCCCGATGCGGGCACGGTACGTATCAATGGCATGGATGCGTCCGACCCCGAGCTGGTCTACGACATTCGTTCGACCGCGGGCATGGTGTTCCAGAATCCCGATGATCAGCTAGTGGCAACGCTTGTCGAAGATGACGTCGCGTTTGGTCCCGAAAACCTTGGCGTGCCATCGGCGCAAATTGCGCAGCGCGTACGCGAGGCGCTGAAGGGTGTGGGCCTGGTGGGCTTTGAGCGCCACGAGACCCACGCGCTTTCGGGTGGCCAAAAGCAGCGCGTGGCGCTTGCCGGCGTGCTCGCCATGGAGCCGCGCGTGCTCATTTTGGATGAGGCGTCCTCGATGCTCGATCCGCGCGGGCGCAAGGGCCTTATGAAGGCTTGCCGCGCGTTGCACGATCGCGGCATGACCATCGTGATGATTACGCACTTTATGGAAGAGGCCGCCGAGGCCGATCGTGTCGCGGTGTTTCGGGCAGGGCGCGTTGCCATGCTCGGTACGCCCGAGGAAATCTTGACGCAGGCGGACGAACTTGCGCAGCTCAACCTGGATATGCCGGCGTCGTGCTGTCTAGGTAGGGCACTTCGTGAGAAGGGCGTTTCCGTTTGCGCGCAGGTGCGCGAGACAGATATGGTCGCCGAGATTGCGCAGGCTTATGCCGAGCGGAGTGGGGCAGGCATCGCGGGACAGTCTTCCGTATCCCAGTTGGAAATCGCTGGCGTCACTGTTCCGGTAGACAACGAGGGCAACGCGTCGGAGCCCGTCATCGAGCTATCCCATGTTTCGTACAGTTATTCGCTCAGTCCGCGCGAGCGCCGCCGCTGGCATAAGCGCTCGGCCACTGCGGGCAAATCGAACAAACAGGCTCTCTGGGGAAACGACCCCAGCAGCCCGTGGGCGCTGCGCGATGTATCGCTGACGGTGCGTCGCGGCGAGTTCCTGGGTTTGGCAGGTCATACCGGTTCGGGTAAGTCGACGCTGGTCCAGCATCTCAACGGGCTGATTCGCCCCCAGGAGGGATCCGTTCGCGCGCTGGGGCTCGATCTGTCAAACAAGAAAGACGCCGCTGCGGTTAAGGCCAAGGTCGGCGTGGTGTTTCAATACCCTGAGCGTCAGCTGTTTGCCGAAACCGTGGCGCAGGACGTGGCGTTTGGTCCGCACAACCTTGGCTTGCCGCAAGATGAAGTCGACCGCCGTGTCGAGTCATCGCTCTCGCGCGTGGGCCTCGACCTTGCCACGATAGGCGACAAGAGCCCCTTTGAGCTTTCGGGCGGACAGCAGCGGCGTGTGGCGTTTGCCGGCGTGCTCGCTATGGAGCCCGAGGTGCTGGTACTCGATGAGCCCATGTCGGGGCTCGATCCGGCTGCGCGCAGGGATTTCCTAGGGCTCATTCGCCGTCTTCATGACGAGGGCCTGACCGTTGTCATGGTTTCGCATAGTATGGATGACCTGGCCAATTGCTGTGACCGCATCGTCGTAATGAACGAAGGTGCGGTGTTTGCCGAGGGAACCCCCGCGCAGGTGTTTGCGCATGCCGATGAGCTCAAGTCGATCGGCTTAGGCGTTCCCGCCGCCCAGCGTATGGCGCTGGCGCTTACGGAGGCGGGCGTGCCGCTGCGTCGCGGCGGGCTCTATACGGTTGAGTCGTTGGCCGACGAGTTGGCAGATTTGTTGATCGGTCGCTCAGACGGCTCTTCTAACGTCTCGGACAAGGCCAAATCCGAAACGGTCGCGCGAGAGGAGGGCTGCTAATGGAGGCGTTCTCATTCGGCAGCTACTATCCCGGGGATAGCGCGGTGCATCGCCTGGATCCGCGCACTAAGTTGCTCTTGGGCTTTGTGTTTCTGATCACGACGCTCACGGTCAGCAGCTTCCGCGGACTGGTCCCGGTCGCAATCTTTGTTGTTCTGATTTATACCGTGTCCCGGGTGCCGGCTCGTCGCGTCCTGTCATCGATGGCGCCGCTGCTGGCGATCGTCGCGGTGGTCGCGGTGCTCAACCTGTTTTCAGACCAGAGCGGGCGCATTCTGTGGCAGCTCGGCTTTTTGCAGATAAGCGAGGGCTCGCTGCATTCCGCCGCCTTTATGGCGTGCCGCCTGACCTTGATGATGGCCGGTATGAGCGCCATTACGCTCACCACGCCCACGCTCGACCTCACCGCGGGCTTTGAGCGTCTGCTCGCACCGTTTGCGCGCGTGGGGCTCCCCGCGCATGAGCTCGGCATGATCATGGGCATCGCGTTGCGCTTTATGCCGCAGTTTGCCACCGAGATGAAGCAGACGGCCGATGCGCAGGCAAGTCGCGGAGCGCGCGTAACGGGCGGTCCGCTCGGTGGCGTACGCATGCTCGGCAGTGTGGCGATCCCGCTGTTCACGGGCGTGTTCCGTCATGCCGAGACGCTGTCTGCTGCCATGGATGCACGCTGCTATCACGGCGAGCAGGGACGCACGCGTCTGCACGCGCTTGCATTTGGCCGCAGCGATGCGTTGGCGGCGGTGGTGACGGCGTTGTTGCTCATCTGCGTCATCGTCATCAATCTTCAACTTGTTTAGGCGCGATTCGAGCGCAAGAAAGGGGTCCCCATGACCGACAATGACCGCACGGCTCAGCTCGAGCGTGCCTGCTCGTATCTCAGACGCATTCCGGCGTGGTATCTTGCTACGACCGATGCAAGCGACGGGCATCAGCCCCGCGTGAGGCCGTTTTCGTTTGCCATGGTCGATGACGACAAGTTTTGGTTTTGCACGTCGCGCGACAAGGACGTGTGGGCGGAGTTGAGCACGAATCCTAAGTTTGAGGTATCGGGCTGGAAGCCGGGGGAGTGCTGGATCGTGTTAACTGGCGAGGCCGCGCTCGAGGACGATGCGTTCGTGAGCGACAAGGTACGCCAGGCAGGCTTTAAGCACATGGTGGGCATTGGCGAGGAACACGATAGCGCCAACGATGGCCGCCTTGCATTCTTCTCGGTCCGCAACATTGCCGCGCGCTTCTGTGATATCGACGGCAGCGAGGAGTGCCTGGAGCTCTAGCTCACATAAGCCAGGCTCCCAAACTAGCTAGTACAGGAGGAAACGTGGACGGATTGAATACGGTGCTGGAGTATCTGACGTCGGTGCCGGCATGGTATTTGGCGACGAGCGTTGACGGACAGCCTCATGTGCGTCCGTTCTCGTTTGCACAGATTCAGGACGGCAAGCTGTGGTTTGTGACGGCGCGCACCAAAGATGTGTGGCAAGAGCTTCTGCAAAACCAGCGCTTTGAGGCCACGAGTTGGTGGCCGGGCCATGGTTGGTTGATCCTGCGCGGGCGTGCGGGGCTGGAAGACCGGGCTTCGAGTGAAATGCGCGAGGCCGGTTGGAAGCATCTTGAGCGCTTGAGCGAGCACTATGAGGGGCCTAACGACCCCACGCTCGTCTTCTTTAGCGTCGAGGATCCCGAGGCATTTATCTGCAATCACGACGAATGGGTGCCGGTCGAGCTCTAGCCAGCTGGCTCATCCTAACAACTTAGTTTTCGCATGGGCGGGCCCTGTGTTGCCTGGCACCGTAAAGAGTGCCGGTCGATACGGGGCCCGCTCTATTTGTCAATTCCTTCAAACGAATGTGTCGGGAATGTTTCAATGCATGAATATGCAAACTATTTACGTATTCATGCATCTTTTGGTGCTAAAGTTTCAACCCACTTCATAACGACCGCTGCGAAATGCGCATCGGTGCATAAATCGCAGACAAGGAGTCTGATATGTCTTTGAAGGTTGGAATCGTCGGCGCGGCTGGATATGCCGGAGCCGAGCTCATTCGCCTCGTGCTCGGTCATCCCGAGTTTGAACTTGTTGCCATTACGTCCAACGCCGATGCCGGCCAGCCGCTGTCCGCGGTGTATCCGAGCTTTGCTGGCGTGAGCGATCTGGTTTTCACCACGCATGACGCCCCCGAGCTCAAGAGCTGCGATGCGGTTTTTCTTGCCGTGCCGCACACGGCTGCCATGGCACAGGTGCCCGCCCTGCTTGCCGCAGACGTTTCCTGCTTTGATCTTTCGGCCGATTACCGCCTGAGCGATCCGGCCGTGTTTGAGGCATGGTATGCCGCCGAGCACACGAGCCCCGAGCTACTCAAGACACGTGCCTTCGGCCTGCCCGAGCTGTTCTGCCAGGACTTGGAGACCGCTGCTTCCAGCCATGCCGCCGGAAAGCCCGTTTTGGTCGCCTGCGCCGGTTGCTATCCCACCGCAACGAGCCTTGCTGCCGCGCCCGCCGTGCGCGCCGGCTGGGTTGCCCAGAGCGGCCCCGTGATCGTCGATGCCATCAGCGGTGTGACGGGTGCCGGCAAGTCCTGCAACGCTCGTACGCATTTTTGCAGCGCCGACGAGAATTTGGAGGCCTACGGCGTGGGCAAGCATCGCCACACGCCCGAGATTGAGCAAATCCTTGGCCTGACCGATCGCGTCGTCTTTACCCCGCACCTGGCACCGCTCAAGCGTGGTCTGCTTTCCACGGTGACGATGCCGCTTGCGCCGCAGGCCATCGACTCCCTGGCTCTTGAGGACGTTGTCGACTATTACAAGCAGTTCTATGCCGGTCGCATCTTTGTGCGCGTGCTCGACGCCGGTCAGCAGCCCAAGACGGCTTCGGTCGTCGGCACCAACGCCGCCCAGATCGGTCTCGCGCTCAACAAGCGCGCGGGCGCGCTGGTGGCGACGGGCGCCATCGACAATCTGTGCAAGGGCGCTGCGGGCCAAGCAGTCCAGTGCGCCAATATCGTCTTTGGCTTTGACGAGCGACGAGGCTTGCCCACAGTGGCGTGCCCGGTGTAGCACATTCGATTGTTAACGATTTGGTAGTCGGGCATCGAGTGGGGCGCCACTCTTAAGCTGGTCTCATGATCACGACTGGCATGGCGCACCAACCGATGCCCGTTTTTTGTTTGACATAAGGAGTCGTAAAGACGATGAATACCGAGCTGTTTGATATCAAGATTCGCGCCGTCGAGGGTGGCGTTACGGCGGCTGCCGGTTTTAAGGCCGCAGGCATCCACGCTGGGTTCCGCAAGAACCCCGAGCGTCTGGATTACGCGCTCGTCGTGCCCGATAAACCCTGTCCTGGTGCCGGCGTGTTTACCACCAATCGCTTTTGCGCGGCGCCCGTGCAGGTGAGCCGCGCCAACCTGGGCGGTGCCGACAGGGGCTACGGTATCATCGCCGGCGTTTCGGTCAACTCCGGTAACGCCAACGCCGCCACGGGCGAGACCGGCCTTGCATGCGCGCGCGAGACGTGCAGCATCGCATCGCAGGTCATCGGCTGCGAGCCCCAGCAGATTCTGGTTGCCTCCACGGGTGTGATTGGTCAGATTCTTCCGATCGACACGTTCGAGACTGCCGTTCCTGCCGCCTACGAGGCGCTCTCCGCCCACGGTGGCGCCGATGCCGCCCGCGCCATCATGACGACCGATACTCATTCCAAGGAGTATGCCGTTCGCTACCGCAGCGAAGCCGCGGGGCACGCAGGCAATGCCTATACGGTGGGCGGTATGTGCAAGGGCTCGGGCATGATCATGCCCAACATGGCCACCATGATCGCAGTTATCACCACCGATGCCCCCGTCGAGCCGGCGGCGCTCCACGCCCTGTTGCTCTCCACCGTCAAGCAGACTTTTAATAAGGTAACGGTCGACTCCGACACCTCGACCAACGACACCTGCATCATGCTTGCCTCCGGCGCCGCTGCTGCAGATGCCGAGCCTATCGTCGAGGGCTCCGATGCCTTTGACGAGTTGGCATTTGCCGTGCACGAGGTGTGCGAGAGCCTGGCGCGCAACATCGCCGCTGACGGCGAGGGCGCGTCAAAGCTCGTGACGGTTAACGTTACCGGAGCCGCCAACGACGAGGAAGCCGATATCGCCGCCCGTGCCGTCGCCAACTCGCCGCTTGTTAAGACTTGCATCGCCGGCCACGACTGCAACTGGGGCCGCGTTGCCATGGCGCTTGGCAAGTGCGGCGTGAAGTTTAATCAGGAAGACGTTTCCATCGACATGATGGGCGTGCCTGTCTGTCGCGACGGTCTGACTGTTCCCTTTGACGAGGACGAGGCTCTGCGACGTTTCGAGGCGCCCGAGATCGTGATCTCGGCCGACCTGGGCGCAGGCGAAGCGGCGACGACCGTGTGGACCTGCGACCTCACGCATGAGTACATCTCCATCAACGGCGACTACCGTTCCTAGATTCCAGGCACGCTGCGCATCTTGCCGCGATTGCGGACAGCGGAGCACGGCGCGATAACGATACGAAAGACGAGGCAGATTATGAAATTCGCACGCGATTGTCGTTCGAGCGAATCCAACGAAGCAACCGCGCAGCTGCTGTTCGAAGCGCTGCCGTGGATTAAGAACCTGACCGGCAAGACGGTCGTTATCAAATATGGCGGGGCCGCCATGGTTGATGAGCAGCTGCGCCGCGACGTGATGAGCGACATCGTTTTGCTCAAGATCATCGGTATGCGCCCCGTCATCGTGCATGGCGGCGGCAAGGCTATCAACGAGGCGCTGAGCCATTACGATATTCCCGTCGAGTTTAAGAACGGCCAGCGCGTGACCACGCCGGCGACTATGGATATCGTGCGCGAGGTGCTGGGCGGCAAGGTTAACCAGGAGCTGGTTGCTGCCATCAACCACCACGGCAACCTGGCCGTGGGCGTGTCGGGCAGCGATGCCGGCACGCTCATCGCCGAGCCGCTCGACCCCGAGCTCGGTCGCGTGGGCAAAGTGACGCACGTCAACACCGACTATATCGAGCGCTTACTCGATAGCGAGTACATCCCCGTCATCGCTACCGTCGCGGCGGGGGAGGACGGCGGTTTCTTCAACATCAACGCCGATACCGCCGCCGGTGCCGTTGCCGCGGCGCTCCACGCGCATAAGGCAATCTTTTTGACCGACGTCGATGGCCTGTACAAGGACTTTAGCGACAAGGACTCGCTTATCTCCAACCTAACGCTCGACGAGGTTAACGAAATGCTCTACGGCGGCGAGGTCGATAAGGGCATGATTCCCAAGCTGCGTGCGGCCGTCGATGCGCTTGCCGGCGGCGTATTTCGCGCTCACATCATCAACGGCACCACGCCGCATTCGCTGCTCCTGGAGCTGCTGACCGATGCCGGCGTCGGTACCGTGATCCATTCCACCGAGACGGCTTACGAGTTCGATACGCATCCGCATCCGCTTTCGACGTTTGCTGCGCGTCTGACCGAGAACCTTGACGAGGTCGAGAAGCTTCAGACGGTCTAGCTGACCCGCAGCCGCCCCATTCCTGCACCCATAGCCCCGCGCCGTCTGGCGCCCAACGAAAGGCATCCCATGTCACTTGCAGCTCAGCAATCGCTTGAATCCCATTACGTTATGCATACCTTTGGCCGCTCTCCGGTCGAGTTTGTCGAGGGTCACGGCATGAAGCTCACCGGCGACGATGGCCGTGAGTATCTTGACTTTCTTGCCGGCATCGGCGTGTGCAGCCTAGGTCATGGCAACCTGGCTGTGCTCTCGGCGCTCGAGGCACAGACCAAAAAGCTCATGCATGTCTCCAATTACTTCTACATCGAGCAGCGTGGACAGGTCGCGGCGCTGCTGTCCAAGCTTGCTAACGACGACGTAGATGGTGCGCGCGTGCTTGCCGATGCCATTGCCGCCGGCGATGAGACCACAGCAGCTGCTCTTGGTGCCCCGGCTGCGGGCGAGCAGGTGTGGGAGACGTTCTTTGCCAATTCCGGCGCCGAGGCCAACGAGGGCTCGATGAAGCTCGCACGCCTGTACGCCAAGCGTGCCGGTAATGGCGGCAACACCATCGTGTGCATGCGCGGCGGATTCCACGGCCGTACGCTCGAGACCATTGCCGCCACCATGCAGGATTGGCTGCAGGACAGCTTCCGCCCGCTGCCGGGTGGCTTTGTGGCCTGCACGCCCAACGATGTCGATGAACTGCGTGCGATCTTTAAGCAGCTGGGCAGTGAAATATGCGCTGTAATGCTCGAACCGATCCAGGGTGAGAGTGGCGTGCACCCTATGACCGAGGAGTTTATGGCGGCAGCGCGCGACCTGGCACACGAAGTGGGCGCCGTGCTTATCGCCGACGAGGTCCAGTGCGGCATCTTCCGCTCCGGCAAGCCATTTGCGTTCCAAACCTATGGCGTGGAGCCCGACATCATGAGCCTTGCCAAGGGCATTGCCGACGGCGTGCCCATGGGTGCCGTCGTGGCAAAGAAGGAGATTGCCGACGTGTTTAAGCCGGGCGACCACGGCTCGACCTTTGGCGGTAGCTGCCTGGCCATCACGGCGTGTGCCGCGACGCTCTCCGCGCTCGTGCGCGGCGATTATGCCGACCATGCTGCCAAGGTGGGTGCCTATATGGAGGCAAAGCTCGCCAAGCTGCCGCACGTGACCGAGGTACGTGGTCGCGGCTTGATGCTCGGCTGTGATTTGGATGATGCCGCGGGCGACGCGCATGATGTTGTTGCCCGCGCGCTGGCCGCCGGTGCCGTGATTAACGCTACGGGTACCCATACGCTGCGTTTCCTGCCGCCGCTCGTCTGCGAGGAAGCCGACGTGGACAGTCTGATCGAGATCCTGTCGGGTGTCTTGGGCTAACGCGGTGCAATAACTCAATTTGGACCGGGTTCCGGACTGCGGACGTGCCCTATGCGGCATGATTCAGCGGTCTGGAGCCCGTTTTGCCTTAGATTTGCTAAGGCAGGGAGACCTGCTGGTCAAAAAACATCAAATATGAGTACTGTTACCGATTTGGTAGCAGCAATTTTGGACTAATAAGGCCAGATAGCAAGTCGAAATGGCGATGAAAGCACGATTTTGATCCAACTGTTAGTACTTATAATGGACATATGTTGCGTAACTTAAGCAAATACTATCTTTTTATATGTTGCAAACAAAGTAGCAGTACTCATTTTTGCCATTTTTTGACCACGGCCTTTGCGATAGATGTGCTGGCGGGTTCGAATCCCTCTGCGATGGGCCCAAAAAAGAAAGGCCCCCATTGCTGGGAGCCTATCAAATCAGTGGTGGGCGATGAGGGATGTCCGCGTGCGGCTGGCGCCGCCCGCTTCCGCTTCGGGCCTGC
>URGF01000064.1 GCA_900547285.1 uncultured Collinsella sp.
TTAGCGAAACTGGTGAAAAATAGATTGACGCTAACAGGTGGGAGCCTTCGGGTGCGACAGCGCGTAGTAGTAGCTCGCCCTCGCCAGGCCGGCGCACTCGAGCAGGTCGGCGAGGGGGTATTGCCCTGAAAGCCCGCTCACGACCGCGGCCTTCTCGCCGTTCGAGAGCGTTTCTCCGCCTTCAGGGCGATCGATTTTTTTAGGTAGGCGTTCTCCGCCTCGAGCCTCTTGATCCTGCGCTCGAGCTCCTGCTCGCGCGTCGTCTCCCCGGACGGGGAGCCGGACCCCCTCGGCCTCCCCCTGGGCTTTGGCCTGAGCACCTCCGGGCCCTCCTCCCTGTAGGCCTTCAGCCATTTCTTGAAAGGGCTTGGCGAGGCTATCCCGAACTTCTCCATGGCCTCGGGCTTCGTCATGCCCTCGTCGACGACCGCCCTGACGGCGGCCAGCTTCGTCTCGAACGAATAGGCGGTGTGCTTCTTTCCCATCATGGCCAGAACCTCGATACCAGCAGACCTGTAGGTGCACAGCCATTCTCTCACGGTTTCCTCCGGCATCCCGAGAAGGGCCGCGATCGCCGTGCGGCCGTGCCCCTCGTCGTGCAGCTCTGTCGCTCGCAGTCTCATCCCGACGTCGTACAAAGCGTTTCCAGCCATAAAAAAGCCTCCCATTTCTTGTGTCCAAGAAATGGGAGGCAGTTCAACTTCGTGCGGCGGGGGTTCTTTCGTCCTGCGGAATGCGCTGGGAAGTTACCCCATGCGGCCAGCTGCGGGATCTTAGTCGCGTTGGAACAAGCAACCCGACATATATATCTGAATTTGGATGGGAGGGGCTTGTTGCTGGTAGGGGCGTTGAAGTGCGAGTGACGCTTTGGGATGCGTGGCGGCCTGGGTTGGGGCGATGCTTTGGGATGAGGTTCTTACTTAGTTGAAGAGGGGTTTTATGGCTGAGAGGTAGTCTTTGGCTACGTCCTCTTTTGGGGCTTGGAAGTTGTGCCAGGCCCACCATTGGACCATTCCTACGAAGCTTGAGGCTATGTGGTGTAGTAGGAAGCTTCGGTCCATGGTGGCGGCGGGGCCGTTTGGGTCGGTAGGGACGGTTTCGGCTGCGCGCGACATGATGGTCTTGCGGAGGCAGTCGGCGAAGACGCGTGAGCCGGCGCCGGCTACGAGGGCTCGAACGCCCTGGCGGCGCTCCCAGAGGTTGTTGAGGATATGCTCGACCTGTACGAGCGGGTCATCGAGGGGCGTACCGTCATCGTCGAGGGCATGGGTGCAGATGTCGCGCACGAGCTCAGCGAGCAGGTCATCTTTGCTCTTGAAGAGGCCGTAGAACGTGGCCCGACCCACATGGGCGCGAGCAATGATGTCGCCGACGGTGATCTTGCCGTAGTCCTCCTCGCGAAGGAGCTCGGAAAACGCCGCAACGATGGCGGCACGGCTTTTTGCCTTGCGGGCATCCATGGTTATGCGTCCGCGTCAACGAGCAGGCAGCGGAGCGTACCGGAGCAACCCTCGTAGGGGCGCTTACCGGCGCCGTAGCCGACGGCCTCGATGCGGTAGCGGGCCGGCAGGTGCTCGGACGTGCGCAGCGCGGCGACGATGGCGGCGCCCGTGGGCGTCACGAGCTCGCCGGCGACCGGTGCAGGCGTGAGGGCGATATTGCCCGCCTGACACAGGTTGACGACAGCGGGGACGGGAATGGGCATGAGGCCGTGGGCGCAGCGGATGGTGCCGTGGCCCTCGGAGAGCGACTCGACTACGATGTCCTCAATACCCAGGTCGTCGAGGCAGATGGCGACAGAGCAGACGTCGACGATGGAGTCGACGGCGCCCACCTCGTGGAACATGACGGTGTCGGGCGTTTTGCCGTGAGCCTTTGCCTCGGCAGCGGCGAGTGCGGAAAAAATGGCGAGGGCGCGACGCTTGGCGCCATCGCTTAGCTGTGAACCGTCGATGATGGCGGTGACGTCCGCCAAAGAGCGGTGGTGATGGTGGTGGGCGTGATGATGGCCCTCGTGGCCATGGCCGTGGGCCTCATGCTCATGCGTGTGCTCGTGTTCGTGCTCGTCATGGTCATGATGATGGTGTTCGTGCTCATGTGCGTGCTCGGCAGCTGCTTCGTTGCCGTAGAGCCAGGCCATGTCGTGGTCGTGGTTCTCGAGCCCCTCTGCCAACTGAACGTCAAAGTCGCAGGTGTCGATGCCATGCTTGTTTACGCGCGTTACAGCGATCGAAAAGCCGTCGACCGGCAGCGTGGCGAGCTGTTCGCGCAGGTGCTCCTCGCTGGCGCCCAGGTCGAGCAGGGCCGCGACGGTCATATCGCCGCTGATGCCCGAAGTGCCGTCGATGATAAGCGTGTGCTGATGGTTGGACATGGAATGCTCCTTAACGGGCGCAGGATGTGCCGGCGCTCAGATGATTGATAAGACTTGCCTGGTAGGCGGCACCAAAGCCGTTATCGATATTGACGACCGATACGCCGCTGGCGCAGGAGTTGAGCATGGCGAGCAGCGCGGCTACGCCTCCAAAATTTGCGCCGTAGCCCACGCTGGTGGGAACGGCGATGACCGGACAGCTCACCAGACCGCCGATAACGCTCGCCAGGGCGCCCTCCATGCCGGCGATGGCGATGACCACCTGCGCCTGGGCAAGTTCCTCGGCATGCGCGAGCAGGCGGTGCAGGCCTGCGACACCTACGTCGTAGAGGCGGTCGACCTCGTTGCCATAGAATTCGGCCGTCAACGCGGCTTCCTCGGCGACGGGCAGGTCGCTCGTACCGGCGCAGGCGACAACGATGCGTCCGTTGCCGGTAGGGGAGGGCTTGCCGCCCACGAGGGCGAGCTGTGCGTCTGGGACATATCCCAGGTCGATGCCGTTGCCGAGGAGCTTCGAGGCGCGGGCTGCCTTTTCGGCGTCCAGGCGCGTGACCAGGATGCGCACCTGGCCGGCATTGAGTAATGCTTTGATAATGGCGGCAATCTGCTCGGCGGTTTTACCGGCGCCGTAGACAACCTCGCCGGCTCCCTGGCGCACCCCGCGCGAAAGATCGAGCTGCGCAAAACCCAGATCGGCGGTTGGCGCCGTCTGGAGGCGCGTGAGGGCGACTGCCGGGGTGACTACTCCGTCGGCAACATCGCTCAGCAATTGCTCAAGATCTCGCTTATCCATATATGTTCCCTTCGACGGCGCAAAGTCTAGCACTCAAAGGGTATGTTTCCGAACACTAAGACAAAATTGTTCGGAAACTATAGGACAGACTGATTCTCTTGTTAGAAAGATCGACTAGTCGCGCAGGATGATGTCCATGGCGAGCATCAGGTTGCGCTCATCGATGGCAAACGGGGCGGCTTCGCGCGTCTTGGGCTTGGCGCAAAACGCGATGCCCGTGCCCGCGGCCTGAATCATGGGGATGTCGTTGGCGCCGTCACCGATCGCGACGGTGTGGGCCATGTCGACACCGCACTCAACCGCCCAATCCAGCAGCTGGATGAGCTTGGACTCCTTGGTCACAATGTCGGCAGCCAACTTACCGGTGAGCTTGCCGTCCACGACCTCCAGACGATTGGCCAGGCAAAAGTCGATGCCCGCGGCGGCCACGATCTTGTCAGCGACCTCGTGAAAGCCGCCGCTTACCACGCCGACCTTCCAGCCTTTGCTGTGCGCCGAGCGCACAAGCTCCAGCGCGCCGGGGGTAAACGTCACGCGCTCAAAGGTGCGCTCGAACACACTCTCGTCCAAGCCGGCAAGCAGCCCCACGCGCTCCTCGAGCGCCTGCTTAAAGTCCAGCTCGCCGCGCATAGCGCGCTCGGTGATTTGCGCAACTTGCTCGCCCACGCCGGCCTCCTCGCCCAACAGGTCGATGACCTCCTGGTTGATGAGCGTGGAGTCGATATCCATAACAATGAGGCGTGCAGTCATGACGGGCCTTTCCAAGTGCTGTTTTATTGGGGCATATTGTCGCACGTGAATAGCGCGGGCGGGTGCCGCGGTGCGTCAATTGTTTCGTCTCCGTCAAGTCTTTGGGCAAGAGCTACTTTTTCGTGGTACATCGACGCGGGTGCGATAAGATAGAACGCCATGTCCGGCTGCGCGGTTTACGCAGGCTGGGCAAATCTGTACGACGCCGCCCGGAACGACACGGGGCGGCACAGATCCATAAAGGAGGATCACTGGTATGAGCCAGACCCGTCCCATCGATGAGCATTCCATGCACACCCGTACCTGCGGCGAGCTTCGCTTCGAGAACGTGGGCGAAGAGGTCACCCTCACCGGTTGGGTGAGCCGTCGCCGCGACCACGGCGGCCTTATCTTCTGCGACCTTCGCGACCGCGAGGGCATCACGCAGCTCACCTTCGACCCCGAGCACTCCGATGGCGATGCCTTTAAGATCGCCGAGACCATGCGTCCCGAGTGGCCCATCAAGATCCACGGCGTCGTGCGCGCCCGTGGCGAGGAGACCACCAACACCAAGCTCGCGACCGGCGAGATCGAGGTCCTGACCGACCACGCCGAGGTGCTCAACACGTCCGTCACCCCGCCGTTCCAGATTGAGGACGGCATCGAGACGAGCGAGGACACCCGCCTGCGCTATCGCTATCTGGACCTCCGTCGTCCCGAGATGATGGCCAACCTCAAGCTGCGCTCCGACTTTACCTTTGCCATTCGCGAGGCGCTGCACAACCGTGAGTTCATGGAGGTCGAGACGCCCTCCCTGTTCAAGTCCACGCCCGAGGGCGCTCGCGACTTCATCGTTCCCAGCCGTATTCAGCCGGGTAACTTCTACGCCCTGCCGCAGTCCCCGCAGCTCCTGAAGCAGCTGCTCATGGTCGGTGGCGTCGAGCGCTACTACCAGGTTGCCAAGTGCTTCCGCGACGAGGACCTGCGTGCCGACCGTCAGCCCGAGTTCACCCAGGTCGATATCGAGATGTCCTTCGTGGACCAGAACGATGTCATGAGCGCGCTCGAGGAGGTTCTTGCCGATGCTTTCGGCCGCATGGGTGTCGAGATGCCCACGCCGCTGCGTCGCATGGACTATTGGGAGGCCATGGACACCTATGGCTCCGACAAGCCCGATACTCGCTACGGCATGCACCTGGTCGACCTGACCGACATCTTTGCCAACTCCAAGTTCAAGGTCTTTGCGACCGCCGCGAACGAGGAGGGCTCCGTCGTCAAGGCCATCAACGCCAAGGGCGCCGGTGCCTGGGCACGTGCCAAGATCGATAAGCTTGCCGGCGTGGCCTCCACGTTTGGCGCCAAGGGCCTGGCCTGGATCGCTTTCCGCGAGGATGGCTCCATCAACAGCCCCATCGTCAAGTTCTTCTCGGACGAGGAGATGGCGGCTCTGCGTGAGCGCATGAACGTCGAGCCCGGCGACCTTGTGATGTTCGCCGCCGGTCCGCGCCTGCTCTCTGACGAGATCCTGGGCGGCATGCGTTCCCACATGGCTAATGCGCTCGAGATCAAGCGCGAGGGTCACGACTTCTTGTGGGTCGTCAACTTCCCGCTGTTCCACTGGGACGAGGATCGCAAGGCCTATGCTGCCGAGCACCAGCCCTTTACCCTGCCGACCGAGACCGACATCGCCAAGATCGAGGCCGACCCGCTGGCAGCCGGTTCCTGCACCTACGACTTTGTCATGGACGGCTTTGAGGCCGGCGGCGGCGGTATGCGTATCCACAACGCCGAGATGCAGATGTCCATGCTCAAGCTCCTGGGCTTTACCGAGGAGCGCGCCGAGTCGCAGTTTGGCTTCCTCATGGAGGCCCTCAAGTTTGGTGCGCCCCCGATGGGCGGTTTCGCTCTGGGTCTGGACCGCGTGTGCATGCTGCTCACCGGTTCCGACTCCATCCGCGACGTCATGGCGTTCCCCAAGACGGCCAGCGGCTCCGACCTCATGTCGGGTGCTCCGAGTGCCGTTTCCGGCGCCCAGCTCAAGGACGTCAGCCTGCGCCTGATGTAGGCGAGCGGCTACATATTGCCCGCAACGAGGGAAGGACGCGCGCCTTCCCTCGTTTTTTGTGGGACGGGGGTGCGCCGGTAACGTACAATAACTACCACGTGGCTGGGTTTGCCGGCCGAATGTGCGATGCCGCGGGAGGGGACATGGTCGAGTTTACAAAGACGATTAAAGATCCGTTGGGACTGCATGCCCGCCCGGTTGCGCTGCTTTACGACATCATTGCCAAGCATCGTAGCAACGTATCGGTCAGTATCGGCGATCGCCATACCGACGGCCGCGATGTAATGGGGCTCATGGCTCTCTACGGCGAGTGCGGCGAGGACATCATCTTCCGCGTTTCGGGCGTAGACGAGGCTTCCTGCGTCACGTCGATCAGAAACCTCTCGCTCTAAGCATGACAGGGCGCGGCAAAGGACAGCTCTTTGCCGCGCCTTTTTGTTTCGTATAGGAAACTTTTTCGGAATCTAAATGGGGACCCTTTCCAAAAAGTTAACCACGTGCTAGTTTACTATAGCGAACATAGACGTGGTTAACTTTTACTGCGTCGATGTTGAGGACGAACCGACGTTAGGAGCTCACTCATGTCTTGCGGACCGCAGATGCCGGCTATGCCGCTTTCGATGGTAAAGGCGGGCGAAACCGTGCGCGTGTCTCGCGTAAAGGGCAATGAGGACATGAAGCACCACCTCAAGGACCTCGGCTTTGTCGAGGGCAACGAGATTCACGTGGTGAGCTCGAGTGGTGCCAATATCATCGTCACCGTGCTGGGCGCACGCTTTGGTATCGATACCAAGGTCGCCATGCACATCATGACCGTCGGTTAGTTCGCAGCATTTCATTAAAGCTGAAAGGGGGAAAAGAATATGAAGACGTTGGGTGACGTTAAGGTGGGCGAGAGCTCTACCATCGTCAAGCTTCACGGCGAGGGCGCGCTTCGCCGTCACCTTATGGACCTGGGCCTCATCAAGGGCACTTCGTTCAAGGTCGTTAAGGTTGCACCGCTCGGAGATCCGGTCGAGATCAACGTGCGCGGCTACGAGCTTTCCATCCGCAAGGAGGAGGCTGCCGTCGTCGAGGTCCAGTAAGGGCCCGCGGCAACTATTTATGCAGATAAAGTTAGGTTTTTCTAACTTAAATTTGCAATGTTGAAGCACATTATCCAGCCCGTGCGGAGAAAGCAGCGCGGGCACACAAGGAAGAAGGATTGAATGGCGGATTCTCAGATCCATGTCGCGCTGGCGGGTAACCCCAACTGCGGCAAGACCACGCTTTTCAACCTGATCACCGGCGCCAACGGCTACGTTGGCAACTGGCCCGGCGTCACGGTTGAGAAAAAGGAAGCCAAGCTCCTAAGCGACAAGAACGTCACGATTACGGACCTCCCCGGCATCTACTCGCTTTCCCCCTACAGCCCCGAGGAGCAGTGCTCGCGCGACTACCTCATGAGCGGCGAGCCCGATGTCGTCGTCCAGGTGGTCGATGCCACCAACCTCGAGCGCAACCTGTACCTGGCGCTTCAGGTTATCGAGACCGGCCTGCCCGTGGTCGTTGCCCTCAACATGGCCGACCTGGTCGAGAAGAACGGCGATAAGATCGACACGGACAAGCTCTCCAAGAAGCTCGGCTGCCCGGTCATGATGATCTCGGCTCTTAAGAACAAGGGCATCACGGAGCTGTTCGAGCAGGTCAAGAAGTCCGCTGCTTCCAAGGGCCAGGTGCCGGAGCACAAGTTCGATTCCTCCATCGAGGACGTTCTGGACCACATCGAGAACAACCTGCCGGCGAGCGTTCCCGCCAACAAGCGTCGCTACTACGCGGTCAAGCTGTTTGAGCGCGACGCGGACGCCTGCAAGCTCATCAACCTCACCAAGGAGAAGGCCGCTCGCGTCGAGCAGCTGGTCGCCCAGTGCGAGCAGGATTGCGACGACGACGCCGAGTCCATCATCACCGGCGAGCGCTATGGCGTGATTGCCCACATTATCGACGAGTGCATGACCAAGGCTCCTGCCAAGATGAGCACTTCCGAGAAGATCGACCGCGTGGTTACCAACCGTATCCTGGGCCTGCCGATCTTCGTGGTTATCATGTTCTGCGTGTACTACATCGCCGTTTCCACCCTGGGCGGCACGGTGACCGACTTCACCAACGACCAGCTCTTCGGCACCGACGGCTGGTACGTGCTCGGTCAGGGTCGCGACGCCTATGACGCAGCTGTTGAGGCTGCGGGCGACAACGCCGACTCGGTCGACCCGGCACAGTACGGCCCCTATGTCCCGGGTATCACCACCGCGGTGCATGACGCTCTCGTGGCGGGCGGTACCGAGGACGGTGGCCTCGTCGATTCGCTGGTCTGCGACGGCATCGTGGCTGGCATCGGCGCCATCATGGGCTTCGTCCCGCAGATGTTCCTGCTCTTTGTGATGCTGTCTTTCTTGGAGGACTGCGGTTACATGGCCCGCGTCGCCTTCATCATGGACCGCGTGTTCCGCCGCTTTGGCCTGTCCGGTAAGTCCTTTATCCCCATGCTCGTGTCCTCGGGCTGCGGCGTCCCCGGCGTCATGGCTACCAAGACCATCGAGAACGAGAAGGACCGCCGCATGACGGTCATGACCACCACGTTCATCCCTTGCGGCGCCAAGCTGCCGATCATCGCCCTGCTCATGGGTTCCATCATCGGCGATTCTTCTACCACCGCCGCGTGGATCAGCCCGCTCTTCTACTTCCTGGGCGTCTTTGCCGTCATCGCCTCGGGCCTCATGCTCAAGAAGACCAAGCTCTTCGCCGGCCGCCCGACCCCGTTTGTCATGGAGCTCCCCGCTTACCACTTCCCGGCGATCCGCTCCTGGGCGCTGCACGTGTGGGAGCGCTGCTGGGCCTTTATCAAGAAGGCCGGCACGATCATCTTCGCCTCTACCGTCGTGGTGTGGTTCCTCTCCAACTTTGGTAGCTACAACGGCTCCTTTGGCTTCCTGCCTGCGATGGACGGCATCCCCGAGGAGTTCATGGACTACTCCGTGCTCGCCATGCTGGGCAACCTGGTCGCTTGGATCTTCGCCCCGCTCGGCTTTAGCACCTGGCAGGCCACCGCACTGACCGTCTCGGGTCTCGTCGCCAAGGAGAACGTTGTCGCCACCGCCGGCTCGCTGCTGTCCGTTGCCGACGCCGGCGAGACCGACCCGAGCCTGTGGACCGCGTTTGCGGCTATGTTCCCGACCATGGGCGCTTGCGTCGCCTTTGGTGCCTTCAACCTGCTGTGCGCTCCGTGCTTTGCCGCTATCGGCACCATCCGTAACCAGATGAACTCCGGTAAGTGGACCGCGATTGCCATCGGCTACGAGTGTGCCTTTGCTTGGGTCATCGGCCTGTTCATCAACCAGTTCTATAACCTGCTTGTTCTTGGGCAGTTTGGTATCTGGACGGTTGTGGCCATCGTGCTGCTGGCTGCGATGCTCTTCCAGATCTTCCGTCCCATGCCCAAGCACGCTTGGACCGACGAGGACGAGACCAACACCGCTTCCGCTGCAGTTTCCGCTTAAGTCCGAATAAGGATCAGCCCCTTTCCACGAGCCCGGGTGTCTCAGTGACACTCGGGCTTTTTGACGCAATGGGGGGACAGATTGCTTTGCTCCAGAAGTAAGATGTGGCGTTTCCGCAGATAAAACCGACCAAAATAAACCTGTCCCTTTTTGGTAGGTGGAGAATGGGGTAAAGTAAGTGATGGTTAACTAAAGGAGGCTTGCTATGG
>URGF01000065.1 GCA_900547285.1 uncultured Collinsella sp.
TACCTGGCTGGCATCACCCTGCGCGGCCTGGCCGTCATCTGCGCCGACCTGGACGGCAAGCGCCAGACCTTCTTACTGGAGGCCGAGCACGTGGCGCCGCATCGCGTTCCGCTCGACCTGACCGTGGCCTCAGTCGACCGCTTTACCATGGCGCACCAAACCTGCACCTTCCGCGAGCTGTTGGACGGCGACGCCACCACCGAGCAGCTCGTCGTTACCTTCCTGGCCATGCTCGAGCTCGCCAAGCGCGGCTCGCTCACGCTGAGCCAGGACGAGATCTTCGGAACCATCTGCATCAACCGAGTCGAGGGCGCCGAGGCATACGTGCCCGGCGATGGCCCCGAGCTCACCGAATAGGAGCGGCAACCATGTCAACCCTTTCCACGCTGGAGGCAAACAGCCTCAAAGGCTCCCTCGAGGCGCTGCTGCTGGTGTCGAGCGATCCGGTGAGCGCGCCTGCGCTGGCAGGTGCGCTAGATATCGCCCCCGGCGAGTGCGCATCGCTGCTCGCCGAGCTCAAGGTTGAGTACGAGGAGGCCAACCGTGGCTTTCAGCTGCGCGAGGTCGCCGGCGGCTGGCGCCTGTTTACGCATCCCGCCTACCACGACGTGGTCGAGGCTTATGTGCTGAGCTGGGACACGCAAAAGCTGTCGCAGGCGGCGCTCGAGACCTTGGCCGTGATCGCCTATCACCAGCCCGTTACGCGCGAGGTGGTCAAGGGCATTCGCGGCGTCAATTCCGACGGCGTCATCGCGTCGCTCGTGGACAAGGGTCTGGTGCGCGAGCTCGGCCGCGACCCCCAGCGCGGTCAGGCCATCATTTACGGCACGACCAACGCCTTTTTGGAGAAGTTCGGCCTGCGCTCCACCCGCGACCTGCCCGACCTGGAGCAGTTTGCCCCCGACGAGCAGTCGCGTCAGTTTATCCGCGAGCGCCTGAGCGGCCGCAGCATTCAGTCCACGCTCGAGGAGCAGGCCGAGGACCTGGACGAAGAGCGCGAACTGCTCGATACCGATGTTGAAGATGTTGAGGCAGTCGAGGACTTGGAAACCCTGGTCGTCGACGAGACCTCGGAGGATTTGCATGACGAGGACTAACGAAGTAGGGGAGACGCGCGCCATGGGCAACGCAGTACCCGCAACCGACGCACAGCCCGTCTATCCGCACACCATGCGCCTGCAGCGCTTTTTGGCGCGCGCGGGCGTGGCGAGCCGCCGTGGCTCGGAGGACCTAATGACCGCCGGCCGCGTGACCGTCAACGGCGAGGTCGCGACCGAGCTGGGCACCAAGGTCGACGTCGACTGCGACCATATCGAGGTCGATGGCATGCCCGTCATGCTCAACCAGGGCGCCGTGTACCTGATGCTCTATAAGCCGACGGGCTACCTCACCACCATGAGCGACCCTCAGGAGCGCCCTTGCGTGGCCGACCTGGTCCCCCGCGACCGCTTTCCGGGACTTTTCCCGGTGGGCCGCCTGGACCGCGACACCACAGGCCTTTTGCTCTTTACCACCGACGGCGACCTGTCGCAGGACCTGCTGCACCCCAGCAAGCATGTCTATAAGACCTACCAGGCACTCGTTGACGGCCAGCTGTCCGGCCCCGATCTAGACCCGCTCCGCCGTGGCATCGAGCTCGACGACGGCCTGTGCCAGCCGGCGATCTGCCGCGTCATCAACGCGCGCGAGGCCGAGGCCGTAGCTCCCCAGGGCGTCAAACCCGGCACCACCGCCGTGGAGGTCATCATCCGCGAGGGTCGCAAGAATCAGGTCAAGCGCATGCTGAGCAAGATCCACCACCCGGTGATCCGCCTGCACCGCTGTAACTTTGCCGGCCTGGAGCTCAAGGACGTGGCCAAGGGCTCGTGGCGCGAGCTCACCGAGCGCGAGGTACAGATCCTCAAAAGCGGCGGCATCCCGCCCAAGCAGGCGAGCGCCAAGAGCAACGGCGGCAAGCCCCAAGACACGCCCGCCAGCCGCACGCGTCACCACGGCAGCCACGGCTCCGCACCCAAGCGTAACACCTACCGCGAGCGCTACACGGGCTAGGCAACCCGCCGCGCCCCAACGCCCGCGAACCATACCAGCACGTCAACCATCGAAAGGAAGCATTGCATGATCGTCGCCATCGACGGCCCCGCCGGTTCCGGCAAGTCCACCATCGCCAAGGAGATCGCCCGCCAGCTGGGCTTTAATAAGCTCGACACGGGCGCCATGTATCGCGCCGTCACCTTCGCCGCGCTCGACCGCGGCATCGATCTGGACGACGAGGCGGCTATCGACGCCCTCGCCGAGCAGATCGAGATTCGCTTTACCAACGGTACCGGCGAGGACACGCGCCTGACCATTGACGGCCAGGACGCTTCGGCCGCCATCCGCACCCCGCAGGTCGACGCCAACGTGTCCAAGGTATCGGCCTATCCGGGCGTGCGCGCCGCCATGCTCATCCACCAGCGCCGCGCCGCCGAGGACCGCGATATCGTGGCCGAGGGTCGCGACATCGGAACCGTCGTGTTCCCCAACGCGCAGGTCAAGGTCTTCCTGACCGCCGACCCGCGCGAGCGCGCCCGCCGCCGCGTGCTGCAGCGTCACCAAAACGACGCCCAGCCGCTCACGCCCGCGCAACTCGAGGCCGAAGTCGACGAGACCCTCGACGCCCTCAAGCAGCGCGACAAGCTTGACAGCAGCCGCGAGGTCGCCCCGCTCGTGCCCGCCGAGGACGCGGTACATGTCGACTCCACCGCCCACACCATCGACGAGGTCGTCTCGATCATCGAGGACCTCATCAACCAAAGGAGGTAGCCCATGCGCCTGTTTAAACAGACGCCCGAGGATTACTACAACGCCCCCTACGCCGAGTTCCCGGCGCTCATCCGCGGCACCGTCGTGGTGGTCATGGCTATTCTGTGGGCCTTCTCCAAGCTCATGTGGCGTTGGAAGGTCGAGGACGCCGACCTGCTGTTTGAGCGCCAGGAAGGCCGCGGCAGCGTGGTCATCTGCAACCACACCTCGATGGCTGAGCTCTTGGCCGTGGAGACGGCGCTGTTCTTTGGCGGCCGCCGCATTCGCCCTATCTTTAAGTCCGAGTTCGCCAAGAGCAAGATTGTGCGCTGGGCTTTTAGCCGCGTTGGCGGCATCCCCGTGGAGCGCGGTACTGCCGATATGAAGTGCCTGCGCGCCGCCCAGCATGCGCTGCAGCGCGGCGAGGACGTCCTGATCTTCCCCGAGGGCACGCGCATCCGCTCGCGCGAGATCAAGCCAGAGGTCCACGGCGGCTTTGCGCTCATCGCTCAGATGGGCAAGGCGCCCGTCAGCCCGCTCGCCATCTGCGGCTGGTCCGACATCACGCCCGCAGGCAAAAAGCTCATGCGTCCCAAGAAGTGCTGGATTCGTGCCGGCAAGGCCCTCTCGCTTTCGGACGCGCCAGCCGGGCTTAAGCGTACGGAGCGCCTGGCCTGGTTTGAGTCCGAGGCCATGAACCGCGTCTACGCCATGCGAGACGAGCTGTGCGCCGAGCATCCGGGCAGGTTCTAGCCATGAGCGAGAACGTGACGAACACTGCCGTGACCGCGTCCGACCAGGCAACCGCGCCTACCATCGAGATCGCCGCCCACGCCGGCACTTGCTACGGCGTACAGCGTGCACTCGATATGGCGCTGGCCGCTGCGCCGCAGGCAGGGGAGTGCAATCAGGTCCATACCTTGGGTCCGCTCATCCATAACCCCATCGTGGTACGCGAGCTCGCTGAGGCAGGCGTTGGCTTGGCCGAGAACCTGGACGACGCATCATCGGGTACCGTGATCATCCGCGCCCACGGCGTGGTGCCGCAGGTGATCGATGCCGCTCGCGAGCGTGGCCTTAACGTCGTCGACGCCACCTGCCCTTACGTCAAGAAGGTCCACGTGGCCGCCGAGCGCCTGGTACGCGAAGGCTACCACGTGGTAGTCGTGGGCGAGCCGGGCCACCCCGAGGTCGAGGGCATCCTGGGCCACGCCGGTAATGACGCGCAGGTCGTGAGCTGTGCCGCCGACGCCAACGCCTTGTCGCTCAAGGGCAAGGTGGGTCTCGTCGTGCAGACCACCCAGACCGCGCAGAACCTCGCCGAGGTCGTGGCGACTATCACCCCGCGCGTGCAGGAGCTGCGTGTGATCAACACCATCTGCGCCGCCACGAGCGAACGCCAACAGGCAGCAGCCACACTTGCCAACCGCTGCGACTGCATGGTCGTCGTGGGCGGCAAGAACTCGGGCAATACCCGCCGCCTGGCTCAGATTTGCGCAGTCGCCTGCGAGCGCACGCATCACATCGAGGAAGCTTCCGAGCTCCAGGCCGCGTGGTTTACCGACGCTCACCACATCGGCATCACTGCCGGAGCCTCCACCCCGCAAGAACACATCGAGCGCGCCGTTGCGCGCATCAAGGAGCTTTGCCGCTAACCATGGACCAGACCGTACCCGCATATGCCGCCGAGGTGGCCGATTACGGGCGCAGCCGCGACCCCGAGCCGGGTGAGGGCGCGCTCGTAAAGAACGTGCGTCCCGAATCGCCCGCGTGGGATGTGGGTATCGAGCCGGGCATGCGCGTGCTCACGGTCAACGGCGAGGCGCTCACCGACATGATCGTGTGGCTCTGGGAGGCCGACGATGATACCGTCGACCTCGAGGTTTTCGACCCGCGCGACGGCACCGTCGCCCCCGTCGAGCTCGACCGCTTTCCCGGCGAGGATTGGGGTTTGGAGTTCGATGGCCCCATCTTCGACGGCATGCGTACCTGCGTCAACGCCTGCGTGTTCTGCTTTATGACCATGCTGCCCAAGGGCGGCCGCTCCACGCTCTATATTCGCGATGACGACTACCGCCTGAGCTTTTTGCAGGGCAACTTTGTCACGCTCACGAACCTCTCCGACGAGGACGTGCAAAACGTCATCCAACGCAACATGAGCCCCATGAACGTGTCGGTCCACGCCGTGAGCCCCGACGTCCGCCGCCGCATGATGGGCCGCAACGCCCAACGTGGCATGGACGTGCTCGAGGCAATCATGGCCGCCGGCATCGAGATTCATGCGCAGATTGTGCTGTGCCCCGGCATGAACGACGGCGAGGAGCTGGAAAAGACCCTGCGCTTTTGCGAGGAGCACGAGCAAATCACAAGCCTGGGCATCGTGCCGCTCGGTTTTACCAAGCATCAGAACCGTTTTAGCTGGTCCTACAGCGACAAGCCCGAGCTAGCGCGCGAGACCATTGCCATGATCCGTCCCTACCAGGACCGCGCCTATGAGCGCTTTGGCCGCCACACCTTCCAGATGAGCGACGAGTTCTATCTGGACGCTGGCATCGATCCTCCCGAGGCGGACTTTTACGACGGTTACCCGCAGTACTACGACGGCATCGGCATGATCCGCTCGTATCTAGACGAGACCGACGACGTGCTGGCTACCGATGCCGAGCGACTGGCCCGCGTCCGCGAGGCCATCGCCGCCCGCAGCCAGCACCTGCTGTGCCTCTCCGGCGCCAGCGCGCGCGACACCGTGGCGCGCTTTGTGGAGTCGCCGCATGGTCTCGCCGGCACTGTCACGGCCATCAAAAACCGCTACTTTGGTGGCAACGTGGACGTAACCGGCCTCATCGTCGCGTGTGACATTCTGGAGCAGCTGCCCCAAGATCTGTCGGGGGTTATGCTCTTTGTGCCTAAGCTCATGTTCAACGCTGACGGCATGACGCTTGACGAGTATCATCGTGACGATTTACTCGCAAGCCTTACCAGTCGCGGCGCCGAGGTCCATGTGGTATCGACCATGCCGCATGAGCTGCTCGATACCCTGGAGCATATCCTTGGCATTGTGCCCGCGGACTCTAACATTTCCACTGACCCTACCCATTAAAGGAGTGCAGATGAAACCTATCGTCGCCGTCGTCGGACGCCCCAACGTGGGCAAGTCCACGCTCGTTAACCGCCTGGCCCAGACCTCGGACGCCATCGTCCATGAGTCCCGCGGCGTTACTCGCGACCGCTCGTATCACACGGCCGATTGGAACGGCCGCGAGTTCACCATCGTCGACACGGGCGGTATCGAGCCGCTCAAGAGCGATGACGTCTTTGCCACGTCCATCCGCGACCAGGCCCTCGCCGCCGCCGAGGAAGCCGCCGTCATCCTGTTTGTGGTCGACGGCCGCACCGGCGTCACCGAGGAGGACGAGTCGGTCGCTCGCATGCTCAAGCGCTGCGACAAGCCGGTCTTTCTGCTGGTGAACAAGCTCGACAACCCCGAACGCGAGAACGACAGCATCTGGGAGTTCTATTCGCTCGGCATCGGTGAGCCCACGCCCCTCTCGGCCCTGCATGGCCACGGCACGGGCGACCTGCTCGACGATATCGTGGCCCTGCTTCCGGAGGAAGAGGACGAGGTCGCCGATGAGTTCCCCGATGCGCTGAACGTGGCCATCATCGGCCGCCCCAACGCCGGTAAGTCCTCGCTGTTCAACCGCATCCTGGGCGCCGACCGTTCCATCGTGTCCAACATTGCCGGCACCACGCGCGACGCCATCGACACCGTCGTGGAGCGCAACGGCAAGCACTACCGCATGGTCGACACCGCGGGCATCCGCAAGAAGAGCACCGTGTACGAGAACATCGAGTACTACTCGATGGTCCGCGGCCTGCGCGCCATCGACCGCGCCGACGTGGCGCTGCTCGTCGTCGACGCCTCCGTGGGCGTTACTGAGCAGGACCAGAAGGTCATGGGACTTGCCATCGAGCGCGGCTGCGCCATCGTTGTGCTGCTCAACAAATGGGATCTGCTCGACGACGACCGTAAGCGCGAGGCCTGCATGGAGACCATCGACCGCCGTCTGGGCGTCATGGCTCCCTGGGCCCAGTACCTGCGCATCTCTGCCCTCAGTGGCCGCAGCGTCGAGAAGATCTGGGCGATGGTCGACGCCGCCGAGAAGACGCGCTCGCAAAAGATCACCACCTCGCGCCTCAACACCTTCCTCACCGACCTGCGCGAGTTCGGCCACACCGTGGTGGACGGCAAGCGCCGCCTGCGTATGCACTACGTGACTCAGACGGGCATCAACCCGCCGACGTTCACGTTCTTCGTCAACCACAGCGACCTGGTCAACGACACCTACCAGCGCTACGTGGAGAACCGCATGCGCTCGACCTTCGATTTTGCCGGCACGCCCATTCGACTCTTCTTTAGGAAGAAGGAACAAAAGGATGCATAATCCGATTCTGCTGACCGCCATCTGCGCCGTGGTCTCGTTCTTTATCGGAGCGATTCCGTTTGGCCTGATCCTGGGCCGCGTGTTCAACCACACGGACATTCGCAAGGCGGGCTCCGGCAACATCGGCACCACCAACGCGCTGCGTGTGGCCGGTCCCAAGGTGGCCGCGCTCACGCTGCTGCTCGACTGCCTTAAGGGCGCCATCTGCGTTGTCATCGCCCGTCCGCTCATCGCGAGCGTGGGCTATGGCTTCCCCGTAAGCATCATGGCGCCCGGAGCCCCCGGCGATTGGATGCTCGGCGTCATTTGCCTGGCAGCGGTGTGGGGCCATATCTTCTCGCCCTACCTCAACTTCCATGGCGGCAAGGGTATCGCCGTGGGCTTGGGTGTCATCCTCGCCTGGTACTGGCCCATCGGACTATCGCTGCTGGGCATGTTTATCGTGGCCGTTGCCATCACCAAGTTTGTGTCGGTGGGCTCGCTTGCCGCGGCCATCGGCCTTCCCATCGCCGCCTGCGCGGTCTTTCCGTACAGCAGCCTGGGCCTTAAGTTTTGCATGGCGATGATCGGCATCACCGTGGTGTGGGCCCATCGCGCGAACATCAAAAAGCTCATGTGCGGTAAGGAGTCCAAGCTCTCGTTTACCAAGCGCGTCACCGAACCCGACGATAAGTAGGAGAGAGTCATGAATGTTGCGCTGATTGGCTCCGGCTCCTGGGGAACCGCCGTCGCCGGCCTTGCCGCCGCGCGAGCCGAGCGCGTGACCATGTGGGCCCATAGCAAGCAGACGGCCGCCGGCATTAACGGCGAGCATCGCAACCCCAGGTATCTGGCGGACTACGAGCTGCCCGGCAACGTCGTCGCAACCACGGACCTGGCGCAGGCGCTCGACGACGCCGACGCCATCATCTTTGCCGTGCCCTCCACACACCTGCGAAGCGTATGTCATCAGACAGCGCCCTTCATCGCCGCCGACACCCCGGTGCTCTGCCTTACCAAGGGCATTGAGCCCGAGTCCGGCCTGCTCATGAGCGAGGTCATTGCCAGCGAAATCGGCAACGAGCGGCGTGTGGCGGCCCTCTCGGGCCCCAACCATGCCGAGGAGATTTGCCGCGGCGGGCTTTCTGCCGCCGTCATCGCTAGCGAAGATACGCAGGTAGGGGAGACCTTTAAGGAGCTGCTGCTGTCCACGGCCTTCCGCATCTACCTGTCGCAGGATATGACCGGTGTCGAAGTTTGCGGCGCTATGAAAAACGTCATCGCCATCGTGTGCGGCATCTCCGCCGGTACCGGCGCGGGCGATAACACGCTCGCCCTTATCATGACGCGCGGCCTGGCCGAGATCAGCCGCCTGGTGCACGCCCGCGGCGGGCAGGCCATAACCTGCATGGGACTTGCCGGCATGGGTGACCTCATCGCCACCTGTACCTCGGAGCATTCGCGCAACCGCACCTTTGGCTACGAGTTTGCCCACGGCGTGTCGCTCGACGAGTACCAGGCGCGCACGCATATGGTGGTCGAGGGCGCCGTCGCCGCCCGCAGCGTGAGCGAGCTCGCCCGTTCACTGGGCGTAGACATTCCGCTCACCTTTGCTGTGGAGCAAACGCTCTACAACGGTGTTACTTTGGATAGGGCGCTCGAGATTCTTACCGATCGCGTCCCATCGCAAGAGTTCTACGGACTCACCGACTAGCGCAGAAAGGCTTCTACCATGGGTTCCATCAAAATCGCTCCGTCTGTCCTTTCGGCCGACATGGCCAACCTCAAGGGCGAACTCGACAAGATCGCCGGTGCCGACTACGTGCACTTCGACGTTATGGACGGTCACTTTACTGGCAACCTCACCTTTGGCGTTGACATCCTTAAGGCCGTCAAGCGCTCCACCGATGTACCGGTCGACGCGCACCTCATGGTGTCGAACCCCGACGAGACGGTCGATTGGTACGCCGACGCCGGTGCCGACATGATCACCGTGCACTACGAGGCCTCCACGCACCTGCACCGCACGCTCACGCATCTGCAGCAGCGCGGCGTCAAGGCCGGTGTGGTGCTCAACCCCGCCACGCCCGTCTGCGTGCTCGATAGCATCATCGACATTGTTGACATGGTGCTGCTCATGAGCGTGAACCCGGGCTTTGGCGGTCAGAGCTTTATCCCGGGCACCATCGCTAAGCTCCACGAGCTCAGGGCCATGTGCGAGCGTCAC
>URGF01000066.1 GCA_900547285.1 uncultured Collinsella sp.
AGCGGGTCGGCAGCTGCGGAGCGGGGTGCCGGCTGCTGCTGCGGCATGACGGCGGAGTGTTGCTGCGGGGTGGCAAACTGTTGCTGACCGGCGCGCGGGGCGCTGGCGGCACGGCTTGCGGCCCGGTTGTTCTGTCCCAAGCCATTTTGATAGGCGCGCTCTTCCTCGTACAGACGGCCGAGCGTGGGGGCGTCGACGTTCTCGGCAAAGACCGAGAACTTGCCGGCGCGCAGCTGCGGATCGATCATAAAGCGCACGAGGGGCTCGCCGACAAAGACATAGCGGCGCTTTTCGGCCTGCGCCTTCACAAACTCGCGGACCTCGCGCGAAAGCTCGGGGTAGAACGGGGCAAGCATGGGATCGTCGTCGGTGGCGATCAGGATGGTATAGAGCGCCGGCGCGGTGTTGACGCCGTTGATCACCAGAGTCTGATCCTCCATGTCGCGAGCAGCCTGCTTGGCAAGCTTCTTAAAGGAGAACGGGGCACGGGTGGCACCGAAGATGCCGGCCACGTGGTCCTCGAAGATGTTCAGGAAGTTCACGAAAGATCACTCTCCGTATAGGTTCTTTGGTATCCGAGCAAATACAGGCATATCCCAACGATTATAGAGGATAGGATTCCCGCAACCGCCGCCTTGGCGATGACCGTGCCCGCAAGGCTGGCAATTTCCATATGGTGTGCAAGACAGGACGACGCTGCCGATCCGATGCCGACGACAACGATTGCGGCGACCGCGACAAGGTTCGAGCCTTGCTCGGCGCGCTTGGCGTGGGCATTGAGCAACGCAGATGACGCCACGGCAGTTGCCGCGACCAACACAAAGGCAGCCCAAAGGAGCGGGTCTCCCAGCGCTGCGGCAACGTTACCGAGCCCCAGCACGCCTCCGGCTGAAAGCGCGACCGTGGCCAGACGGGCAAAAATTGCGCCCATGCCCGTTGCCGCGGCGGCGCTTGCCGGGCCGAGCCAAAATGACGCGACGCTGGCGGCGACCCCAGCTGCCAGGAAGGTGTTGCCGGTCAGACAGCCAAGCGCGAGTGCACAGGTGAGCGCGGCGCTCGCGGCAGCCTCGGTGCGGCCCCAGGCGATCCACCAACCGGACATGGCAGCGGCAAAGATCACCACGACGGGCAACATCGACAGGATGCCCTGCGCCTGCATGGTGGCGTTGGCCATGAGCACCAAAAAGCCCACAGCCGAGATGGCCGAGCCAATCTGGGGGGCCAGGCCAGCCGCCGCTCCGATCGCGATAGCCGCAATGACCAGGCCGGGCAGCGCTGCGGCGCCAGCCGTCTGCATCAGCAGAAAGCTAAAGGAGCCGCACGAGAGGGCCGAGATAGCGCGCATGGTGTAGTCGCGCGCGTGGCTCCAGCGCGTGCCCGCCCAGCCAAGCGCGGGGTCGACCTCGATGGCGCTATCCTCGTAGGACGGCGATTCGATGTCGTCGGCCGCCTGCTCGTCATCCGAAAGCTCACCCACCATTTGTTCTAGGCTGCGTCGGCCCTCGCGCACACTGCCCAAGCCGGCGAGCAGCTGGTCGCAAAATGCCTCGATGCTGTTGGGGCGGTCCTGCGGCATGGGGGAGAGCGCGCTCATGAGCGCGGCCTCGGCTCCCGGGGGAAAGTGTGGTATCAGCTCGCTGGGATAGGTGGCGCCGCCGATGATACGGCCGAGCGAGTCGGCGGGCGTGGCCGCCATAAAGGGAGCGCTGCCGCACAAGCCCTCATAGATAACGCAGGCAAGGGCAAAGACATCGGCGCGTTCGTCGACCGTGCCGGTCTCGATATCGAGCTGCTCGGGCGGCATGTAGCCGATGGTGCCGCCGCGCGAGCCGCCAAAGCCACCGGCGGACGACAGTCGCGCCATGCCAAAGTCGGTGAGCTTTACATTGCCCGAGTGGTCGATGAGCACGTTGGCGGGCTTAATGTCCAGGTGGAGTACGCCATTGCTATGGGCGAAGGTGAGCGCCTGACCCAGGGCATCGGCAATGGCCGCGGCCTCGTCAAAGGTAAGTGAGTGGCCGTCCACGCGATGCAAAAACTCGGCCAACGACATACCGTCGACATACTCCATGACCAAGTAGGCATAGGCGGTGTCGTGCGTAAAGTCGATGACCTGCACGATATTAGGATGTTGAAGCATGGCGGCAGTGTGCGCCTCGCGCAGGACATCCATGATGTCGCTGGCGGGCATGCCGGCGCCGTTGATAAGGGGGATGCGCTTAATGGCGACGCGGCGGCGCAGGTGCGTGTCGCGGCAGATCTCGATGGAGCCAAAACCGCCGGTCGCAAGTGTCTCGAGCGGCTGGTACCGCTTGAGCAGCTCGCGAGAGCTGGTGCCCTCCAAAGGAACGTCCGGCGAGAACCGGGCGGTATGTTGCGAGAAAAGCGGCATGGCCAACCCTCGTGCGTTTAAAGTTCGTTTGCGAGCGGCGGGCGCGGAGCCGAGCCGTTCGCGGTGGCATAGATGCTGCCAGTGTAGCACGCTTGGGCAGATGGCGAGGAAACGGGGATGAGGTGGTCCGATCGATTCGGGCCGTTTCGGCTCGTTCGGAAAGCGCACCCCAGTTTTCAGCCAAATAATGGGATGCGCCTTCCAAATGGGGTGGGCTGCGGAAACTGCATCCCAGAATATTGCCCTGGAACGGGATGCGCTTTCCGAACCGGCGTCCAAAAGGAAACCGCATCCCGCTTTGATGTGGGGACTGCGAACAAAAGCCGGACCGTGATCTGGCGCGGATTGGAGTTCGCCTGAATCATTGATGCTGGCTGGTGTGAGAACAGAGATAAACGAGCGGCTCGAGCGATATAATGACACGCTATGGAGGCCGTATGCTCTTTTCCCGCCGTTCTGCTACATTTGCCTGCGCCATTGCGCTTGTCGTAATGGCGGTCACCCCTTATCACCGGTTTTCATCTTCAATCGGCCTAGCGTCAGGTGCAATGACCTGGCTCGTTATCCTGGGCGCATGCCTCGCGGCGTTTGTTCATGGTGCTGCGCTATGCAAGGGGGGAATGAGAAGGCCGAGGCATCTCGGTGCCATCGGTGTTTTCCTTGGTGTTATTGCAACGGTTCCCGAATGGGCCGACCTGGCTTTCTATGCTCGCGGAGACTCTATTCCAATCGTGTTTGCACCGATTTGGTTGTTACATGGCGTTTCGTGTGTCTCGTGCTTTGTTGGGTCGCTGCTTCTCTCATATGTTATTTGGGGCACGGCGGACTCTCCTTTGACGCAGAGGTCGACACGGACTGACGAAAGGGAAACTCGTCACCCGCAGGACGCGATTTTTACAGAAACAATAGCCGTCATGTCTTGCCTGCTGTTTTGCTGTCGAGTTTCATGGAGAGTCGTTCCCGAGCCATGGGGGATGCCCCCTGTAACGGCCGCGTCAATTGGCCTTGCGCTTTTAATTCCGTTGGTCTATCTCGCATTGACTGTGGCCCCGCCGTTTTGCCACCCTCGTGCCTTTGGCCATGGGCGGCGCGACGTGTTTGCCTGTTCTGTGCTCGTAGCAGTTCCTATTGGTCTTATTCCGGCTGTTGAGGCGGCATACTTCGCAAGCGATGCCGTGGTCATTGCATTGCTGGCGATGGGGTCCGTTATCGCTGCTGCCTTCGTATGCATGTTGCTAAGGGGGAAACGGGACAACAATTCGGATATCGCCTGTGCGTCCGACACATTCGATGCGGGGGTGTTTTCCCCTGCCCTGTCGCCTAGAGAAGAGCAGTTTGTTCGACTGCTGCTCAAAGGGAAAACGCCGGCGGAAATTGCCAAGGAGACGGATACGAAGCCATCGACGGTGAGAACAACGCTTCACCGAGCATACGGGAAGGCGTCGGTTGCGGGCTCACGCGAGCTCGTGGCGCTGTTTGCGGGTGAGGGCGATACTGTAGGGCATGAGCTACCGCAGCGGCATGCTGACGATATAGTGGCATCAGCTCGAACGCGCCGGCTGTTTCGATACCTGCTCACATTATTCTTTATCCTCCTTGCGGCGGGGCCCTTGGTAATGGCGGATAGCGATTGGGGGTCCGGTGTTTCGCGGGCTGTCGCCTTTTCCCTCTTAAGCTACGCATTGGGTCTCGGACTGCTTCTGTCGCTACGCTACGCGGGTGGAAAAGCGAATCGTGGCGCTGCGCTGGATAGAGCGGGTGAAGCGATTTGGCTCGGAAGCCCGTACGTATGGGCGGTGCTATCTGCTGTGGAATGGTCTTTTATCTATATCGCGGCATTGATGTGCATACGCGTTCCGTTGATGGCTGTGCCGGTCCTGTTTTGCGGCGTGGCGTCTACGGCTTCGCTCGCTGTTGGACTGCGTCCGTTTAAGGTGCATGCCCATGCTCGGGCTATCGTGCCGTTGGTGTCAATGGGCATGGTTGCCTTAATCTATGCGGTCGCTAGGGGGCGAATCCATGGACTTGCGGTGCTGACGGGGGTGCTGCTCACATATAATAGTGATGCGAAGCTGTCCGCAGCGCAAAATGCTTGGGATATGGATGCTTTGCTTCGGGGCGACGGCTCCTGTTTGGGCTGTCTTGCTCAATATGGTGCAGGATCTGACGGTTTTCGAGCCGTTGTTCCTCGCGTCGTTGTTGGGGCAAAGTTCGGCTGTCAATGTCGTCGTGGCAACGGTGATTGTTTGCTGGTCTGTGCCCATGTTCGTTACGCACATCGCGCTCGCCCGCTCGGTTGAGGACGAGAAGGCCGTCTTGGAGTACCGGGCGAACGGGTCCACCGAAACGGCCCGCGTGCGCCAGCTGGCCCTGCTTACGTCGCGCTCCCTTTCTGATGTTCAGTCGCAAATTTTGCTGATGACGGCAGAGGGGGCAACGACAAAGGCCATTGCGGAGGATGTCGGTTACGCTGCATCTACGGTGCAAGCGCTGCGGTCTGCATCTTACCGCCAGTTGAAGATCAAGAATAAGGCGGAGCTAATTTTATTGTTATCGCAGGTAAATAACCTGTAAACGCCTGAGCAATCAACTCAATAGCGGGTGTTTACAGACATCTTTCTCTATTCATGCGAAGGTTGCCGTGCGTCGACGCATTGTTAACCGCTTTTGATTGGAGAAGGCCATGATTAAGCCAAGGAGCGCTATTGCTCGAATCGGAGTCGGCTTGGTGATTGCAGCTGGTCTGTCCCTAGGGGTTCCCGCTGCATCGTTTGCACAAGAGGAGTTTGACACCTCTCAGGTTTCCAGCATTACTCAAAACGCCGATACGGGAATTACGACCTGTACGAACAATGCCGATAAGGCATTTAGTTTTCAATGTGCCGGGACGAGTGCAACTGGCTACCGTCAAAAGGATGATTCCTCATCGCTCTATCTGGATATCCAGGGCCATACGGGAAATCCGCTTCGGTTATATACAGACGGTGCGTATAACACAAGCGGTAGCGGCAGCATGAATTGTACTCAGGGAACGTATCGTTCGAATCACAAGGGACAGTGGGAAATGTATAACCTCGTCCGTGAGAACGGGCGATCTGCGGCGCGACTGACTGCATGGGCGGAGTCTGGCTACGGCACTGTTATTGGTGTATGGAGCCCCGACTGCGTCGGGCATTTCCACAAGCTTCCCGCATAGTTGTTTGAAATGGCTCCCTTCCGGCTTTCTGGGTCGGAAGGGGGAGGAGGACGTATGAACCAAAAGCTCGCAAGATACGAACTGTCGAAAACGATTAGACGTCCAGCTTTTATCCTTGCTCTCTTGATTGCGGTCGCAGTTGCAATAGCTGCCGCGCTGGAGCCGTGGGCAAATTTGGAAAAAGAGCGTCACAACCTTCTTTCTTTTGGTTACGGCGTTGGCGTGCAAGCCGAAAATTATCTCGGTCAAACACGTGAAAGCAGCTTCGGTAACTGGATTGTTGTGAGCGCGAACGCGCCACTGTCTGCGTCGGTGTTTTTCTATGCACTGCCCCTGCTTGCAATGTTGGCTGGATCTTGGTCGTGTCTCTTTGAGCGTTTGAGTGGTTATGACATGCAGATATGCACGCGCGTTTCCAGAAAGGCGTACGTGAACGTAAAGATGCTGTCTGCTTTCCTCTCCGCGTTTACAGTGACTGCCATTCCTCTGCTCGTCAATTTCCTGATCGTCTCGATGCTTTTTCCTGCGTATCTTCCTCGGGTCGATGAGTCGACTTACGTAGGACTTTACCTGCATAGCTACTTCTCCGGTCTATTTTATTCGCATCCTTTGTCATATGTGCTCGCATACACGCTGTTCGATGCTGTCACGCTCGGGACTTTATCCATGGCTGTAACTGGCTTCTCAATTTTGTTTCGTAGCAGAATCAAAGCGATAATTGTCCCGTATCTGCTAATGGTTGCGTGGCATTTTGCAAATGGCTGGATCTTCGGCGTAATGGCTTGTGTGGGGTTTAACTGCAATATCCTCAACAGCATCAGGGCGGAATCGCTGAATAACTGGCCAGACATTCGAGCCGGTTTTGCGGAAATCATATTATTGACCCTTGCTTCGTTGGCTTTTTCTGGGGCGTGGAAAAGACGCGAGGTGGTCTGATGCTGTTTAGGCTGGTCGCCGCGGACCTGAGGACCGTTTTGAAGAAGAACATCATCACTTTTATTGCAATTGCGGCAGTGACCGTTGCGAACTTGGTGTACGCCTACGGATTGTCTTCTGTGTATGGGGTTAGAACGGATACCTTGGGGTTTGCGGATAATCTTGCGCTCGTGTTTGCCGGATCTGCTCCGTTTGAGCCTAGGCCCGGGGTCATGTTTGTGCCTCCGCTAGGATGGCTATTTCTCATTCTGCTTATTCTCTATACAACACTCGACTATCCGACCGAATCGTTGCACGGGTTTGGTTTGCAAGCGCTTGTTCGATGCCGGGCAAGAACCCTTTGGTGGGTCTCGCGTTTTATCTTGGTGGCGGCAGTAACGGCATTTTCACTGTTCGTGGTGGTTTGCTCTGTTGTGATTTGGAGCTTGGTGGTGAGCTCCTCGTTCAGCGCGGTCATTCATGGTGAGTCGCTTCAACTGGCTAATTTGGCGCCGTGGTTTCTCAAAGCTGCCGAGGCAGATGCGCTGCCGTTTTTCATAGGTCTCTTATTTGCTTTTGAGGCGCTTGCGTTTGCGCAGGCAGCGGTTGGGTTTGTGCTTGGGTCGTCAGTCTCGTTTGTGGTTTTAATGAGCTACCTGATCTGCTCGGCATATGCACGACATTGGGCGCTATTGGGTAACGCCTTGATGCTGTTGCGCTGGGGTGGAATTGTCAAAGAGGGAATCGCGGCGGGCTCGAGTGTCTTGTCATCAATTGGGCTTATGTCGTTATGCCTATCGTTGGGTGGACTGTGGTTTCGAAGGGCCGACCTTATAGAAAAGGGGGACAAGATATGAGTGTGATCGTAAGGGGCGTATCGAAGCGCATGGGTAAAAACGATGTCCTGCGCAACGTGTCCATCGAGGTTGACCCTGGGACTGTGGTCGGGCTTCAGGGGATAAACGGTTCGGGTAAGACCATGCTCATGCGAGCGGTTTGCGGGTTGATCAAGCCTACCGAAGGCGAAATCTCTATCGATGGCCAAAGGCTTGGGGCGGACATCTCGTTCCCGCCGAGTCTGGGGATGTTGATCGAGGCGCCTTCCTTTTTGGGATATCTGTCTGGCTACGACAATCTGAAGCTCATCGCTCAGATCAAGGGCGTTGCCACCCCCGAGGACATTCGCTCTGCCCTGCGGCTCGTGGGGCTCGATGCAGACGAAAAAAAGAAGTTCCGAGCATACTCGCTTGGGATGAAGCAGCGTCTGGGGATAGCTGCGGCAATTATGGAGAAGCCGAAGCTGCTTGTTCTCGATGAGCCAACGAATGCCCTCGACGAAGCAGGCGTTGAAATGCTCAAGCGCGTTGTGGCGATGGCGGCATCAACGGGTCGTGAGGTCCTTCTGTCCAGCCATGACGGAGAGGTGCTCGAGGAACTGGCCGATCGGGTTTACTGCATGCGCGACGGTGCCGTTGTGAAAGTTCGGGAAAGGTCGTGAGCGCGATGAAGAAGACCCTGTGGACGAGAAGATCGGCGCTCGCGCTTTTTTGCTGTGCTGCTACCGGCCTTGCGGGCATGAGGGTGAGCGTCGTTAACGGGAACCGGACGGTCATTCCTGAGAAATATTACGCGGAGGGCGAATGGCTCTCGATGGATGGAGCGTTTCTGGGGTCGAAGGATGTGGTGACTGATGGGTATTCGTTTTGCATAGACGGGGCAGAGTTGCTCACGCCGCGCGAGTATCTCAAACGAGCACATGACGATTATTCAAAATATGGCACCGTGGATACGAAAACGAGACTGAAGGATGCCGACATCACGTGCGTTATCGCCGTAAAGATGCGTGTCAGAAATAGGGATAATATCGACGGTGGAATCAAAGCGTATGTTTGGCATCTGGTTCCGGAGTCTGCGCCAAACTATGATTTTGTAGTCAATACCGATCTGATAACGCAAGCCATGCCGGTCCTTGGCGGCTCTGCTGCGTTTGCCGTGGAGGTTGGGGCAGAAAACGAGTTGCTCGTCCCATTTATGATGCAGAACACCAACGACTATTTCGAAGGTTACGAGACCGTCCGTTTTGAGAAAGCATTTCCCGGGACTTACACGATGAAGATGACCGATCTGCCGGAGCGGAGGCTCTTAAGGTTTGAAGTGAAATAGCTCGAGAGCAAGGCAAAACGGGTCCATTGGCGGTACGCGTGCCCGATTCCGGGCGCCCCGGCCCGGAATCGGGCACGGGACGAGGCGCCTTCGGTGTCGGCCGGCCTACCGCTTCTTCTTGCTCTTCTTCTGCTTGCGCTGCTTGCCCTTGGTCTCCTGGGGCTTGTCGCCCTGTTTTGCTTCGGCAGCGGCCTTTTCTGCCTTCATCTTCTTGCGTTTGGTCTCGATGCGGAGTTTTTTGTTGATGCGCGCCTTAAGGAAGGTGCCAAACTGCTCGGCATCGCCGCGAACAAAGGTGTCCTTGGGGATCGTCACGCCCTGGTCGGCGAACATGGCCACAAAGATGCGCTCGCCGTCGAGTACGTGGTCGAGCTTCTCAAACGGGAAGAACTGCGACTTGCCGCTCTTGCCCCAGACCATCAGACCGTCTTCGTTGGCGGCGACGCGGCGATAGCGGCCGCCCATGGACTCGTCGGCCTCGACGGCATCGATAAAGTCGCGGGCGAGCGTGTGGTGCAGGTTTTTGCTCCACCAGGCCAAAAAGGCGCCGAACACGATCAAGACGACGCCGAACTTGATCCAGCTGCCGCCGGCCACCAGCATGCCGATGCCGAGCAGCGCGGCAATTGCCGCGGCGACATACAGCGAGCCGCGACGCCTGGGCGAGGCAACCAGGCGGGCGAAGTCGGTGACGAGGTCGTTTTCGTACTGGTACTCGTTGAGGTACGGGATGCCGTCGGCGGCTGCTGCCTGCGC
>URGF01000067.1 GCA_900547285.1 uncultured Collinsella sp.
CGTCTCGTAGACCCAGGCCGTGCCGAAAGTGAGGAGAATGGTGTCGGTGCATTTCAGCCGGCGGTGAGCGGCGTCGATGATGCCGTTGAGCGTGTCGAGCATGTGTCGGCCATCGGTCTCAGAAAGCCGCGAGTGGCATTCGAAGCAGTGCCAGAGGCCGTCGTGCTGGAAGATATCGCGCGGTTCGAAATGGCGGCCGTCGGCGATGCGCTCACCGAGCATCTTGGCATAGACCATGGGGTCGAGCGGCATAAACGGCTCGCCAAACAGCGAAGAGAACGTGGGCGTGGGCTCGGTGACGCCGACCTCGGTGCCGGGGATCTTGGCCGTAAAGCCCGTCACGAAGTGGTACATGGCGGCATCGGCCGTCAGGCGTGAGATGGGCGGCAACACGCCAAAGGCGTCGCAGGTCAGGAACAGCACGACGCTTGGAGTGGTGCCCATGCCCTTGGTCCACGCGTTGGGAATGTGTTCCACAGGGTATGCCACGCGTGTGTTGTGCGTGATCGAGATGTCGTCGTAGCTGGGCTTGCGGTTCTCGTCGAGCACCACGTTTTCGCAGATCGCGCCAAAGCGGACAGCGTTGAAGATTTCGGGCTCGTGGAACGCGTCCAGGCCCTCGCATTTGGCGTAGCAGCCACCCTCGATGTTGAAGATGCCCATGTCGGACCAACCGTGCTCGTCGTCGCCGATCAGCAGGCGCGTGGGGTTGGCCGAAAGCGTGGTCTTGCCGGTGCCGGAGAGGCCAAAGAACACGGCGGTCTCATGCGTGACGGGGTCCATACTGGCCGAGCAATGCATGGGCAGCACGTCGTCCTCGACGGGCAGCAGGTAATTCATGACGCTGAAAATGGACTTTTTGATCTCGCCGGAGTAGCCGGTGCCGGCGACCAGAATCACGCGCTCCTGGAAGTTAATGACCACGGCGGCGCTGGAGTTGAGGCCCTTGATGGCGGGATCGCACTGGTAGCCCGGCGCGGCGAGCACGCAGAAGTCCGGCTCGCCGGTGCGTGCGATTTCACGGGCAAGCGGGCGGGCGAGCATCTGCTTAATAAAGAGCGCCTGGCTGGCACGCTCGCAGGCGACAAGCAGACGACGCGTATGGTTGCGGTCGGCACCGGCCATACCGCGAGTGACGAACACGTCGCGCTCGTTGAGATAGTCGACGATGCCGGCCTTGATGGCCTCGTAGCTCTCGACAGACAGCGGGCGGTTGACGGCACCCCAGGCAATCTTGTCGTGAACATCGGGGGTGTCAACGATAAAGCGGTCATTAGGCGAGCGGCCAGTGCGCTCCCCCGTCTCGATCACCAGCGCGCCGTTGGAGGCCATACGACCTTCGTTGCGACGGATGGCGTGCTCGACGAGCTCGGCTGCCGGCAGGTCGACCAGCAGGCGGGGCTGGTTCTCGGCAGGATCTTCGACCAGCGTAATGCCAAAGTTGGACAGAACTTCTGCAGGGGTAACACCTGGCATGGGGCCTCCTTTAAAAGCGCGACACGTGGACGAGGCGCGCACTTTACTCACGTAAAGCCCGTTGTACCCGATATGCAAAAACGTTTTTGCGGCAACGGCGAAGCGCCCGCCCAACGGTCAAAAATCGCACGCAAGCGGCCTAGTCGTTAGGGACACTCTTGAACAGGCAACAACCAAGGAGCGACCCCGGATGCCGGCACTTAGGGACGTTCCCAAAGTGCCGGCACATAAGGAACGTCCCCAAATGCCGTCTACTGAATGGCGCCGCCGAAATTATCGAACAACCTGTTCAAAAACACGAACGAACACCGTCGCGTCTATACTAGAGCGCAGCAATAGAAAGGACTCCGCTTTGAGCATCACGCCCATCGATAGCATTCGCCGCGCCATCGCCCGCCGCAACGGCGTCTCCAACCCCGCTGCATCGAGAGACGGCGCCGCGAAGGCCCAGGGCGGCCGCATCGAGAACGGCCTCTTCCCTGCCTCGCACACTGCCGAGGAACTCGCACGCATCCAAGAGCTGAGTCAGCGCAACGCCGGCGGGCCCGATAGCAGCCAAGCCACACGTCGCCGGCGCGAACGCGATCGCAAGCCCGGCCCCGTCCGCCGCATGGTCAACGCTTGGTGGAACCGTCTGCTCGGCGCCGTCTACGGCGGCGGCTTCTCCACACAAGAAGCCGAGTACGAAGATCACGCCACCCGTCGCGACTACCTTTGGAATACCCTGGGCACCGCCGTGTGGGGCATGGTGTTTCCGTTGCTCACCATCGTGTCTACGCAGCTCGTGGGCGCCGAAGAGGCTGGCAAATTCTCCATCGCCTTTGTCACCGGCACGCTCATCATGATCGCGTGCAACTACGGCGTGCGCAATTTCCAGGTCTCAGACATCGACGAAAAGACGTCCTTTGCCTCTTACCAGCTCAACCGCTGGATCTGCGGAGCGCTCGCGCTGGCATGCGGCCTGGTATACAGCAGCGCCCGCGGCTACGATGCGCAGATGGCCACAATCGGCCTGGGCGTCTACCTGTATAAGGCGATCGACGGCATTGCCGACGTGTACGAGGGCCGCCTGCAGCAGGCCGACAAACTCTACCTGGCCGGCATGAGCCAAACGCTACGATCCGTCGGCGTCATCGCGGTCTTTAGCGTGGCACTGTTCCTCACGCGCAGCATGCCCATCGCGGCCATGGCCATGGGTGTCACCGCGATCGCCTCGCTCGTGCTGGTCACCGCGCCGCTCACCCTGCTCGAAACCGAAAAATCGCGCCGCGTGAGCCTGCGCGAGGTCGGTCACCTGTTTATCCAGTGCGCCCCGCTTTTTGGCGCGCTGTTCCTGTTCAACCTTATCGAGAGCATGCCCAAGTTCGTGATGGAAGGCACGCTGGCCTACAAGTATCAGCTGTACTTTAATGCCCTGTTCTTTCCAGCGCAGGCCATTTTGCTGAGCATTGGATTTATCTATAAACCGCAGCTCCTGCGCTTGTCGAGCATTTGGGCTAATCCTCGCAAGCGTCGTCGCTTTGACCTGATTATTGTTGCCGTTATGGCGCTGATCGTGGTCATCACCGGCGTGTGCGCCGCATTTATGGCAGGTCCCGGTATTCCCCTCATGAGCTTTATGTACGGCCTCAGCTTTGAACGCTACCGTACGCTGGCGCTGCTGATGGTCGTCGCCGGCGGCGTCACCGCGGCCATCGACTTTATCTACGCCATCATCACGGTGCTGCGCCACGCTGGAGACGTCACCAAGATCTACCTGATCTGCTTCGCCGTAAGCGTGGTGCTGCCGGTGATCCTGATTAAGCTACTGGGTCTGATGGGCGCTGTAGTGAGCTACCTAGCCATCATGGCCCTACTCCTGGTGCTGCTGATTATCGAATACGCCCACATCCGCCAACGCATCGAGCGCGACCGCAACCCCTACGGCGCCTAATTCGAATCAATTTGAAGAAAAGAAACGTCGATGTTTTGGCACCGACAGCGAGCAGTCTCGAAGTGCCCCAGGTTGGCGCGAAGGAGGAGCGACGCGTACTTCTGTACGCGAGCGACGGTTTGAGCGACAAGGTGGGGTGCTTCGGGGCTGCGCAGCGTCAACGTGACCGCCGTTCGGTAGAACGGCGGAACAAGGTTATTCTCCAGGGTTGATGTTCGCATAGAACTCCGCCCCGTCGTCCAGACGCAGGATACCGACGCGACCGAACTCGGAGCCGGTGGCGGCAGCGCAGTCGATGTCGATGCGATCGGGCACACCGGCGGCATCCTCGCCGCCCAGGCGCACGATCTGCCCGCGGCCCGACTCCTCATCGAGCCCCGCAAGACCACCGACCTCGCAATAACGCCCGAGCGACACCGTTGGCGTGTGACCGCTCACCACGACCGGACCCTTGCCCTCGGCAGAAAGCAGCCCGGTCGGCGCATCCCAATAGCCGTGACGAATCCACAGCAGGTCATCGGCCGACTGCACCGCGAGCATCTGCTGCAGCAGCTCGCGATCGGCACCCACCGCTCCAACGCCATCGGCACAATCGACGCCATGCTCAAGCAAAAACGCGCGCGCCGCCTTCATCTCGATTCCAGCATGTACCAGCAGATACGGGCGCTCCTCGGTCTCGGCCACCGCGTAGAGCGGCAGCGCGGCCATCCATCGCACGAGCTCCTCGTATGCGTCAAATTCCATGTCGTTGAGCTGCTCGCGCGTCGTCCAGCCACCGTTGATATCCCAGGTCTCGGCATCGAGCGGATCCTGGCCAATGATGGCATCGAGCATGATCTGCTCGTGATTACCCTTGAGCACGCGGGCGTTGGGCAGCGAGCGCACGAGCTTAATAACGCCGACCGGATCGGGCCCGCGATCGATCATGTCGCCCAACACGTACAGCGTGTCGTCGGACGTCAACGAAATCTTGGACAGGGCCTCGTCAAGCGCACGCACGTGCCCGTGAGCATCAGATGTCACATAGATCGCCATGGTACGCCTCTCCTTGCATTGCGGCCAAAGCCCGGCGCCGCAACTAAAACTTCAAGTTGAACTTAAACGTTACCCATTGTACTCCGTTGCAATAAAGCTGGAAAGGGTTTCCGAGCAGAGGCAAAGACGGCAGCCGTCTATGACGATATCGCGCACGCCCGCAATCCAACCCCATAAACCCACCATCTTTGGGTACAAATAACCGCAGACAACTGACCGTGCCACGCCAACCACCCAGGAGCGGACACCATCCATGAACCAGATCCTTCTCTTTATCGGCCTCGTTATTATTCTGTGCCTGACCATCAAGCCCGTCGGCAAAAAACTCCCCTTCCCCACCCTGCTTATCTTTATCGCGCTCGGCATGCTGTTGGGCGTCAACGGCCCGGCGCATATCGACTTTAGCGACTACGCACTCACCGAAACCGTCTGCAGCACGGCGCTATTGTTCATCATGTTCTACGGCGGCTTTAACACCAACATAGACCGCGCCAAGCCCGTCGCCGCGCCGGCGGTGCTGCTGAGCACGCTCGGCGTCGTCATCACCGCAGGCATCACCGGCGTGTTCGCCCACTTTGTGCTGGGCTTCGACTGGATCGGCGGCCTGCTGCTGGGATCGGTCGTGGCGTCCACCGACGCGGCCAGCGTCTTTAGCGTTCTGCGCGAGCACAGCCTTTCGCTGAGGGGCGGCACCGACTCGCTGCTCGAGGTCGAATCGGGCTCCAACGACCCCGTCGCCTACATGCTCACCGCCGTGCTCGCGACCCTCGCGGCGGGCGGCAATATCGACATTCCCGTGCTGCTGACCAAGCAGGTCATCCTGGGCGTGGGGTTGGGCCTTGCCATCGGCTGGACATCCAGCCGTCTGATTGAGCGCGCACACGCAACGGCCGAAGGCGCGCAGACCATCTTCTTGTTCGCCGTGGCCATCGTCGCCTACGCGCTGCCGAGCTACCTGGGCGGCAACGGCTTTTTGGCCGTATACCTTGCAGGCATTGTGCTGGGCGCAAGCGACATCACCGGTAAGGTCGAGATGGCGCACTTCTTCGACACCCTCACCGAGATGGCAGAGATGACCATCTTCTTCTTGCTCGGCCTGCTCGTAACGCCCGCACGCCTGCCGCAGATGCTGCTGCCGGGCCTGGCGCTCATGGCGTTCATGCTCTTCGTGAGCCGCCCCATCGCCGTCGGCGTGCTCCTAGCGCCCTTTAAGACGAATCCCAGCCAGGTCGCGCTCGTAAGCTGGGCGGGCCTGCGCGGAGCAGCTTCGGTCGTCTTTAGTCTCTTTGCCGTGGTGGCCGGCGTTCCCGGCGGACACGACCTATTTGACCTGGTGTTTGTGATTGCCGCGTCGAGCATCGTGGTGCAGGGCTCGCTGCTGCCGGCGGTGGCGAAGAAGCTCGATATGATCGATGCGACCGGCGACGTGCGCCGCACCTTTAACGACTACCGCGACGAGGACGGCATGTCGTTTGTAAAGCTCAAGGTGGGCGCTGGCCATCCGTTTGCCGGACGCTCGCTCGCGGACATTGGCAGCGCGACGGACATGCTCGTGGTCCTGGTGCTGCGCGACGGGGCGCATCCGGTACTGCCCAATGGCGACACCGTGATCCAGGAAGGCGATCTGCTGGTGATGGCCGCCCCAACGTTCGAAGAGCGTGCCGAGGTTACGCTGCGCGAGGTCACCGTGACGCCCCACGGTCGCCTGGCCGGTCAGCGCCTGCGCGACGTGCCGCAGGGCAAGCACCCGTTTATTGTGGTAATGCTCAAGCGCGAAGGCCAGACGATCATCCCAGACGGCGACACCCAAGTCCAACCCGGCGACGAAGCCGTCATCGCCACGCTGGCGTCGTAGTGACCAGGGGTTAGCTAATTTGCGACGAAGAAATCAAGCGCCTAGAGAACCTCATGCCTTCGCTCGCAGATTTGGATTTGCCCGAGGAGTAAAGCACCCCTCCCCCATGTAACCATCCTGTAAATCATAGCGGCGCAGTCGAGTTTTACCGAGATGCGGTCGCGCCTGGCGCTCCACTGTGCTAAAGTATCCCGAACGTTCAAACGACTATGAGGGGGACCTAGAAGATGGCACGTGTGCACAACTTCTCAGCTGGCCCGGCCGCGCTGCCTACAAGCGTGCTCGCCGAGATCGCCGACGAGATGATGGACTACCGCGGTTGCGGCATGTCCGTGCTCGAGATGAGCCATCGATCTAGCATGTACCAGCAGATTATCAACGACGCCGAGGCAACCCTGCGCCGCCTGCTGAGCATCCCCGACAACTACCGCGTCCTGTTTTTGCAGGGCGGCGCCACGCTGCAGTTTGCGGGCATCCCCATGAACCTCATGCGCCGCGGCCGCGCCAGCTACATCGTGACCGGCAACTTTGCCAACAAGGCATACAAAGAAGCCGCCAAGTACGGCGAGGCCGTGCTGCTCGCGAGCTCCGAGGACACCAATTTCGACCGCATTCCCACCATGGCCGACGTCAACGCGCGCATTGCCGCCGAGGCCACGGGCGACGGGCTCGACTACGTCTACATCTGCCAGAACAACACTATCTTTGGCACCATGTACCACGAGCTGCCCGCTTGCGGCGACGTGCCGCTGGTCGCCGATGTCTCGAGCTGCTTTCTGTCGCAGCCGCTCGACGTTGAGCGCTACGGGCTCATCTACGCCGGCGCGCAGAAAAACGCCGGCGCCGCGGGCGTGACCGTGGTCATCGTGCGCGACGACCTTATCGCCGAAGGCCCGGCCTATGCGCAGACGCCGCAGTACATGGACCTTAAGACCCAAGCCGCCAAGGACTCCATGCTCAACACGCCCAACACCTTTGGCATCTACGTGTGCGGCAAGGTGTTCCGTTGGGTTGAGCAGACCGGCGGACTTGCCGCCATGGCCGAGCGCAACTGGGCCAAAGCCAACCTGCTCTATGACTTGCTCGAGCAAAGCGAACTGTTCCATGGCACCACGCAGGCCGACAGCCGCTCCATCGCCAACGTCACGTTCCGCACCGGCGATGCCGACCTCGACGCCGCCTTTGTCGCAGGCGCGGCCGAGCACCAGATTCAAAACGTCAAGGGCCATCGCCTGGTGGGCGGCATGCGCGCCAGCGTGTACAACGCCGTCACCATGGAAGACGTGCAGGCGCTGGCCTCGTACATGAAGGACTTCGAAGCGCAGCATAGTTTGAGCCCGCGATCTAACTAGCCCGCAGCACGCGGGCCGACCAGCCACCTCAGACCACCCTGTTTAGATAAAAACCTGCTAAGGAGTTTTTCCATGCGTAAGATAAAGACCATCGACGACATCACCAAAGACGGCAAAGTCGAGTTTGGCGAGGGCTACGAGTTTGTAAGCACCGCCGAGGAGGCCGACGCCATCCTGATGCGCTCGACCGACCTGCACGGCTACGAACTGCCCGAGGGCATTCGCGCCATCGCCCGCTGCGGTGCCGGCGTCAACAATATCCCCGTCGAGGAGTATGCCAAGAAGGGCGTCGTCGTCTTTAACTCCCCCGGCGCCAACAGCAACGCCGTCAAGGAGCTCGTCCTGGGCATGTTGGTGCTCTCGAGCCGCGGCGTGGTGCAATCGATGAACTGGGTGCGTGACAACGCCGACGACCCCGAGATTCAGGTCGATGCCGAAAAGGCCAAGAAGGCCTTTGTGGGCCGCGAGCTCAAGGGCAAGCGCATCGGCGTCATCGGCCTGGGCAACGTGGGCTCCAAGGTCGCCAACGCCTGTGTCGATCTGGGCATGGACGTCTACGGCTACGACCCGTTCATTTCCGTCGAGCACGCATGGGTGCTGAGTCGCGAGGTGCAGCGCGTGGGCACGCTCGAGGACCTCTGCCGCGGCTGCGACTACCTCACCGTGCACGTGCCCAGCAAGGCCGATACCATCGGCATGATCAGCACCGAGCAGATCGACCTGCTGGCGCCCGACGCCGTGCTCATCAACTACGCGCGCGAAACCATCATTGACGAGGACGCCGTCGACGCTGCCCTGCGCGAGGGCAAGCTCAGCTGGTTTAGCTGCGACTTTGCCACGCCCAAGACCGTCAAGATGCCCAACACGTTTATCACCACGCATTCGGGCGCCGGCACCGGCGAGGCCGAGGCCAACTGCGCCGACATGGCCATCAGCGAGCTCAAAGATTACCTGGAAAACGGCAACATCGCGCACAGCGTCAACTACCCCGCCTGCAGCATGGGCAAGGCGCGCGCCGCAAGCCGCATTGCCTGCCTGCATGCCAACGTGCCCAACATGATCGGCCAGATCACGGCCATTCTCGCCAAGGACAACGCCAACGTGCAGCGCATGACCAACGAGTCCGCTGGCGAGAACGCCTACACTATGTTCGACACCGACGAGCACCTGGACAGCAGCACCATCGAGGCTCTCAAGCAGATTCCGTCGATGTATCGCGTGCGTGTGATCAAATAGCGCCGGTGCCAAGCCTGCCAGGCAGGCCATGAAGCCCATTCGGCCCCCGTTTTCACGAAACGGGGGCCGATTTTGTTGCTCCGGACGACTTTAAAATGATACCCAGAATAAGTTTTTTCAGATAATCGATAGTGAGGCTCAAGTCGCTAAGCACACCCGCTTTGATAAACAGCTTTATCAGGGACTTTAGTAGGTAAAAATCGATCTCTATGTGCCGAATGTAAGTTGACTGTCCATTTTCCGAAACAACTTATTCTAGATAGCATTTTTAAGGCCCCTCCAAGGCGAAATATAAGTCTTTTTGTGACCAAAACTCTAGTCCGCGCGACCGTTTTCGGTGGCGCGCGCAGACGTGGTGTAAGAGCGTCCCGAGGTCCG
>URGF01000068.1 GCA_900547285.1 uncultured Collinsella sp.
CACCGTCGGCAGCGCCGGACGTGGACTCGACGAAAGTGGTGATGGAGGAGACGCCCATAAAGCCACCGGCAGCAGCGGCCACGGAGTCGACGACCAGGATGGGACGGATGTCCTCGACATTGCCGTCCTCGGTCAGGAACTCGCCCTGCTTGGCGACGGCCATCGCGGTGCCCATGGTGTCGAAGAAGTCACTCATGAGCAGCGAGAAGGCCACGACGAGCAGCATCGGGTCGGTCAGAACCTTCACGATGGCCATGTTGCCATCGGCGGTGCTGGCAAACGGGGCGCCAAAGGTCGAGAAGTCGAGCGGTGCGATGAGGCCCTCGGGCGCATGAGTGACGCCCAGCGGGATACCGGCGATAACGGCAACGATGATGCCGATGAGCAGCGAGCCCGGCACGTTGCGGGAAGCCAGGGCAACCGTCACGACGATGGAGATGATGCCGACGATAAAGGTGGGGGAGGTGATGTCGCCCAAGCCGACGAGCGTACCGGCGCCAGCGGTGATGATGCCGGCGTCGCACAGACCGATCATGGCGATAAACAGACCCAGACCCACCGAGATGGCGTGGCGCAGGACCACGGGGATGGCATCCATGATGGCCTCGCGCAGGCCGCAAAGGACGAGCAGCAAGATGACGATACCTTCGAGGAAGATAACGCTCATGGCAACGTGCCAGTCACCGCCGCACATGGTGGTGGTGATGCCCGCGATCATGGCGTTGATGCCCAGGCCCGACGCGCAGGCGAGCGGGCGGTTGGCGAAGATGCCCATGCAGATGGTCATGATGCCGGCGCCCAGGCAGGTGGCGCAGGCGAGCGCTCCCGCATCGATGCCAGCGCCCGAGAGCACTGCGGGGTTGACGGCGATGATGTAGGCCATCGCCAGGAATGTTGTCAGTCCAGCGCGAAGTTCGGTCCCGATTGTGGACTTGCGCTCACTGACGTGAAATAGTTCGTCCATGCATACCCTTTCCTTGTTCGGCCCCGAGTTTAGGCCGATTGACACGAACTCACCTACTATATCGCCTTTGAAAGGTTGATGTTCCTCGCGTGTTGAAGTTCGGCGCTTTGTAGCAGACGGACGGTATTATTCGCATGAAAATGTGTAGGTACCGTATACTTAAGCGGTTACAACGACCCCTATGGAGGAACGTATGATTAAAGAGCTCTGCCACGACGAGGCTATCCTGTCCCAGCGTTGCGAGGTTGCGACCGTCGAGGACGAGTCGGTTGCTCAGGACCTGATCGATACCATCAAGTCGCTCGACGATGCCGGCTGCCTTGCCGCTAACCAGATTGGCGTTACCAAGAAGGTTTGCGTCTACTTGGACGATGCCGGCGAGCCCCACGTGCTCTACAACCCTCGTCTGGTGTTTGGCCTGGGCGCCAGCAAGATGGAGGAGAGCTGCCTGACGCACGACGAGATCACCAAGTCCACGCGCTACATCAAGTGCAAGGTTGCCTTTGACCAGATCGTCGACGGCAAGATGCGCGAGCGCAAGCAGGACTTTGTGGGCTTCGAGGCGCAGATGATCCAGCATATGATCGATCACTGTCTTGGCAAGCTTGTCTAAGGCGACCACAGCACCGCACTTCGTCGTTTTTGGTCCGGGCGTGACATTGTTGTCATGTCCGGGCTTTTGTGTTTAGCGCCTTTTTGTTTGGTGACAATGAACTTAGCAAGAACGTAAAGCTAGGAGGCGCTATGTGTACGAGCATTCGATTTACCGATAATTCCGGCAACATGTATCTGGGCCGCAACCTCGACTGGAGCTTTGACTACGGCCAACAGGTTCGCGTGATGCCGCGCGGGTTTCACATTCCGTATTCGTTTATCGACGACACGACAGCGGCACACGCGGTGATCGGTATGTGCATCGATTACAAGAACTACCCTATGTTCTTCGATTGCGGCAACGATGCGGGCCTCGCCGTGGCGGGCCTCAATTTCCCGGGTTATGCCGAGTATGCCGAGGACCCTGTCGACGGCAAGACCAATATCGCGGCCTATGAGTTTCCCCTGTGGGTGGCAGCGACGTTCTCGACGGTCGATGAGGTCGAGGCCGCGCTGCGCGACACGGTGATTGTCGCCAAATCTGCCGGAGAGGGGCTGGGCGTGTCGCTGCTCCATTGGATTATCGGCGACAGCCAGCGTAGCATCGTGGTCGAGATGATGGCTGACGGCCTGCATGTATACGACGATCCGGTCGACACCCTTGCCAATCAGCCCACCTTCCCGTGGCATATGGAAAACCTACGCACTTATATCACCGCCACAAGCGATTTTCCGCAGACGGCGACGTGGCGTGGCGCCGAGCTTAAGCCCTATGGAGCCGGTGCCGGCATGCGCGGCATTCCCGGCGACTGCTATTCGCCGAGCCGTTTTGTAAAGGCAGCGTACCTCAACGCCAATTACCCGCAAAAAGACAGCGAGACCGAAAACGTCGTCCGCATGTTCCGTTCACTCGAGGGCGTGGTGATGATTGAGGGGGCGTCCAGGATGGGCGATGGCAAGTTCGAGAAGACTATCTATACCGGATGCTTTAGCGCGCGCACAGGCAATTATTACTACGCGATGTATGAGGATCCGTCGATTCGCTACGTGAGCCTGATGGATGCCGAGGGCGCGAGCCCCGATAGGCTTGTGGTTCCCGAGCCGCGTCGTTCGTAGCCGAGGGCTTTACTGAAATGCAAAGCGCCCCTGCATCTCCTGTGAGGTGCAGGGGCGCTGTCGTTGATGTGCGACGTCGCTAGAAGTTGGCGTCGTTGAGCTGGGCGCTCTCGAGGCCGTCGAGCAGTTGCTGTTCGGGCGTATCGGCGACGCTCTCGAGCAATTCGGTGGGATCGACGTTCATGTCCCTACCGGCCTCGTTGCCGTTGACCAGGTCGTCCGAGAAGATATCGACTTCCATTTCCTCGGCTTCTTCGATCTGGACCTCGAGCGGCACATGGGTGCGTACGAGTTTGACCGCCGGACGCATGCGGGCAAAGAGAGGCACGTACTCGATGATGATCGCCGAGTTCTCAAGACCGTACCAGCGTGCCGGGCTTCCGCAGGCGCGGCGGACGGCGTACTTGATGGCCATCACGCGGTGGTCGTTGCGGTTGATGTCCGTTTCGGGGGCAAGCATCTTGCGCAGCATGCAAAAACGGAAGTCGCCCACGTTGCCGCGTGTCTCGTAGATGGAGTAGGTGTGATGCTGCGGTGGCAGCTCACCCGATGTCATCAAGTCGCCAACGATCTGACGCAGATAGGCGTTGATGCGCTGGTTGACCTTAAAGCCCAGGTCCAAGCGCACGCGGAACAGGAAGTCTGTGCCAAAGGTCTCAACGGAATACTCGTGCGTATAGGGCTCGTCGGTAACGTGCACGTTGATGAACCAATATGCCTTAGCGCGCTTGGGATGTTTGTCCAGGATGGAATAGAGCACGTCGCGGTCGAGCGTGAGCGGGTCGGGGCTGTTGGTGAGGAACACCAGATTGTCGGCGAGCACGGGGTAGGTCTCGTCGTTGCGCAGGCGGTTGAGCTGATCGATGTACTTGGAGACGGGCAGCAGGATCGTCTGCGTGCGCTCGATGGCGGTGCCGCGGCGCCACACGTACATAAGGCCAAACAGCAGCGAGGCCAGGAAGATCATGACGTAGCCGCCGTCAAAGAACATGGTGAGGCACGAAGCGAAGAAGCACAGCTCAATGGCGCCAAAAAGCAGGGCAAAGACGCAGGCGCCCAGCTTGTGCTTGAGGATGCCGGCGATATAGCTCGTCAAAAGCGTCGTGGTCATGAGCATAGTCACGGTGATGGCGAGGCCGTAGGCGCTCTCCATGCGCTCGGAGTTTTGGAACAGCAGCACGATGAAGATACAGCCGACCCACATGATGTTGTTGACGAGCGGAATATAGAGTTGACCCTTGGTGTCGCTGGGGTAGTGGATGCGCAGATGCGGCATAAGGTTGAGACGCGTGGCCTCGGATACCAGCGAGAACGAGCCGGTGATAAGCGCCTGCGAGGCGATGATGGCCGCTACGGCCGATAGCACGATGGCAAAGGGGCGCAGGGGCTCGGGAAGCATCATGTAGAACGGGTTGACGATGTCCATCGCGAGCATCTGGGGATTGGAGTTGTTGGCGAGCAGCCAAGCGCCCTGACCCAGATAGTTAAGGATGAGGGCCGCCTTTACGAACGGCCAGGATGCGTAAATGTTAGCCTTGCCCACGTGACCCATGTCCGAATAGAGCGCCTCGGCGCCGGTCGTCGACAGGAAGACGAAGCCGAGCACCATGATGCCCGAGTGGTTGATGGGCGAGAACAGGAACATGATGCCGCGGATGGGGTTGAGTGCGCGCAAGATGGACAGGTTGCCGAGCATGTTGAACAGGCCGGCGCCCGCCAGGAACAGGAACCATAGAGTCATGAGCGGGCCGAAGAGCTTGCCGATTGACGAGGTGCCGGCGCGCTGCATGGCAAATAGGCCGCAGATAATGATGATGGTAATAATGATGACGTTGGTCTGGCCGTCGCCCAATAGCGCGTGGCCCCACTCGATGGTGCGCAGACCCTCGATGGCTGTGGTGACCGTGACGGCGGGGGTGAGGATGCCGTCGGCAAGCAGCGCCGCACCGCCGATCATGGCGGGAAGGATCAGCCACGGCGCCACTTTGCGTACGAGACTGAACAGGGCGAAGATACCGCCCTCGTTGTGGTTGTCGGCCCTCATGGCGATTAGCACGTACTTGACCGTGGTTACGAGCGTCATGGTCCAGATGACGAGCGAAAGCGCGCCCAGGATCATGTCCTCGCTGACGGTACCGATGCCGCCGTTGTTGGCGACGATTGATTTCATGGTGTACATAGGGCTCGTGCCGATGTCGCCATAGACGACGCCGAGCGTTACGAGCAACACACCAGCAGAAAGGGGAATGGCTCCATGCCCGCTCTGTCCGTGCTGGTCTTGGAGGTTTGCCTCCAGTTTGTTGTGTGCCACGTGGACTCCCTTAGACATCCGGTTATCTGTCTAGGACAAAAAACTTTATGCCGTCTTTATACATACAAGAGCAGTTTGGCACATCGGGTTATTTTAGACAATAATCCTCAGCTGGGGATTATTTATCTACGCAGGTAGCATTTCAAAGCAGGGGCTTTTAAGCACGTGCTATCTGGGCGATGCCAGCCTTGGCGTTTGCGCGTTTGCCGGCGAGTTCGCAAAAAATCGCGCCGCCGATGATAAGCGCGGCGCCCATCAGGCAGACCGGTGTTATGGCTTCACCCAAAAGGGCGGCTGAGAACACGACCGCCGAAAGCGGCTCGAGGTAGCCGACGACGGCGACGGTCTGAACGGGCAGCTTGGCGACGGCGCTAAAGTAGAGCAGGCAACCAATGCCGGTGTTGACGACGCCGAGCATAGCGACGGCGCGCCAATCAATGCTGGCGGCGACGCCGGCGGACAGGAACGAGGGAGCGCCCTGCGTGATGAGCGTGAGGGCCAGTGCGGTCACAAAGGCGGCGCTCACTTGGAGTGCGGAGTTCTCGAGGCCCTCGATGTGAGGCGCACCCTTGCTGGCGATGACCATCAATGCATAGCAGAAGGCCGAGGCGATTCCACAGACGATGCCCGCAATGGGCATATTGCCGCCTAGACCTTGCGCTGCAATGAGAAAAGCACCGCAGGCGACGGCGATAAAGCCGGCGATTTTGCTGCCGGTCAGCTTTTCGCCAAAAATGAGCGGGGAGAGGGCCATAACGATGATGGGACCGCAGTAATACAGCAGCGAGGATACGCCGACGCCGATCGTCTGGTAGGCGCGGAACAGAAAAATCCAGCTGGCGCCCAGCGCGGCTCCCGAGAGGAGAAGGGCTGCGGCTTCGCGGGGGCGAGATGGCGCCTGCAACCTATGGCGTTGGGTGATGGCGAGGATAGTGACAAGCGAGAGGGCGCCCAAAAAAGTACGCAGGAGCACGATATCGGAGCTCGGCAGTGCGATGGCAGCGGCGATGATGCCGTTGGAGCCAAACAATAGCAATGCTGCTAAGTACGTAAACAGTCCGTTGTTCATGCGCTGACATCCCCTCTATATCCGAGCATGTTCACTATGGGTGAACTGGCTTTAGAAGAAAAGCGAATATAATGCATGGATAACATGACAAAAACTCATGTAAAGGTGGAGGGGTGCCGTGGAAACGAATATTCAAAAGATGCAGGTGCTGCTCGAGACCGTGCGGGCCGGCAGCTTTACGCGTGCTGCAGAGCGGCTGAGCTATTCGCAGTCGGGCGTGAGCCGCATGGTGGGCGACCTTGAGGCAGACTGGGGTTTTAAGGTGCTTGATCGCAGCCGCGAGGGCGTGGTGCTTTCTGCCGACGGGCGGCAGGTCATGCCGGCAGTCGAGGCGTTATGCGAAGAGTTTGGCCGCCTGCAGCGACGCGTGGACGAGATGCGAGGGCTCATGCGCGGCAAGATCTGTATCGGTACGTTTTCGAGCGTGGCGACTCATGTACTGCCGCCGGTGATCGCGCGCTTTCGCGCCGATCATCCGGATGTCGATTACGAGCTGCTGATGGGTGATTACTCCGAGATTGAGCAATGGGTGGCGGAAGGCCGCTGCGACCTGGGCTTTATCCCGCGTGAGCCACGCGGCGCCGGCATGGCGTCGCGACCGTTGGTGCAAGACGAGTTGATGGCCGTGGTGCCAGCGGACTCCTCGCTTGCCACGGCGGAGGTCATTTCTCTTGCCGATTTAGCCAACGAGCAGTTTATTCTGCTGGAACGGGGTACCGATGATGAGATTACGCCGCTATTCCGTCGGGCGGGGCTGGCGGTGCGCTCAAAACTGTCGACCTGGGATGACTATGCGATTATGGCCATGGTCGAGGACGGCCTGGGCGTGAGCATTCTTCCCGCGCTCATCTTGCGCCGCTGTCAGTTCGATGTTGCCGTGCGTTCGCTCGAGGGACATCCCCATCGGCAGATCAATGCGATATATCGCACGGCTGACGTTTCGCTTGCCGCCGCTCGATTCCTTGAATACCTCTAAACGCGTACACGCCATTGTCCGCTTTGGGCAAATCTCGGAGTCCGGTACGTTTTCTTATGAAATTGAACTTCCGAATGAGGTGCCGCGTTATACTGCTTGCTAAATTGAACCATGGTTCAATTCGTGTTCTATAAATTGAACTTTGCCAGCAAGGAGGTTCCTGTGGCCCAAGAGACGTTTAGCGATCGCCTGCGACAGACTATGTCCGATCGCGACGTTCGCCAGTCGGACGTGATCCGCGCATCGGAGATGCTCGGCAAAAAACTCGGCAAGAGTCAGATGAGCCAATATGTGAGCGGCAAGACGATTCCGCGGCGCGATGTGGCTGAGCTGCTCGCCCGTATTTTGGAGGTCGATGTTACCTGGCTGCTTGCCGGCGACGCCGATCAAGGCGAGGCATCATCACCCCGCAACGATTCCAAGCCCGAACCCCATCCCTCAGCTCAAATTGCAAGGAGCACCACCATGCGTACTTTTTCTAAATCCACCAAGCTCGATAACGTCCTGTATGACGTGCGCGGTCCCGTCGTCGACGAGGCCGCCCGTATGGAGGACGAGGGCGAGCGCATCCTCAAGCTCAATATCGGCAACCCGGCGCCCTTCGGTTTCCGCACGCCCGACGAGGTCATCAAGGACATGCGCCAGCAGCTGCCCGACTGCGAAGGCTATTCCAACTCGCGTGGCCTGTTCTCCGCGCGCAAGGCGATCATGCAGTATTCGCAGATCAAGGGCTTGCCCAACGTTCAGATGGAGCATATCTACACGGGCAACGGCGTGTCCGAGCTCATTCAGCTTTCGATGAACGCGCTGCTCGACAATGGCGACGAGATTCTGATCCCCAGCCCCGACTATCCGCTCTGGACGGCGTGCGCAACCCTTGCCGGCGGTCATCCCGTGCACTATCTGTGCGATGAGCAGGCGGATTGGTATCCCGACCTGGAGGATATGGAGTCCAAGATCACGAGCGCGACCAAAGCCCTCGTCATCATCAACCCCAACAACCCCACGGGTTCCGTCTATCCGCGCGAGGTGCTCGAGGGCATCGTCGAGATCGCGCGCAGGCACCAGCTCATGATCTTTGCCGACGAGATCTACGACCGCCTGTGCATGGACGGCTACGAGCACGTCTCGATTGCCTCGCTCGCTCCCGATCTGCCCTGCGTCACCTTTAGCGGTCTGTCCAAGTCGCATATGATCGCGGGCTATCGCATTGGCTGGATGGTGCTTTCGGGCAACCAGCGCTGCATGAGCGACTTCATCATGGGCATCAACATGCTCTCCAACATGCGCCTGTGCTCCAACGTGCCGGCTCAGTCGATCGTTCAGACGGCGCTCGGTGGCCATCAGTCCGTCAACGACTACATCCGCCCCGGCGGCCGTGTCTACGAGCAGCGCAACTTTGTGTATGAGGCGCTCAACAAGATTGACGGCATCTCGGTGGTTAAGCCGCGTGCGGCGTTCTACATCTTCCCCAAGATGGATGTGAAGAAGTTCAACATTACCGATGACGAGCAGTTCGCCCTTGACCTGCTGCACGAGAAGAAGATCCTGATCACGCGCGGCGGCGGCTTCAACTGGGCTGAGCCCGACCACTTCCGTATCGTGTACCTGCCGCGCATGGAAGTGCTCAAAGAGTCCCTCGAAGACCTCGCCGACTTCTTCGATCATTACCGCCAGTCGTAACGACAAAGGTAGCCTGTACTAAAACGGCCGGCCCGCAACGGATGCGGGCCGGCCGTTTTCTGTCTAAGCCCGTGCTGCTAACGCTTTGTCTCTTTGAGCGAGCAAGGTTCGCGTGTGAGCGGTAAGTTCTATTCCAAAATGGAATACAGTAGGCTTAAGCTGGAATTGATGCCCGGGTACCCGCTTTTCTAGAATGTTCTCAACAAGATGAAAGGCGGTTCCAACCAATGATTATCGATGCAAATTCCTACTGGTTCGACGAGCGCATCTTTCATGACGAGACGCTCTGCGAACAGTTTTTGGCCGAGGTGCCCCGCGCCTACGACACCGAAGGCTATCTGACCGTGAATTCCGTCGGCAAGCGACAGATCGTGATCGAGATGCCCGCCGGTTCTCCGGGCCTTAATTACATCGAGGGCGA
>URGF01000069.1 GCA_900547285.1 uncultured Collinsella sp.
GACCAAACAATACGTCCTAGGCGGCCTTTTTGGCGCACATCAGCGACCGAAAGAGATATCGGAGCACAACGCCCGTTGCCGCACCACAGCAGTCGATCATCACATCGGTGATCATGCCGACGCGTCCCGGCACAAAGAGCTGAATCGTCTCGTCGATCGAGGGGATCAGCAGTAGGAACACCGCCGTGGGCAGCAGCACGTCAAAGGTGCGCCGGCCCTCAAAATCAAAGGCGTGCGTTGCCAAGATGCCGAGCACCATATACTCGGTAAAATGCGCGCACTTGCGAACAACAAAGTTGGTCACCCATGCATATGGAAGTCCCACGCCGTGCAGGAAACCGCGGATAGCTTCCATGACCGTTAGGCTCAGCGAGCCCGACCCCGAGCCGGGAACCAGCGAATTGCCCCAGATCAAGAGCGCCATCAGGCAGGTCACGACCGCCCATTTTCGATTGATCTTAACCATGCAGAAGTTATGCCTCCGCGCGGAGCGGCGCAAAGCTGGCGGTACCGCCCTCGATAACGCTCAGATAGGCACGGCCCGTACGCTTGGCGGTAGAGGACTGCAGGCGCTCAATCTCTTCCTCGAGGATCTGATTGACGCGCTCGTGACGACGATTTTCCATAATGCCGGCGGCAATAGCCTCGGCTCGCTCGATGCTCTCACGCGAGATGCGGGCAGTATCCTCGGGGAACACAGCGCTGTGACGGCCAACATAGGCGGGGGCAGCAGGCTGAGGGGCAGTGACGGGAGCGGGGGCTGCAACAGGAGCAGGCTCGTCAATCTCATCCAGAATCGCGGTGGCGGCGGCCCACATGTCCTCGTGGCCTGAGTAATCGGCCATAGGGACATCAACCTCGAGCGAAGCGTCCGGAAGGTCGCCGGTGTCGATGCGATCTTGGGCATCAATCGATGCGGTGATGGCTGCAGGCTCATCGAGGTCATCGAGATCGATGTCCGCGACACCGGAGATGATAGGCATGCTGGCGAGGTTTGCGTTGTACGGCGCAGCCTCAGCCGCCTGCTGCTGGGCAGGAGCGCCCCAAAGCGAGCTTTCGGCGGCGCGGCGGGCGGCAACGGCCTCCTCGTCCGCGGTCATGGCTTCATCAACGTACGAATTATCGGCAGAAGCGTTCGCGTCCGCCGAGGTAGCGCTGTAGGCGTTATTGGCTGCCGCGTTGGCGACGAGTGCCACGAAAGCCGCCGTGCTGCCCGCAGGGGCGGCCTGGGAGCCAGACACGGCGCGTGCCGCGGCGGCGATGTCGTCGCGATTGAAGGAGCCGGACTGCCCGCCGTTGGTGAGCTCGTCGATGGCGACTTGATAGACGTCGCGCGAGTGTGCAGGGTCGCAGCTCACCGGCGAATCGTCGTCGAGCATACTGTCGATCATAGACCAAGCCTCGTCCTCGTCCATAGCATCTGCGGCTCGAGCGATGGTAGGGACACCATCATCGGCATGACGGCGCTGGAACGCACCAGTCAGGCCGGAAAGGAATGCCGAGGTAGACTGCTCCGACTGAGCCTGAGAAGCAGAAGCCGCAGCGTACGGAATCGCATCCTGCTGCTGAGCTGGAATCGAGGCGGTCTTGAACTCGCTTTGATGCTGATTGAGATTGGCGGCACCGCCCATGGCATCGGGCTGGAACAGACGCTCTTCATGCTGCGCACGATACTCGGAGATACCCAGCGAGGCGGCATAGATACCCACGCCCGCCACCGCGCCCACGGCGAAGGGAACCGCACCCGCCACGACCGTCTCGTTCACCGACGAAAACGGCAGCGTCGCGGCATACATAACCACGGGAGCGGCAAGACCGATCCCGCACGAAAGTCCGGCAAGGACTGCTCGTTGTGTTGCATCAGAAGAAGCCATGAGCTCTCCCCATCTTCCAGCACCCAAATCGCATCATTCAGTTGGCTGCGCGAGAGAAGATGAAGCGGGGCTATGCCCCAAAGCAACGGTATATGATTCGTTTCATCTGCGTTTTCCGTCGCGAAGCTTAAAAGCTATTATGCGAAACCGCCCTGCCGATTGCAAGCGACGATGTCGGATTGAAACGGGAAACCTGCTGCTCGTCGGTCTTACGGTCAAAAATAAGCGCGGAGCGGCGCTATGGAAAAGGGCCGAGGCTCAAAGCCCCGACCCTTTATCGCATTGATGACTATCGCTGCGCGTGGATGACAACCTAGAACGTCTGCTCGTAGTCGCTGTGTTTTTTGGCCGAACGCACCAGGAACTCCTGGTTGGTGTTGGTGCCCTTAAGACCCTTGATAAACGATGCGGCCGCGCGCTCGGTGTTGTTCATGCCTGCAAGAATGCGACGCAGACCAAAGACAAACGGACGCATCTGCTCGTCGACCAACAGGTCCTCGTTACGCGTACCGGAGGCAACGGGGTCGATAGCCGGGAAGATGCGGCGGTCGGCCAGGTCGCGGTCGAGCTTAAGCTCCATGTTGCCGGTGCCCTTGAACTCCTCGAAAATCACCTCGTCCATCTTGGAACCGGTGTCGATGAGGGCAGAGGCCAGGATGGTGAGCGAGCCGCCGTTCTCAATATTGCGGGCTGCACCCAGGAAGCGCTTGGGCGGATACAGGGCCGCCGAATCGACGCCGCCCGAAAGGATGCGGCCTGAGGCGGGCGCCGCCAAGTTGTAGGCACGGGCAAGACGCGTGATGGAGTCGAGCACCACCACAACATCGCCACCCAGCTCCACGATGCGCTTGGCGCGCTCGATGACGAGCTCTGCCACGCGGGTGTGGTTGTCGGCAGGCATATCGAAGGTCGACGCCACAACCTCACCCTTGATGGAACGCTGCATATCGGTGACCTCTTCGGGGCGCTCGTCGACGAGCAGGCAGATGAGGTGCACCTCGGGGTTGTTAATCGAGATAGACTGGCAGATCTTCTTGAGGATCGTGGTCTTGCCGGCCTTGGGCGGGGACACGATCAGGCCGCGCTGGCCCTTGCCGATCGGTGACACGATGTCGATGGCGCGACCGGTAATAGAGTCCTTGCCGTGCTCCATGCGCAGCGGCTCGTTGGGATAGACCGGGGTGAGGTCGCCGAACTTGGGACGGTTGCGAATCTGCTCGGGGTCCAGACCGTTGACGGTCGTGATTTTGGCGAGGCCGGCGCGCTTGTCGCCGCCGCGCGAAGGACGCAGCGAGCCCTCGATGACGTCGCCCGTGCGCAGGCGCGCGGAGCGGATGAGGTAGGCGGGCACGAAGGCGTCGTCGTTGGACTTCATGTAGCCATGGGCGTGGATGATGCCGGAGCTGTCCGGGCGAATCTGCAGAATGCCCTTGATGTCGCGGAAGCCCTCGGCCTTCGCGGCGGTGACGTAGATCTCCTCGACGAGCTCGGCTTTCTTCTTGCCGGTCGTCTCGATCTCGAACTCCTTGGCCTTCTCGCGAAGTTCGGCGACCTTCATGGCAGCGAGCTCCTCGCGCGAAAGCGTGGGCTCGGTGGGAGCGGCATTACGCTCCTTGTTGCGTTGCTTGCGATCGCGCTGGCGGTTGCGACGGTCGTTGTTGCGCTCGTCCTTGCGCTCGTTGCGCTCCTCGTTGCGCTTGTGCTGGCGACGGTTGGGGCGAGCGTTGTCATCGGCCTCAGCGGGCGCGGCGCCATCGGTTGCGGCGGCGTCGGCATTGGCCGCAGCGGCGTCATTGGCCTCGGCGCCGGAATCGACCTGCGTTTCGACATCAGCCTGCTGCTCGGACGCCTTGGCCTTAGCGGACTTCTTACGACCGCGCTTGGGCTTCTCGGACGCAGGCTGTTCAACGTCCTGGGGCTCGGCGGCATCAGTCGATGCATCGGCGTTCGCCTCAGCAGAATCCTCGGACGCACCCTTCTTGGCGGCCTTAGCCTTAGGCGTGCGCTTAGCAGCAGTGCGACGGCTGCGACCGGGACGGACGTCGGCGGGCTCGACATCGGCGGGAGCGGCCTCGGAAGTCGTAGCATCCTGGACGGGCGCGTCGGCGGCGGTTGCAGACTCGGCGGTCGCCGCAGCATCCCGAGCGGCTGCGGCTGCGGCTGCGGCCTTCTCTGCCTCGACAAAGGCCTTGGGCTTGCGACCGCGACGGTGCGGGCGCAAAGCCGGATCGACAACGGGAACTTCGTTGGCCTCGACAGGCGCAGCGGGCTCAACAGGCAATGTGCCCTCCCCTGCCGCGGAACGGACCGAAGCCTCAGTGAGCTCGGGGGCTACCTGTTCCGCAACTTGCTCGGCCTTAGCAGCCGTGCGGCGGCGTGTGCGCGGTGCCGGCTTCTCGGTCGGCAGGTCGGCGGCAGGGGTCTCGATGGCGGCAGGCGTCTCGGGCACAGACGGAGCTGCAAGCTCGGTCAGAGCCGCGGCCTCGCGCTCGGCAGCACGACGGCGGGCGCGCACCACCTGAGCCTCGCTAATCTGCGCCAACGCACGTGCCTGCGCGACCTCATCGGAAATCGGCGCCGAGGAGTCAGCTGCAACGGTGCGCTTGGCGCGCGTCGTGCGCGTGGTACGGCGCTTGGGCTTGGTGACCTCCTCGCCGTCAGCGGCAGGCTTGGCCGTGCGGCGCGCGAGCTTGGGCTTTGCCGGAGCAGCCTCCTCACCAGTTGCAGGCGCAGGCGTCGAAGCAGCCTTAGGCGTCTCGGGAGCCGAGGCTTGCGCGGGCGCCGCGACCTGGTCCGACGCAACCGGTGCAGCGGGAGCGGCTTGCGTCGTCGTTATTTCGTTTTCTTGCTGTTGATCAGACACAGTGTTTGCTCAACTTTCTTTTCAAGCCCTGTGATCACATGCTCCCTGCATAAACCTTCAGGGCGGCTAAACAGTCTAGTTCCGTTCAAAACGACGGACATCATTGATCTGTATCGAGATGATTGCGTCAACTACGCAGCGTTAGTGTAACACAACCGCCGCCACCTGCAACTTAGTCATTGGGGGCGTTCTTAAACGACTAGTCAAAAGGGACACTCTTTGGTCTACCACCCACAAATCAGACTGCCTCCGCCAAAACTATGGCGGTTTACTACGACGAATCGATCAACCGCGACCACTCCGAAACATGTTGAACTAAAAACCGCAGGTAGATGCCTTGCGCTTTTTTGCGAAAAGCCGGCGTGGTTGGAAATTCCCAATTCATCGTAGTAAACCGGCATAGTTTCGTATTTCCAGCAGTTCCAAATTCGTCAATACGTCGGCATTTGCGAAAAAAGCCCGACCTCCGTGGGAGATCGGGCTTATAGGGCTCAGTTAAACCAAACCTACACGGTCAAATGACCCGCAGGTTACATCTGCTCGGGCGCGGAAACGCCAACGAGGGTGAGCACCAGGGCGAGCGTCACGCGGACGGCATCGCAAGCGGCCAGACGGGCACGCGAAAGCTCGGGGTCGACGGGACGGCCCTCGCTCGGCAGCACCTGGCAGGCAGCGTAGAAGCTGTGGAAGTCACCGGCGAGTTCCTCGGCAAAGTGGGTCAGACGGAACGGGGCGCGATCGCGAGCACAGCTGGCGATCAGGTCGGTGAGCTCGTTGAGCTTGCGCGAAAGGGCGAGCTCGGTCGGGTCGGTCAGCAGCGAGTAATCGACGTTCTCACCGATGGCCTTGGCGGCAACGGCCTTCATGCCCATCTCGTCGGCCTGCTCGGCGGTAACGTCGGCGGCACGGCGCAGGATGGAGCACACGCGGGCGTGAGCATACTGCACGTAATAGACCGGGTTGGAGTTGTCGCGCTTCTTAACGGCCTCGATGTCGAAGTCGACCATCTGGTTGGAGCTCTTGGAGATGAGCGTGTAGCGAGCGGCATCGGAGCCAACCTCGTCGACGAGCTCCTGAAGGGTCACCATGGTGCCCTTGCGCTTGGACATACGGACGGGCTTGCCGTTACGCAGCAGGTTGACGAGCTGGCCCAGTAGAACCTCGAACTTGCCGGGGTAACCCAGAGCGTCGCAGACGCAGCGGACGCGCTCGATGTAACCGTGGTGGTCGGCGCCCCAGATGTCGATGACGTGGTCGACGCGCTGGAACTTATCCCAGTGATAGGCGACGTCGGAGGCGAAGTAGGTGTACTCGCCGTCGGACTTGATCAGGACGCGGTCCTTGTCGTCGCCCAGATCGGTGGAGCGGAACCACAGGGCGCCGTCCTTGGTGTAGAGGTAGCCCATCTTGTCGAGCTTCTCAAAAGCGCGGTCGACGGCGGAGGTGCCGGCGGTCTCGCCCTCGGTGTCCTTCACATACAGCGAGCGCTCGGAGTACCAACGGTCAAAGTCGCAGTTGACGGCGTGGCAGAGGTCGCGCATGTTGTCGACCATCTTCACGTAGCCGCGCTCACGGAAGCTCTCCATACGCTCCTGCGGATCGGCGTCGACCCACTTGTCGCCGTCGGTGCGCCAGAACTCGGCGGCCTCGTCGATGATGTAGTCGCCGCCGTAAGAGTCCTTGCCCAAGGTCTCGGCAAAGTTGTCCTGATACGGATGGGTCTCGGGGTGCTCGTCGTTCTCGTCGGCAACAAAGGCGTCACGGTCGGCGATCAGCAGCTTGTGAGCCTCGTCGATATCAACGCCCTGCTTGGCGATGATGTCGGCGAGCTGCATGTAGCGCGTGCTGATGGAGTTGCCGAAAGTGTTCATCTGAGAGCCGTGGTCGTTGATGTAGAACTCACGCTGGATGTCGTAACCGGCGTGGTCCATGACGCGGCAAAGGGAGTCGCCCAGAGCAGCCCAGCGGCCGTGGCCGATGTGCATGGGGCCGACGGGGTTGGCGGAGACGAACTCGACCTGAGTCTTCAGGCCGCCGCCGACGTTGGACTTAGCAAAGTCCATACCCTTCTCGCGGGCCTCGCCAAAGATGGCGTTCTTGACGGCGACGGAGAGGTAGAAGTTGATGAAGCCGGGGCCGGCGATCTCGACCTTCTCGATCGCGGGGTCCTCGGGCATATGGGCAACGACGGCCTCGGCGATCTTGCGCGGGGCGCAGTGAGCCAGCTTGGCGGACTTCAGAGCCATGGTGGAAGTCCACTCGCCATGAGAAGTATCAGCCGGTCGCTCGATAGCGCAATCGTCAAGTTCAAATGCGGAAAGGTCGCCGGCCTCCTGGGCCGCAGCAAGCGCAGCGCGTACCAGCTCTTCAATCTTCTCGGGCATAGATCCTCCTTGTGTTAAAGCCCCCGAGCTCTTGGTCACTCGTAGGGCAAAAGCCAGAGTTTGTAGCACTCTATCACAAGCAGTAGCTACTGTCGCAGGGTAAAGTTAATCGATATTGCATATGCACAAAAATGACTACAGCTCGCACAGGACCATTCAAAGATAGCGGTCTGCCTGCCGATTGTGCACCTGCCGAAAATGCATAAACATGTGCATGAGCTGCTCGGAATATCGAATACTCTTACCTATCGGAGTTGTGTGCTTTTCCTGCATAAAGTAATGGTTTGCGCACGTCAACGTGGTATTCTAGACATACGCAAATTCGTATAAGTTGGAGGTAGCATGTTCTCAATCGGTCAACACGTCATTCATCCGGGCCAGGGAGTCTGCACCGTCGTCGGTTTTAGGGACGACACGCCGCAGCCCATGTTGTTGCTCGAGACCAAGCAGGGACATGCGCAGACGATTCTCATGTACCCCGTGGCGCAGGCCGACCGCCTACATGCCGCCATCTCTCAGCAGGATGCCGAGCACCTGCTGAGCCACTACGACGAGCTGGAGTGCGACACCTTTACCGAGCGCAACAGCTCGCTTGAAGAGACACACTTTAAGCAGCAGCTCAAGCTGGGCGCGCCCGAGACGGTCCGTGTGGCCAAGACGATGATGCACCGCATCCACCAGGCCGAGGAAGCTGATAAAAAGCCCAGCTCCTACTACATGCGCGTACTCAAGGAAGCCAAGCGCCGCTCCATCGAGGAGTTCGCCGTGGCCCTGGGCGTCACCGAAGAGGCCGCCGAAGCCCGCCTAGCCCAAGCCGCCCTCAACTAACCTGTCAAAAACCACCACAAAGGGGACAGGCACCTTTGTGGTGGTTTTCTTGTTCTAGTAGTATTCAATCTCATCGATACCCACGAGCACAAGGAGTCTGTTATGGCAGAGACGCTTACCGCCGGAATCACCCGCGACCGCGCATTCGAACTGCTCAACGAGCACAACAAGGATCCGTTCCACATCACCCACGGCGAAACGGTCGAGGGCACCATGCGCTACTTTGCGCGCGAGTTCGACCCCGAGAACGAGGAGTTCTGGGGCATCGTCGGCCTGCTCCACGACCTGGATTGGGAGGAGCATGAGGACGACCCCATGAACCACACCATCTACGCTGCCGAGATCCTCGAAGGCGAGGGTGCCTCTCCTGAGCTCATCCGCGCCATTCAGTCGCACACCTCTGATTTCAACACCTCGCTGCCCAAGCCCGAACTGCAGATGGAGAAGATCCTGTTTGCCTGCGACGAGCTTACCGGCCTGATCGGAGCCGCGGTTATCATGCGCCCGAGCAAGAGCGTCATGGACTTTACGACCAAGTCGCTCAAGAAGAAGTTCAAGGACAAGCGCTTTGCCGCCGGATGCTCGCGCGACGTGATTTCGCAAGGCGCTGAGATGCTGGGCTGGGAGCTTCCCGAGCTCTTTGACCGCACCATCGCGGCTATGCAGTCCTTCGCTCCCGATCGCGACGCCTTCCAGGCCTAGCACCAAAACCACCACAAAGGGGACAGGCACCTTTGTGGTGGTTTTTGTTTGCGTGGGCGTTAGGGGCGGACCTGACCGGTGCCGCGAAGCTTGTATTTGTAGGTGGTGAGGGCCTCGGCGGCAAAGGGTCCGCGGGCGTGGAGCTTTTGGGTCGAGATGCCAATTTCGGCGCCCAGGCCAAACTCGCCGCCGTCGGTAAAGCGCGTGCTAGCGTTAGCGTACACGGCCGAGGCATCGACCTCATCCAAGAAGCGCTCGCAGGCGTCTGCGTCCTCGGCGATGATGGCCTCGGAATGCATGGTGCCATAGCGGTTGATGTGCGCGATGGCCTCTTCCTCGTTCGCCACGACCTTCACGCTCATCTCGAGGGCCAGATACTCGCGGCCCCAGTCCTCCTCGGTTGCGGCA
>URGF01000070.1 GCA_900547285.1 uncultured Collinsella sp.
GCTGGAACAGGCCGGAGCCGTGAACGAGCGGCAGGTAGTTGTCCTTCACCATGATGGGACGGATCTCGTCGGCGGCACGGCCGTCGACGCGCTCACCGGTCTCGACGACCATGGTGCGCATGGCCTTCTTCTCGAGCTTCTTGAGCGCCACGGGGATCTCGCGCTCCCAAGCGGCCTGCTCCTGCTCGGTAAACTCGGCACGGATGGACTCCTTCAGAGCCTCGACCTTGCCGATACGGGAGAGCTTGTCGGCGTCGCGAAGGGCGGCTGCCATCTCGTCGTAGTGGGCGAAGATGCGCTCCTGGACCTCCTCGACGGGCTGGTCGAGCGGGTACTCCTTCTTGACGATGGGGCCGTTGACCTGCTCCCACTCGGCAACGAACTCGTCCTGAGCCTGGCAGAAAGCAGCAAGGGCCTCCTGGCCAAACTTCATGGCGGCGAGCATGTCGTCCTCGGAGATCTCCTCGGCGCCGGCCTCGACCATCGAGATGAAGTCGGCAGAGCCGCCCAGCTCCAGGTCCAGATCGGAGTTCTCGCGCTCCTCGTAGGTGGGGTTGACGATAAACTCGCCGGTCTCCACGTTACGGCCGATGCGCACGCAGGCAAGCGGACCCTCGAAGGGCACGCCGCCGAGCGTCATGGCCAGAGAAGCACCCATGACGTTGATGACGTCGAAGGGGTTGACCTGGTCGGCGACGAGCGAGGTGGCGACGATGTGCACCTCGTTGCGGAAGCCATCCGGGAAGCTCGGGCGAATCGGACGGTCAATCATGCGCGCGGTGAGCGTAGCCTTCTCACTGGGACGGCCCTCACGCTTGAGGTAGCCACCCGGGATGCGGCCGGCGGCGTACATCTTCTCGTTGAAGTCGACGGTCAGCGGGAAGAAGTCGTAGTTCTTACGCTCCTTGGAGACGACCACGGTGTCGAGCATCGTGGTGTCACCCTGCTTGACCAGGCAGGCGCCGGTGGCCTGCTTGGCAAGCTCGCCCGACTCAAAGGTGTAGGTCTTGCCGTACAGCTCAAAGGTCTTGGATACGAGTGTCATTGTTCTCCTTTACCCCGCAGACCCCTTGCCTGCGGGCTTCTCATGTGACGCGGGCCCCCTGCCCCCGCCACGCTTCAGAGCGTGATTGTTCGCGCCCTTACACAAAAAGAGCGCCCCGCTGCGTAGGACGCTCTTAGCATGTACAAATCCTACTGGATGTTGTCGCGGATGCCCAGAGCCTTGATGAGCTCACGGTACTCGACGATGTCGTTCTTCTTGATGTAGGAGAGAAGACGACGACGACGGCCGACGAGCATGAGCAGGCCACGACGGGTGTGGAAGTCCTTCTGGTGGGACTTCATGTGCTCGGTCAGCTCCTTGATGCGCTCGGACAGGATGGCGACCTGAACCTTGGGGTTGCCGGTGTCGACTGGGGTGTTACCGAACTGGGCAGTCAGCTCCGCCTTGCGCTCTTTGGAAACAGTCATTGTTTCACCTTTCGTTTTACGTCGCCCGCGGGCGACTCGATTCGCCTCGGACTGGGAAGCCGCCGGTGGAGCGAGCAACCAAGGTCGAGGTACCAACAGGTCGGCATGATACCACAAGCAGCCCGCGCCTGCGCATCATCACCGACCCAACATGAATTCCATCGCACGGAGGCGTTGATCGGTGTGCGTCGCAGCCCACACATGCGAAAGCCCGAGCAGGAATGCCGCCGTATGCGGGTCGATTCGCTCGGCCATGAGCGCATCGAAGGTCATGGACATGAGGGCGCGCAGCCATGCTGTCTCACCGGTCGACACCAGTTCGGCACCTGGAACGCTCGACGCGCACGACCCGCACATGAGACCGCCCGCCTGGGGTGAAAAATACGACAGCATGGGGTCTCCGCACAGCACGCAGGCCGAAAAATCGGGTCGATAGCCAACGTGCGACAGCAGCTTAAAGACATATGCCGCCACAAGTAGGTCCATATGCGCCGTGTCAAGCCCGCTGCCCACCAGGGCAAGCGCTCGCTGCGTGATGGCAAAGGTAAACGGGTCCTCGGCGTCCTCGAACGAGCACACGCGCGCAACCTCGGCGATCGCGCTTGCGGCGCAGGTCGTCTCGTAATCGGGCGCAGCGCCGAGCGGCGCCTCCATAAGCTCGGCCTGGGAAACCACGTCGAGTGACCGTCCATGTGCGAGCAGCATATCGACCGTACAGAACAGCTCGCAGCGCGCAGCCAGGCGTCCGCCGGGTTTGCGGGCGCCCTTTGCCACGGCACGAACCTGCCGCCCCCGCTCGTCAAGCATCGTCAAGATCAGGTCGGTCTCTTTGAGCTTCGTCTTGTCGAGGACGAGCACCTTGGTGCGATATGTCCGGGAGCCTGCCATGCGCGCCGCGCGTCCTTAGTCCTCGGCGTTGTAGCCAAAGCGGCGAATCTGGGCCTCGTCGTCACGCCAGCCGGCCTTGACCTTCACGTCCAGCTCCAAAAAGACCTGCGTGCCAAAAATGCGTTCAAGATCGCGTCGGGCGTCGATACCGATATGCTTGATCATCTCGCCGCCCTTGCCGATGATGATGCCCTTTTGGCCCTCGCGCTCGACGTAAATGGTGGCGTGCACGCGCAGCACCTTCTTGGTCTGCTCGAGCGCATCGCAGATCACGCCAACGGAGTGCGGAATCTCATCACGGGTGCGGCGCAAGACCTTCTCGCGCACAAACTCGGCAACGAGCGTCTCATCGGAAGCGTCAGTACCCATGTCCTCGGGGAACCAACGCGGACCCTCAGGCAAAAAGTGCGCAACGGTCTCTATAAAGGCATCGACGTTGAAGTTCTTAACCGACGACGTCACAATCTCGTCGTCATATTCCATAAGCTCGTGGGCAGCCTTAAGCTGCTCCATGACCTGTGCGGGGTCGGCCTCATCGGCCTTGGTGAGCACCAGGACCTTCTTGCAACGAGCGCATCTGACACGCTCGGCAACCCAGGCGTCTCCCCTGCCGATGGGCTTGGTGGCATCAATCAAAAACGCGACGACGTCGACATCGTTCAACTCGAACAGTGCGCTCTTGTTGAGCTCGGACCCCAGGCCGTCCTTGGGCTTATGAATACCCGGGGTATCGACAAAGACCAGCTGGTAGCCGGGACGGTTGACGACGGCGCGCATGCGACGGCGGGTCGTCTGTGCCACCGGCGAGGTGATGGCGACCTTTTTGCCATAGCAGGCGTTGAGCAGCGTGGACTTGCCGGCGTTGGGGCGTCCGACCAGGGCTACGAAGCCGCTGCGAAAACCGGGTTCAACGTCGCCAAAGCCCGCGAGGCTATCGTCCTCGTCGCACAGGGCGTCGAGCTCCTCGTCGCTCATGCCCTCAAACGGATCGAATTCCTCGACTTCCTCGTATGCTTCGGCCGCTTCGGCATCCGCCGCATCCAGGACCTCGTCGTCCAAAATTTCATCGATAGGCTGCATAGTGTCGGACATGAAAATCCCTTTCTAGATAAAGCCGAGCGCGTGGGCAAATACCAGCAAGCCCACAATCGCGGCGGTGATGGAAAGAACGTATACGGAGGCGGCGGCGATATCCTTCGCGCGCTTTGCCAGCGGATGGAGCTCCTGGGTCGCCAGATCGACAATCGCCTCCATGGCGGTGTTGCATAGCTCGCCGTGAATCACCAGGCCACAACAGATGATAATCGTGGCCCACTCGGCAATGTCGAGCCCCACGATGCAGCCGGCAATGACGGTGCACACGCCCGCAACGAGCATGACCTTAATATTGCGCTCGGTCTTGACGGCGGTGACGAAGCCCTCCATGGCGTAGGAGAACGACTTTAAGAAGGACGGATGGTCCTTGTTCGATCCGGGAATCATAGACGGCTCCTAGTCGTGGGCGTGGTTGGTGATGGGGCCGACGTGGACCAGCTTGGGGTCCTCGCCGCGCTCGAGCGCCAGATCGCGCAGGATGGCGTCCTCGCGGGCCTCCATGACCTCGGCCTCGTCGTCCTCGATATGGTCATACCCCAGCAGGTGCAGCATGCCATGCACAAGCATAAGGCGGCACTCGTCGGCAGGGGCATTGCCAAAGCCGGGGGCCTGACGGGCAATGACTTGCGGGGCCAGGATGATATCGCCAAGCTCAAGCGTCTCGTCGGCGGGAATATCCTCGTCAAAGGCCGAGTCGCATTCAAACGAGAGGACATCGGTGGTGCGGTCGATACCGCGCCACTCGTGGTTGAGCTCGTGCATCTCGTCCTCGTCGACATACGAAAGGGAAATCTCGACTTCACGCTCAACGCCTTCGGCGGCAAGCACGACCTCGCAGATGTGTTCTACCTCCTGCGCGTCGAGCAGCGTATCGAGCTCGGCATCGTTGCTGATCAATACACTCAACGGGACTCCTTTCGGTCGCGCGGGCGCTGCTCGCGCACGTCATCATAAGCATCATATGCCTCGACGATACGTCCCACCAGGGCATGGCGCACCACGTCGGCACGCTCGAGGTGAGAAAATGCGACATCGTCGACACGGCCCAAAATCTTCTCGACATCCGCCAAGCCACCACGACGGCCCACCAGGTCACGCTGGCTCAGGTCGCCGGTAATCACAAACTTGGAGTTAAAGCCCAGGCGCGTCAGAAACATCTTCATCTGCTCGGGCGTGGTATTTTGGGCCTCGTCGAGCACCACGAAGGCGTCGCTCAGCGTGCGGCCGCGCATGTAGGCAAGCGGGGCGATCTCGATCACGCCGCGCTCCATGAGCTCATCGGTGCGCTCGCGATCCATCATGCAAAATAGGGCGTCGTAGAGCGGGCGCATGTACGGATCGATCTTTTCCTCGAGGGTGCCGGGCAAAAAGCCCAGGTTCTCCCCCGCCTCGACAACCGGACGCGTCAAGATCAGACGGCCCACCTCGTGACGCTTGAGTGCGGCAACAGCGAGCGCCATGGCCAGATAGGTCTTACCGGTACCGGCAGGACCCAAGCCAAACGTGATGGTATGCGAGCGAATGGCATCCACGTAGCGCTTTTGCCCGAGCGTCTTGGGACGAATGACGCGGCCGCGATACGAAAGCAGCACGTCATCGCGAAGCGACGTAGCCTCGTGCTCACCGTCGCGCAGGACGGCCAGGCAGCGAGAGACATCGTCGGCAGACAGCGTGCGCCCGGCGGCCGCCTCGCGAAAAGCGTGCTCGAAAAAGCGCGCCACGAGTTCGACCTCGTCCGGGTCGCCGCTCACGGCGATGCTATCGCCACGGGCGACCACGTGAGCGCGAACCAAGCTCTCGAGCACGCGAAGGACGCCGTCGCCGGCGCCCAAAACGCACGAGGGATCAATTCCCTCGGGAACGGTAAGTCTAATCTTCGAGGCTTCCATGAACCTCCCTGCGTGCATGGACCAAGCCGGAATCATCGACTCCGATGATAGCAACATCGAGCAGGCACGGGGCTGTAAGTCCACAGGTATCGTCAAGACGGGCATGATGGAACGAGCCGAGCGTCAGGTTGTCACCATACTCGAGCACGGCACGCTCGACCGTGCCCACGCGACGACGAGCGTCGGCAATAGCGAGCTCCTGTGCGGCGGCCCGCATACGGCGGCTGCGCTCGGCCATAACCTCGGGTGGCACCTGGTCGGGCATGTCGGCAGCAAGGGTACCGGGACGCTTGCTGTAGCGAAACACGTGCATACGCGAGAAACCCACACGGCGGCACAGCGCCAGCGACTCCTCGAACTCCTCGTCCGTCTCACCAGGAAAACCGACGATGACATCGCACGAAAGGGACGCCTGGGGCAAGTTGGCGCGAATCATACGCACCGTGTCCTCAAAGGCCTCGGCGCTATAGGGACGGCCCATGCGATGCAGGGTCGCCGTGCAGCCGGACTGCACGGGCAGGTGCAAAAACGGGGCGATACGCTGCGGGTAGCGCGCCATAACCTTAAGCAGGCGCTCGGAGATATCCATGGGCTCGACCGAGGAAATGCGCACATGCGGAATAGACGTGCGCTCCATGATGGCCTCGAGCAGCTCATCGATTTCGACGTGCTCGTCGGTCGCGCTCTTGCCATCGTAGGCACCCAGGTTCACACCGGTCAGCACCACCTCGGGCACGCCGGCCTCCTGGGCCTCGCGAACTTGCTCGAGCACGGACTCGACGGGCACGGAGCGCTCGGGGCCGCGCGCCTTCCACACAATGCAATAGGTGCAGCGATGGTTGCAGCCATCCTGAATCTTCACGCCCAGGCGAGAGCGACCGAGCGCATCGACCACCTCGCCATCGCTGCAGGCGGGAACGCTATCGGACTCAACACCCAGCACCTCGCAAACACGTTCGGCGACATCTATCTTGGACGGCTCGGCAATCACGCGATCCGAAAGCTCCGACAGCTCCTCGGGATGCAAATTGACCACGCATCCGGTCACGACCACATAGGGCTCGTTTGGATGGGCCAGCGCATGACGGACGGCCTTACGGGTCTTAGCCTCGGCCTCGCCCGTAACGGCACAAGTGTTAATGACGATCAGATCGGCATCCTGGGGCTCCACAATAGCAAAGCCCAAGCGCATAAGATCGGCAGTGATACGGTCAGACTCAACCCGGTTGACACGGCAGCCGAGGTTGACGACGGAAATATGGGGTGCGAGCACGCGGGCTCCTTAATCGAGGATATCGTCGAGGGCACTCTTGATACGGTCGGTCACCGACTTCTTACCAGAAGCGACGTCATCGCCCATCTCATCGGCAAAAGCACGGAGCAGCTCGCGCTGCTTATTGGAAAGATTGGTGGGAACGACCACGCGCAGTTGCACGATCAGGCGGCCACGCGAACCGCCACCGCCAATGCGCGGCATGCCGTAATTATTGACGCTCACGGTGTCGCCGTACTGGGCGCCGGCGGGAACCGTCACCTTAACGACCTCGTCGGGCATAATGCCCTCGACCTCAATCTCGCAGCCGAGCGCAGCCTGCGCAATCGAGATATCGCTCACCAGGTACAGGTCATCACCGTTGCGCTTAAAGCGCTCATGGTCGGCGACGCGCACGTTGACAATCAGGTCGCCCGAAGGCTCGCCGCGAAGGCCGGCCTCGCCAAAGCCGCTCACACGAAGCTGGCGACCGGTCGAAACGCCGGCGGGAATATCGATGTCGATCTTTTCGTGCGAAGGCGTGCGGCCTTGACCGTCGCAGGTCTCGCAGGGATGATCGATAACCGTGCCCTCGCCATGGCAGTCGGGGCAAGGCGAGGAAGACTGAACCTGGCCCAAAAACGATCGCTGAACCGTCGTGACGTAGCCCGTACCGTGGCAGCGGCCGCACTGCTTTTCCTGTGCGCCCTCTGCCCTACCGGTGCCATTGCAGTCCTCGCAAGGAGCAAGGCGGTCATAGCTGATTGTCTTTTTGCAGCCGAGCGCCGCCTCCTCGAGCGTCACCGAAAGCGAGATGGCCATATCACGTCCGCGACGACGCTCACGACGGCTGCGGGCGCCACCGCCGGCACCGCCGCCAAAGAACGACGAGAACAAGTCGTCCATGCCCATGCCACCAAAGATATCGTTGATATCGACGTAGCCGGAGCCACCGGGGCCGTCGGCAGTGCCGTAACGGTCGTAGTTAGCACGCTTCTGCTCATCGGAAAGAACGGAATATGCCTCGTTGAGCTCTTTGAACTTAGCCTCGGCCTCGGGGTCGTCCGAAACGTCCGGGTGTACGGTACGGGCCTTCTTTAGAAACGCGCGCTTAATCGTCCGCGCGTCGGCATCCTTGTCGACGCCAAGCACCTCGTAGTAATCCCTATTTTCCGACACGACCGAATCCTTCCGACTTTCATTATTGTCACAGTGCGTCCTATACCCAAGCTGGGCCGGCCGCAAACAGAGGGTTTGATGTTATTGCATTGCGTAGGGCGAAAGCATGGCACGTTGCGAGCAGCTCGCAAACCAAACCGACACGAGCGCAAACATAAATCCGTTGGCAAAACCGTTGGCAAACTGCATCGCGCCGCGCTTCCACCACAGCAGGCTGCGGTGCAGCACGCCGTCCGAGAGCACCATGAACAGGCCCATGGCAAACGGAATAAAGCACATCACGGCAAAGGCCGAGAACACGCCCGAGATGGCCGATAGCACCAAAAACGGCGCCACGATGCCCATCAGGTAAAAACCGGTACGGGCCTTGCCTTCCAGGCGCTCGGCCTCAACATGGGCCCGACCGACCAGATCACCGCCAGAGGCGCCGTTGGTGCCGGCGTGACCCATGCCGCCAATACGGACCTCGTCGCCATCGTGCGTGCCGGCGGGAAACTCAATCGTCTGCTCGGAGGTCACACGGGTTCGCCCGCTGCCGCCGCAATCGGGACAGGGGTCGGCGACGACCTTACCGGAGCCACCGCACTCAGGGCAGACAGACTGGAACGTACCGGCACCAAACAGAAAGGACAGGTCGACATCGATGTGGCCGCGACCGCCGCAGCTCGGACAGGTATGTGCATGCTCGGACGAAACAGAGCCCGAACCGCCGCAGTGACCACAGGTATCGAAGCGCGTATAGCGGACGGTCTTGCGGGCACCGCCCTTGGCCTCCTTGGCGTCGAGCTTAATATCGACGACCACGTTGGCGCCGTTCTCGGGATTATAGGCAGCCTGCCCGCGACGCGGCTGACCCCAGGCGCCACCAAAGGGAAAGCCGCCCTCAAAGGGATTGCCGTAGCCCGCGCTGCCGGCGTAACCGCCGCCATAGGGCGAAGCCGTGGGAGCGCCGGCAAAGGGATTGCCCGAGCGCATGGCGTCGTAGCGCGCACGCTTCTGCTCGTCCGAAAGCACAGCATAGGCCTCGGAAACCTCTTTGAACTTTTCCTCGGCATCCGGTTCTTTGTTGACGTCCGGATGGAGCTTGCGGGCCTTTTGCTGGAAGGCTTTCTGTATATCACGCGAGGTGGCGTCCTTGGAGACACCCAAAATCTCGTAGTAATCTTTTTCGTTCATCGTCGCCATGCGCGGCAACCTCCTGCTCACAGCAGCGTATATATTGCGGTAATTCTACCCGAGCGGCCTAGGCTAGACCCCAAA
>URGF01000071.1 GCA_900547285.1 uncultured Collinsella sp.
GGGCGCCTGTGCCGGTTGTCCCATGAGCGCCCTGACGCTTTCCATGGGCATCGAGCGTATCCTCAAGGAGCACGTGCCCGGCGTTACCCGCGTTGAGCAGGTCAATGCCTCCGGCGAGACCGACGACCTGTACGACGAGTACGCGCCGTTCTAAGATGCGAAAGCTGCGGACGGCATACTCCGCATAGACGTTACGCCCAAATATGCGGCTGCGAGCGCAAGGCCCGCGGCCGCATTTGTATGTAGGGAGTAGGAGGGTCGACATGCTCAACGACCTCTACCATATGCTTGATCCCGTCGCGATCTCGGCGGGCCCCATCACCATCTACTGGTACGGCCTGGCCTACGTGGTCGGCGCTCTGCTCACGGCGGTCGTTATGTACCGCACGCAGCGTCGTTGGGGCTTCGACATTACGATTGATGACCTGACGAGCGTCGTGGTCGGCGCGGTCTTTGGCCTCATCATCGGCGCGCGCCTGTTTTACGTCGTCTTTTACGGCGATGGCTACTATTGGACCCACCCGCTCGAGATCTTTGCCACCAACGAGGGCGGCATGAGCTTCCACGGCGGCCTGGTGGGCGGCATCTTGGGCGGCATCATCGTGTGCCGCATGTATAAGCTCGACGCCTGGACCGTCGCCGACCTTGCCGTGATCGGCGCCCCGCTGGCCCTGTGCCTGGGCCGTTGTGCCAATTTCGTCAACGGCGAGCTGTGGGGTAAGCCGACCAATCTGCCTTGGGGTGTGGTCTTTGGCGGCACGGCGGGCGATATGCCGCGCCATCCTTCCCAGCTCTATGAGGCGTTTCTAGAGGGCATCGTGCTCTTTTGCATCCTACAGGTGCTCAGTCGCAAAAAGCCGCTGCTGCCCCAGGGCACGTTTATGGGCGTGTTCGTGATGGGGTACGGCATCGTCCGCTTTCTCGTTGAGTTCGTGCGCGTGCCCGATGCCCAGCTGGGCTATCTGCTGGGAGGCGTTATCACCATGGGCCAGCTGCTGAGTTTGCCGCTCGTGATTGCCGGCCTGGTGCTCATCATCTTCGCCCTACACCGCAATCGCCCCCAGCGCATCTACCTCGACGTCTAACCACCACAAAGGGGACAGGCACCTTTGTGGTGGTTTGCTAGGCAACGATGACAGGACCGTAACGTTTTCCCAGATAAAACCTGCCAAAATAAACCTGTCCCTTTTTGGCGGGTTTCTAGAAAGGCTCTTTGGACTGTGAAGGATTCCGACCTCTCCACAACGGCCGCGCGCGACGCTGCCCGCATCGTCTGGTTTAAGCGCTACCCCGCCAAGCAGACGCTCATCGCATTTCTGCTCGCGCTGTTGGCGACCACGGCGTTTTCCATCGATCCCGCGCCGGTCTCGAGCAACGCAGTCTTGGCGATTGACCCCAAAGCCTCGGGCATGCTGTACGTGTGCTACGAGGTGCTCCTCTCGTTTGCCGGCCATACCGACGCGGTCATGCTGCTTGCGCTTGCCTGCCTGCTCACTCTGCCGTTTCGCTACGTATTCTTTGGCCGCGGCGATGCTTGGCGTCCTTCGGTGATCCTTCCGTCGCTGTTCTTTGCCGTCTGCATGGTGTTTGGCCGCAGCTACGACCTCACCGATTCTGCCGAGATCGTACTCGGCGACAAGGCTCGCATCATCTGCGCCTGGATAGGCGGTGCGGGCTGGATGCTCTTGGCGGTCGTTGCCTTCTACCTGGCTTTTGAGTGTCTAGATTGGCTGAGCTCTCGGCGCATTCCGTTTTCCGAAGCGCACTTTGGCCGCGTATGGCGTGTGGCTCACGCCGTGCTCTCGGCCCATCCCTTTGCCGGGCCCTTCCTGGTGCTTATGGTCGCCTGGGCGCCCACGCTCATCGCTTCGCTGCCCGGCCTTTTTATGGGAGATACGGGTGCGCAGATTCGCCAGTGGTTCAACTATCCCAACGGCACGAGCGACTACCTGCGCCTACTCAACCCCAATGTCCTGCTCAACGGGCATCACCCGGTCGTGCACACGGCCATTATCGGCTCGTGCGTTCAACTGGGGCTTTCGCTGTTCAGCAGCGCTAACGCGGGCCTCATCATCTATACCTGCGCTCAATTTGTCATCACGGCTGCCTGCATGGCCTATTCCATTTCGTCGCTGCGCAAACTGGGCGTGAGCCTGCCGGTTCGCGGTACGATCCTGCTGTTCTTTGCGTTTATGCCGATGTTCTCTAACTACGCGGCCCTGCTCACCAAAGACGTGCTCTTTGCCGACGCGTTTTTGGTGCTGCTGGTACAGACCGTCAAGCTCGTGGCATGTGGCTTGCCCCGTCGTGATGCCAATGTCGAGCGGGCGGGCGAGAAAGCCCCCGTGCTCTTTGCGCGCCACGACTGGCTGTTGCTTGCGCTGGCTGCCATGGGTTCCACGTTTTTGCGCAATGGCGGTCTGGTCTTTCCGTTGGCGGCCTGCGTGATTGCGGCGGCGTTTTGCGCATGGGATGTACATGTCGCCCGTCGTGCGGCTAAGCAGACGGGCACCGCGGTCTCATGCGCCACGCCGCGCTTCCGCTGGGTTGGCGTCCTCGCGGTGCTCGCACTCTGCCTTGCCTCTAATATGTACTTCACCAAGGTCTTTATGCCGACGCACGACATCACGCCTGGTTCCAAGCGCGAAATCCTCTCGATTCCGTTCCAACAGACGGCTCGTTTCGTCCAAAAGCACGACGGCCTCAACTCGGGCGTCAACCCCACGGTAAAGGAGGACGGCACCATCGTGGAGGCTCCTTGCGACGGCTTGGTGACCGACGAGGAGCGCGCCGTGATCGACCGGGTGCTCAAGTACGAGAATCTGGGCCGCCGTTACAACCCGGATAAGTCGGATGCCGTCAAGAACTGCTTTAACGAGTACGCCTCGCAGGAGGACATCAAGGCCTATTTTGAGGTCTGGGCGCAGATGTTCAAAAAGGATCCCGAGTGCTATATCTCGGCGCTCATCAATAACTATTACGGCTACTTTTATCCGAGCGCGCGCGATGCCTGGGTCTACAGCACGGCGCGTAGTGCCGAGATCATGGCGCGTCCCGACAACCTCAAGTACTTCGACTTCCATCCGGTCGATAGCAAGGTTGTGCGCTGGTGCGACCACCTGATCAATCTGTACCGTGTGGCGGTGCAGCGCATCCCGTTTATTTCGCTCACCATGAGCTCGGCCACCTATGTGTGGATTATGATCGCCGTGGTGGTCTACCTGCTGCGTCGTCATTCATGGCGTGCGCTGGCGATCTGGGTGCCGCTGTTGGGCGTGCTCGCCGTGTGCCTGATTGGTCCGTGCAACGGCTCGACCTACATGCGCTACCTGTATCCGGTCATCGCCTGCATGCCCTTCGCCATCGGCGCCACCGTCACCCGCAGTGACTTCCTCTGGTCCTAACCTGGTGCATTGGGGTCAGGTTTCTTTGCTGCACCAAAGGGGCCATCATCACGACGCCTTCATTTTGGGGTTTATCTCGCAGGCCAGTAGGTATATCATAACGACGTTTGTTTATATTGCCCGAGCATCTGCGCTGGGCTTTAGGTCGAAACCGATAGGAGACACGTATGTCCGGACACTCTAAGTGGGCCACAACCAAGCATCGTAAGGGCGCGCAGGACGCCAAGCGTTCCGCCCTCTTCTCCAAGCTCAGCCGCAACATCACCGTTGCTGCCCGTCTCGGCGGCGACCCGCTGCCCGAGAACAACGCCAGCCTCGCCGCCGCCGTTGCCAAGGCCAAGGCTCAGTCCATGCCTAAGGACAAGATCAAGTCCGCTATCGACAAGGCTTTTGGTTCGGGTGCTGACGCTGCCGTCTACGAGAACATCGTGTACGAGGGCTACGGTCCCGCCGGTGTTGCCGTCTACGTCGACTGCCTGACCGACAACCGCAACCGTACCGCCGCTGATGTCCGTTCCGCCTTCTCCCACGCTGGTGGCAACCTGGGCACCTCCGGCTCCGTCGCCTTCCAATTTGAGCGCAAGGGCCAGATCGTCGTCGCCAAGGAGATCCTGGACGAGAACGCCAAGAAGGAGACCATGATCGCCAACGGTGCTGCCGGTGACGAGGATGAGTTCATGATGGCCATCGCCGAGGCCGGTGGCGAGGACTACGAGGATGCCGGCGAGGAGTGGATCGTCTGGACTGCTGCCAACGACGTCATGGCTGTCTCCAAGGCGCTCGAGGAGCAGGGCGTCCAGGTCAAGGGTTCCGAGACCACCATGGTCCCGACCACCCCGACCGAGGTCTCTGGTACCGACGCCAAGAAGGTCCAGCGCCTCATCGACCGTCTTGAGGAGCTCGACGACGTCCAGGACGTCTACAGCACCATGGACATGACCGACGAGGTCATCGCTGCCCTCGAGGAGGAGTAGCGCCAGCACGGATTGAGCCGTGCATATCTGGGCATAATGAAGCGAGCATGCAAGCCTCGTGGAATAGATGAGCCGGATCCGCGTGCGTAGAGCACCGGACCCGGCTCTTTTATAATGATGCGAACCGTTCTGCATTTCGAGAGCCGAGATTTGAAGGGAGCGCCGCGTGCGCGTACTCAAACGAGCCCTAGCAATCGTGTACCTTGCCGCCACCATCGTGGCGCTGGGTACACTTGTCTGCCAGTTTTGGGGGCCGTATACGTATCGCTTTATGTTGCTGATGCGCGACCCCATGCCGCGCATCGTCGTGACGGTGTGCGCCGGCGTCGTGGCGCTTGGCGTACTGCTGAGCTTTTTCCGCCTGATGTTCGCCCGTCGCGAGCCGTCCTGCGTGCATCCGGCGGGGGAGCGCAATATCGAGGTTACCCTTGCGGCGCTTTCTTCGTGCGCCAGGGCTGCTGCCGAGCGCGACGACCGCGTGATGGTTGAGCATATCGAGGCCCGCGTCCAAGGCTCCGACGATTCGCACGTCCGTTTTAAGGTCGAGGCCATCGCGCTCGATGATAAGGACGTTGCCGCTCTTGCCACCTCGATGCAGCAGCGCATCGAGAAGGCCTGCGACACCATGCTCGGCACGCCGGGTACGACCGCGCGTGTCCGTTTTTTGCCGTCCAAGACTACCGTCCAGACCGTGGAGGTTTCCGGTGATTGATACCAATCAAGATAAGACCGCTCGTACGCCGCGCCTGACGATTGACCAGAGCGCTACGCCGGCGAGCGAACCTGTTGATTCCAAAGCAGAGGCAACCGAGTTACAAGACGCGGCAGCCGCGGATTTTGACGAGGCTATGGGTCTCATCAAGGGTACGGGCGCTGCCATCTGGAGCTATGCTGTGCGTCATCCCAACACCACGCTCGGTGCCGTCGCCGGCTTTATCCTCGCCGTGTTGGTGCTCACGCTCGGCCTGTGGGATACGCTCGTCATTGCATTCTTCGTGCTGATCGGCGCTGTGATCGGTCAAATTCGCGACGGCGAGAACGGGATCGTCAACTTCTTCGGCCGTCTGTTTAGCGGCCGCTAATATGTATTCGACTGTCGCATCCGCGGCAGGCATAAGGAGGAACCATGGCTTTTAATACGAAGGTCGATGTAGCCGATACCGAGCTCGAGGAGAACGAGGCGGTCGTCGCCGAAGCTGAGGATGTGACGCTCGAGGACGAGGCTCTCGTCGAGGCCGAGTCCGATACGGATGAGGACGACGAGGAGGCGGACGAGTCCGAGGACTCGCTGACCTATTCCAACGGTGTGATCGAGAAGATCGTTGCCATGGCCACTCGCGAGGTTCCGCACGTTCTGGGCATGAAGGGTAACCTCATGCACTTTGTGCAGGAGCAGTTTGGTGCCGAGAATCTGACCAAGGGCGTGACGGTCGAGGTCACCGATGACAATCGCGTGGTCGTCAACATCTCCGTCATCATCGAGTACGGCGCCTATGCGCCCGCGATTTTCGACGATGTCAAGGCACGTGTCACCGAGCGCCTTGCCGCGATGACCGGCCTTGAGGTGGCGGGCGTCAACCTGCGCATCGAGGATGTCATCACCCCCGAGGAGTACGAGCACCGCACCAGCCAGCACGAATAACCTTTCAAAAGGGGACAGGTTTGTTTTGGCAGGTTTTATCTGCGAAAACATTAAACGGCCGACCGCGCAAGCAAAAGCGTGGCCGGCCGTTTTTGTACGCTCCCGATATAGTTATACCGCTCGTCTAACTAAGGGTTGCAATCCCCACGTTCCGCGTTACTCTAATGGGCGCATTGTTTCCAAATTGTTAACGAGGGGTTGCCGTAATGGCCGACGAGCACGAAACAGAAAGCAAGGCATGGGCAATTGAGGCCGCTGCGGCAGAGGCGGCGTCGCGTGCTGCCGAGGAGGTGCATCGTCCTCCCGTAGTGCCGATGGAGCGCGTGGTCGATCGCGATGTTATCGAGCGGGGCGAGCGCGCTGGTCGCAAGCGCAGCCAGGAGCCGGGCTTTCCGCGCTTTTTTGCCGAGCTCAATTTGGGCCTGATCCTCACGGCCTTTGCCATCGTCGCGTTTAAAACCCCTAATCACTTTGCTTTTGGCGGCACCTCGGGCGTGTCGGTCATTCTTTCCACGCTGTTCCCGACCCTGCCTGTCGGCGTCTTTATGTGGATTATCAACGCGGTTCTCGTCGTCTTGGGCTTTATCTTTTTGGAGCGCAAGGCAATCCTGTGGAGTGTCTTTGCCTCGTTTGCGCTGTCCGCCTATGTTTCGCTGTTTGAGCTCTTTATTCCGACCGATGTCTCGATGACGGGCGATATGTGGCTCGACCTGTGCTTTGCCGTGATTCTGCCGGCGCTCGGCAGCGCTATCGTCTTTGATATTGGTGCCTCGACGGGCGGCACGGACATTCTCGCCATGATCCTCAAACGTCGCACGACGCTCGAGATTGGCCGCGCCCTGCTGTTGGTCGATATCGGCATTGTGACCATCGCGGCCTTCTTGTACGGCCCGCGCGTCGGTCTGTATTGCGTGCTTGGCCTGTTTGCCAAGACGCTCGTGGTCGACAAGGCCATCGAGAGCATTCACCTGCGCAAAGTCTGCACGGTCATTTGCTCCGAGCCCCTTAAGGTCGAGGAGTTTATCGTCAAACATCTCAACCGCACGGCGACTATCAGCCGCGGCTACGGCGCCTTCTCGGGCAAGTGCGTGACGGTGATCATGAGCGTGCTGAGTCGTCGCGAGGCCGTGCAGCTGCGTCGCTACGCTCGCGAGATCGATCCGGGTGCCTTTATCACGATCGTCGACAGCTCCGAGATCGTCGGCAAGGGTTTCCGCGGAACGAACTAACGCGGTCGAGCTTATCAAACAATCGAATAGCGCCCTGCGCATTGCAAATGCGTCATGTTGGAGTATTTGTCCCCACATTGGGTGATAATGATGCCAAAGACATCGTTTGCGATCCAGATGATTCGCTCAAGATACGAAGGGATGATCTCGATGTTCTGTTCGCAGTGTGGTGCCCCCATGGGCGACAACGATAAGTTCTGTGGTGCGTGTGGTGCCCCCAATGCCGGTGCCGCAGCCTCTGCCCCTCAGGGTCAGCCCCAGCAGTTTGTTCCGCAACCGCCCGTGGCGAATGCGTCCAAGGGCTGTGTGGCTCAGGCGTTTGAGGACATGACCAAGACGCCGGGCGTGCTGCAGCGCGTGTGCCAGATCGCCTTTTTGCCGGCGCTGATTTGTGTTGTGTCGGTGCTCGTGCTGTTCATTCCCGTTATCGGCGGTATCGCGGCTGCCATCGGCTTTTTGGCAGCTTGCATTGCGAGCGTGTGTGGTTCCGGCTTTGGTATTGAGTGGGGTCGCGATCTGTCGCTCAAGGTTGATGACGGTATGGATCGTCCACTCATGCGTTCCACGTCGTTTGGCCTCGGAGTCTTTTCGAGCGTTATCTCGGTCGTGCTCGAGGTTATCGCTGCCATTCCCGTTATCGGTGTAGTGCTTTCGCTGGTGGAGAGCGTGGTAATTGGCGCCGCGGGCTCGTATTCGTATTACGGCTCTTATGCACTCGAGGCAGCGCTGTTCGGCTCGCTTGGCCTGCTTGTCCTGGCTATGATTGCCACGGCGGTCTTGGGGGTCTTCTTTAAGATGTTCGCCGACATTGCCGTGATGCACTTTGCGGTGACCGGTCGTGTCGAGAGCGCGTTTTCGCTCGATAAGGTCTGGGCGGCCTTTAAGCACAACAAGACCAAACTGTTCTGCGCTTCGTTCCTTCCCGAGTTTTTGACGGGCCTGGTCGCCAACGTTGTCACCTGGATCCTGACGTTCGTCTTTGGCACCATTGCCTCTGTCGGTATGTATAGCTACTACTACCGTCCTACGGCTATTGAGGCGCTTGTTACCGGCGGTGGCATCACGCTCGTATTGTTCTTGGTGCTGACGGCGTTTGTCACGGTATTCCTCACGGTCTTTGGCAAGATGCTCAAGCACCGTGCCGTTGGCTATTGGGTTGCGCGCTACGCAAGCGAGTGGGCCGACGAGGACAAGGACGACGTCCTGACTTTTGTGCTGCCGTTTGAGAAGAAGTCTGCTCCGGCTGGTTTTAGCGCCGACGCAGCGCCCGTATCCGATTCCGCTGCGGCGCCGGCGCCTGCGCCCGAGCCCGAGCCCGAGCCCGGGCCTGAGCCTGAGCCTGAGGCTGAGCCGGCCGACGAACCTGTTGCCGACGAACCTGTTGCCGGACTTGCGCCTGCCGCGGGTGCCGAAGCGCCCGCTGTTGCAGAACCGGAGGCTGCGGCTGAACCTGAACCTGTGCCTGCCGCTGTAGCGGAGCCGATTGCCGGGCGTGAACCTGCCGCAGCCGATGTCCCTACACCTGCCTCCGAATCCGCACCTGCCTCCGAATCCGGGCCAGCTGCTGAACCGGCCGTTGCTCCCGTTTCCGAAACACAGCCCATTCCCGAAACGCAGCCCGAGCCCGAGCTCCGGCCCGCACCCGATGCCGAGCCCTCGTTCGTGCAACCTTCCGCTCCGGCTCCTGCTCCCGAG